>CANHZI010000018.1 GCA_947464955.1 Oxalobacteraceae bacterium
GGTGTCGTCGCCCCCTTCGCCATGCCTTTCAAAGCACCAAATAAGCCGCCACCTGATTGCGAGCCTTGCATCGCTGCCCCCATCATATTCATGCCCGGCATATCACTGGTACTGGTCGCAGCATCGATATAAGCGTATGCAATCGGTGGCTTCACTACCTGCACAACCGCAGCTTCCTTCGCCGCTGGCGCACCAGGTTTGTTCGCATTTTTATTCTTATTAGCCGTTTGTGCCATGGCACTAAAATGGCTAGCACCAATCGAAAGAAGCGCAATTGAGATAGCGCTTAATACCAAGCCATTCCTAGCGGGTTGAAGAAGTTTGCGTTTTGACTTTACCGCTTGGCCATCAACAAACGCTTCAACTGACTCTATGTTCGATTGCTTCATTTCTCGCTCCTTCAAAGATCAGGCTCTTTATGATTGCACAAGGTTGATTTGCTCGCATCATAGCCCAAAACGATAATCGATCTCATCTTTATCTGGAGCCGAGTGCAAGATACAACAATAGCCCACGATAAGGATGAGCAAAACACGTGTGCCGATAGGCCAAAATGAGTTAAAAATCAAGCGCAATTCATTGACTTGGGACAAAGACGCGAAGCGTAACCATGCTTAACATCTCGTCCATGAAAACTATGGATTTAGTTGCTCCAGCTGGCAGCTTGCTAGCACTCAAGACCGCCATCAACAAGGGAGCAGATGCGGTCTACCTCGGCTTACGCAATGCCACCAATGCGCGCAACTTTGGTGGCCTTAACTTCAGTGAAACTGAAATTCGCCAAGGTGTTGAATACGCACACCAACACGGCAAACAAGTGCTATTTGCCATCAATACCTTTCCCCAAGCCCGCAATGCCGAAGAATGGCATGCCGCCATCGACACAGCAGTTTTGTATGAGGCGGATGCCGTGATCTTGGCCGACCCTGGCTTAATGGCCTACGCACGACACCGCTATCCTGACTTACGTTTGCATCTCTCCGTGCAAAGCTCCTCAACAACTGTCGATGCGATCGAGTTGATGCGCGAGCAGTTTGGCATTCGCCGTGTTGTCTTACCGCGCGTTCTTACTCTCGCAGAGATCGAGAAAATTATTCAACAAACCACGGTCGAGATTGAGGTTTTCGGCTTCGGCAGTTTGTGTGTGATGGTTGAAGGCCGCTGTTTGCTATCGAGCTATGCAACCGGCGATTCGCCGAATAACCGTGGCGTCTGCTCGCCAGCGCATGCGGTCAGTTGGGAAGAAAAAGAACGTGTCTTGTCTGCTCGCTTAAGTGGAACCTTAATCGATCAATATGGCCCAGGGGAAGCCGCGGGCTATCCAACACTTTGCAAGGGGCGTTTTGAAGTCGCTGGCGAAGTCGACTACGCGCTAGAAGAGCCGACCAGTTTGAATGCGATTAATCTCTTGCCACAACTCATGAAAATGGGGGTTGCCGCACTCAAAGTGGAGGGTCGCCAACGTAGCCCCAATTATGTGGGGCAAGTGGTGGGTACTTTGAGGGAAGCCATCGACGCTGCCGGCCGCAACCCCGAGCGCTACTCTGCCCGCCCTGATTGGCACAGCAACTTGGCTCGACACGCGGAAGGCGCACAAGTGACCCAAGGCGCTTTTGAACGACCTTGGAAATAACACTCACTCTTGACCTGCTTTGCTTGATCTCATTTGAATTTCTTCTGAATTGGACACATCATGACAGCCACGCTCAAGCTTTCTTTGGCTCCTCTCTCGTACTACTGGCCGCGCGAAAAGACGCTACAGTTCTATGCTGATGCTATGCATTGGCCAGTTGACACTATTTATCTAGGTGAGGTTGTCTGTTCACGACGCCATCAGCTTCGTCTCCCAGATTGGATTAGCATCGCCAAAGACTGTCGGGATGCAGGGAAAGAAGTCATCCTCTCAACGCTGACCTTAATTGATAGCGAGACCGACCGCCGGCACATGCGCAAGTGTGTTGATGCGGCCTATGCGGAAGGCTTCAAAGTTGAGGCAAGTGATTTTAGTGCGGTAAGAGCCATCCATGCGATGGGAGAAAAGTTTATTGCTGGCCCGCATCTGAATGTGTATCACGAAGGTACATTAAGCTGGTTACATGGCCTAGGTGCGCAACGCTTTATCCCCCCCATCGAACTGCCACGCGATGATCTTCAGATCCTGCAAATGCGCAAACCCGACACCATGCAAACAGAAATTCAAGTATGGGGACGAATGGCTCTCGCTTATTCTTCACGCTGTTTCACCGCGCGTCGTCATCGGCTACGCAAAGACAGTTGTGAATTTAGTTGCGAGTACTACCCTGATGGCTTAGCACTGGCAACGCGAGAACAGACTGACTTCTTGACCATCAATGGCATACAAACCCAAAGTGCGAATTGTTTGGATCTCGGCCCACAACTACCGAGCTTAATCAAAATGGGCATCAACTATATTCGCCTACAGCCCCAGTCTTCACACATGGCAGAGATCGTGCAAGCCTTTGACCGTGCTCGCCAAACACATCAGGCCGCCCAAGTCGATACGGCATTTCTACCACCCCATGCAGATCGAAGTAACGGATACTGGCTTGGCAAAGCAGGCATGCGCTGGGAAACCATTCCGATTCAAGCCATCTAGTCTTTTCATTGCACGTCATTCACGTCATCCACGTCATTTTCGATTCTATGCCAAGCCCATCTCTATCTAATGACTTCCACTTTCCGACACCGTTCGCAAAAATCGGAAGCAAGCTACCTGCTGTTCTATCCCATACACCGCTGATGCTCTTGTTGGAGTATGCGCGTCGACAACAATTGCTGATCGCACCCGTAACCTTATACGGCAAACGCTTTAAATTAGTTGTAGAAGATCTGGGACTTTCACTCTTCTTCGAATGTGACGCGGGAAAGTTTGTTCGTAGCCCAATGCAAAACTACGATGTGATGTTAGCGGCCAATGCTATCGACTTCGTCAAGCTCGCCTCAGGCACTGAAGACGCCGACAGTCTATTCTTTCGGCGTCGCTTGCGCATCGAAGGCGACACCGAGTTGGGAATCGCAGTGAAATATTGGATTGATGCGAGTGAACGCCCTGCTTGGCTCATTAAGCTTGGCGCTGCAATCTGCTAGAACACTACATCTAAAGAAACATTGAAAACACATAGCTTGATCTAACTCAAACCTGACAGTATAGACAGCGTGTCTTCCTCAACTATAATTGCATCACATGCTTATTTGCGCAATTAGTTATACAGTGAATAAGCAATGTTTCTTTGAACCGACCTCAACTTCTAGGGAGTGCAACATGTTGAAATTCAATGTAGGTGGAATTGACCGCGTTTTACGTATTCTTGTTGGCCTCGCTCTCATCACAGCGACATTGATGGGGTGGATCAACGCTTTTGGTTGGATTGGCATCGTGCCGTTACTTACTGGATTATTCCGTTTTTGCCCAGCGTACACAATTCTCGGTATCAAGACTTGTAAATTAGATTAAGTTCTCAATAAAAGAACGCGCCATATCATGAGTAAAGACTTTAAAGATATCACCCAGTCTCTTTCAGCTTCTTTAGCAAAGTTACGCAATGACACACCCGACGTCATGAAGGCTTTTTCCTTGCTCGCCCAGGCAGCAAGTAAAGATGGCGCCTTAGACAAGAAAACGAAAGAGCTGATTGCTCTTGCCATAGGCATCGCGGCTCACTGTGACGGTTGCATCGGTTTTCACGTTCAAGCTCTCGTTAAACTTGGCGTAACTCGTGCAGAGCTCGAAGAGACCTTGGGCATGAGTGTGTATATGGGCGGCGGTCCGTCTCTGATGTACGCGGCTGATGCCTTAGCCGCCTTCGAGCAATTTTCTACACCGTGATTTCGCCTTCGGCGGGCAAAGCTTGTCCTGAATCAAATCTCTTCGCCCTCGATTCGGCTAGTATGTCGCCTTCGATGTCCATTGGCTAGCATTCGCCCAATTCAACTGAATTGGATTGATCAAGTCAGCGATTTTTTTGCAGATCATGAAACAACTCACCCAAGCCCCTCACCGTTTGTACTTTTTCTTGGGCTTGACGGCTCTCCTCACGCTCTTCATCTGGTGGTGGATGAGTTTACAATTTTCTGTCGCTTGGCCGGTGCCCTTGCATGGCATTTTGATGCCACTCGGTGTTTTCCCGCTGTTCATCCTCGGCTTCACCTTCACCGCCGGCCCACGTTGGTTAAACGTGGAAGCCTCGTCTCATCATTTTCTATTGCACGGCTCCACCTATTTTACCGGTGTCGTCCTCGTGCTCTTTGCCTCTCTCGTCGGCTTGCCACCCTTGCGCATTTCAGGCTTTGCCTTAATGCTGGCAGCATGGTCTGCGGTGACGTTTCGTTGGGCCAAGTTAATCATCGATAGCAAAAGCGAAGATAAGAAACATGCATTCGCTTTACTGACTGCGATGTGCGGTGGCATCTTGGCGATGCTCTCTGCGTTTATGTGGGCCTGCGGCTCGCAAGTCGCTTGGTTGGTGGCACGCCAGCTCGCTTTTTTCACGTTTTTATTACCGACTTTCCTGACCGTTTGCCATCGTATGTTGCCATTTTTTACGGGTAATGTGCTGCAAAACTACCAAGTCTGGCGCCCTTATTCCTTGTTGGGGAGCTGGATCGCGGGCTGTTGGTGTTTGGCCTTCGCGGGCATTGTTGACTCTGCTTGGGTACAAACCCTGGTTGCAGCCTTACTTAGCATGAGTTTTGCCAATACTTCGTGGCGCTGGGGTCTATTCCGCAGTTTTGAAAACCGTTTGTTAGCCATGCTCCATCTTTCTTTTGCTTGGCTTGCCATCGTTTTTGCTTTGCAGGCGGCGAGCGCTATGGGCGCGCAAATTGGTTCAGCGATGATCCACGCCCTCGCCTTGGGATTTATGAGCACGATGCTCGTTGCCTTCGTCAGTAGGGTGAGCTTTGGACATAGTGGACGTACATTACAGGCTAAGCCTATCTTATGGGCGCTCTACCTAGTCTTGCATGTCGCGGCTGTATTGCGAGTCTTCGCCAGCGTCCAAGCCAACCCATCCTTACTTCACATTTCCGCGAGTTTATGGCTCATCGGCTTTATTGCTTGGGGAAGTATGATGCTCCCAATTTATCTTCGTCCACGAATTGATGGCCAAGCTGGTTAAAGACGATTTGCGCAGCGAAATTTAAGCTTTTCGTGGTAAGGTTATGTGATTGTTTTTATCACCTAAACCTATGAAACTGACCGAGCTTGAATTACAAACGGTACGCCGTGAATTCCCCGCTTTCTCCCAGCCTGATCAAACCGTATTCCTTGATAATGCAGGCGGCTCGCAAGTCTTGCAATGCGTTGCAGATCGCATCCACACTTATCTGCTGACCAACAGCGTGCAACTTGGTGCCAGTTATCGCACTTCACAACAAGCGGGCGAGCGTGTCGCCCAAGCACGTCAAGCAGTCGCCGAATTGATCAATGCTTATGATGATCGCGAAGTAGTGATGGGTGGCTCAACAACGGGTTTGATGTTCCTGCTAATTCAAGCGATTTTGCCAAGCATTCAAGCCGGCGACGAGATCATCATCACCAACACCGATCATGAAGCCAATATCGGTGCCTGGAAACGCTTACAGGCGGCTGGGGCCATCATCAGAGTATGGGAAGTGAATCATCACAGCCTCGAATTAGAACTTTCAACTTTACACAATTTGCTCAGCACACGGACGAAGTGGGTTGCCATGACTCATGCTTCTAACGTGCTCGGCACCATCAATCCGGTCGCGGAGGTGGCAAAGTTGGTCCACACGGTTGGTGCCCGCCTCTGTGTCGATGGCGTAGCCTATGCTCCACATCGCTTGGTCGACGTCCAAGCTAGTGGCGCCGATATTTATGTTTTTAGCTTTTACAAAGTCTTCGGCCCGCACTATGCCGTACTCTGGGGTCATTTCGACTTGCTTAGCCAACTCTCTGGTCTCAATCATTTTTTTATCGATGCGGAAGATCTGCCTTACAAACTTCAACCGGGCAACGTCAATTTTGAATTGTCTTATGGCTGTGGAGGAATTCGCGATTACCTCGTCAAAATGGGGCAAAGTTTCGGTGGTGCGGGATCTGCACGAGCGCAAATGCAACTGGCCTTTGATCGATTTGAAGCACATGAAAATGCACTGGCTGAGCAATTGCTTTCGTTTTTGCGTCATCGCCCCCAGGTTCGCATAATCGGTTTATCTGAAGTGGAACAAGGAAGTTACAAACGCGTACCAACGATAAGCTTCGTAGTCGATGGTAAATCATCGGAAAGCATCGTGCGCCATATCGACCAATACGGCATAGGCATACGCTTTGGCGATTTTTATGCGAAACATCTGATTCACGCCTTGGATTTAGAAAAACATGGTGGTGTGGTCCGCGTCTCGATCGCACATTACAATAGTAGTGATGAAATTAATCGTTTAATCCAACACCTGAGCGAAATTATCTGATCATGCCATTTTCACTCGACAACTTGCTGGTGATAGGAATTTCTTCGCGGGCCTTATTTGACCTCGAAGCCGAAGAAAAGATTTATCAAGAACAAGGTCTAGACGCCTACCGCCTACATCAGCTACAGCACGAAAATGAAATCTTGCGTCCTGGCGCTGGCTTCCCCTTAGTCAAAGCACTGCTCAGGCTCAATCAAATGACGCCAGGTAAGCGTTTGGTGGAAGTGGTGATCATGTCACGTAATTCTTCCGAAACGTCTTTGCGCATTTTTAATTCCATTTCGCATTACGGCCTCGATATTAGTCGCGCGGCATTGGCTGGAGGTGCTCCACTAGCGCCCTATCTCAAGGCCTTTAATGTCAGTTTATTTTTGTCTCTACATGAAGATGATGTGCAAGCTGCGATCAATTCTGGGACTGCCGCTGCGATGCTCTATCGCTCGCCACAAGCCGCCGCCGATCCTGAGCAAATTCGCATCGCCTTCGACGGTGACGCTGTGATTTTTTCTGACGAAGCAGAACGTATCTATCAATCTGGTGGGATAGAAGCGTTTGAACAACATGAACGTGAGAACGCCAAAAAACCACTGCCAGAAGGCCCGTTCGCTCGTTTGTTATTAGCGATTTCCTATTTGCAGAATAACTTCAAAGCAGATGATCCGCATGCCTTGCCTTTGCGCACCGCATTAGTGACAGCACGCTCGTCACCAGCACACGAACGCGTAATTCGCACCTTGCGCGCGTGGGACATCCGCATCGACGAAACCTTCTTTATGGGCGGCGTCAGTAAGGCTGCCGTGCTTGCAGCCTTTCAACCCCATATGTTTTTCGATGACCAGCATGGCCACTGCTTAAGTGCCGCCGATGTCGTGCCCACAGGTCGCGTCCCTTACAAACAATAGAGGAATACATCCTATGGAAATTCGCGCAGATGACCTTAGCGGCGAGAAGATAGTCGCCTTGATTCAGCTTCATCTCAATAACATGGCATCGATCTCTCCTCCCGAAAGTTGTCATGCCTTAGCCGTGAATTCATTGCGAAGCCCCAACATCCAAGTCTGGAGCGCGTGGGAAGGTGAAGACTTAATGGGATGCGGCGCGTTGATGCGACTCGACGCCCACCATGGCGAAATCAAATCCATGCGCACCGCGGAAAAACATCTGAAAAAAGGCGTTGGTGCGGCGATCCTGCAGCACATCATTCAGGTCGCTCAAGAACAAGGTTTGCAGCGTTTAAGTTTAGAAACCGGCTCTCAAGTCGAATTCATAGCGGCACGAAAAATGTATGAGAAATTCGGCTTTGTCGAATGCCCGCCATTCGGTGATTACGTGATTGATCCTTTGAGTGTCTTTATGACGAAGGCGCTATAAGCCGCTGAAAGGAAGGCGCTGGAAGGAAGGCGCTGAAAGGAAGGCAGCGTTAATTTTGGTGCGACTTTTGATGCAGCAATAGGCTGCCAAGTTAGCCATCTCAATTAATACATTTACTAATATATTTATAGTATACTTGACGACTAGTTGTCGAATTTCATCCAACTTGGGAAAATGCGATCAAGAATCCTGCTCAAAAAACTACTCCGCTCCATTCACCTGACGCACTGAAGTACAAAACCAATTCATGTTGAATATCTCCGCTCACGACGCCCTCCATTTAGTCCAACAGCACTGGCAAATCACCGGGACGATTAGCGAACTCCCCTCTTATGCCGACCGTAATTTTAAGATTCGAACAGCAGTCGCCAGCTACGTATTCAAAATCGCAAACCCGAATTGGTCTTATGCTGATCTCGATATTGAAAACGCCGCGTTACTGCATCTCGAGAAAACCTGCCCTGATCTAGCCTTACCCAAGGTCTTGCTGAGCAAGCAGGGCTTACACATTATTCCATTGCATTTGGACTCCACAACGAGTGCCACCCATCTATGTCACATGCGTTTGCTCACTTTTGTCGAAGGCGAAGTGTATGCCGACGTTGCGAAAGACCCTGACATTAATCTCGTTCAACTTGAAAGCAGTTTAGGGATCGCGATTGGAAAACTCGATCGTGGACTACAAGATTTTTCTCACAGTGCGATGAATCGTTATGTCGATTGGAGCATCAGCAATCTGCCCGAGCTCGAAAACGAAATCGTGCATATTGAAGACGAACATTTACGCGCATTAGTCGAGCAGCATACGCGCTATTTTGCGCAGCATGAGGCCGAATGGAAACAGCGATTGCCAATGGCGGTCATTCATAACGATGCAAATGATTTCAATGTGATTGTTGCTCGTAACAGATTAGGGACGCAAGACCTCGAAACAAACAAGGTCGAGGTGAATGCGATTATCGATTTCGGTGATATGTGCCGTCACTTACGCGTGGTCGATTTGGCGATCACCATCGTCTACGCGCTTCAACATGCCGAAGTACCCGAGCGCATTCGAGAATGCATGCTGGCAATACTACAAGGCTACCAATCGGTGCACCCGCTGAGTAAAGCAGAGTTAGAAGTTTTACCTGCCCTGATCTTGGCGCGCCTGAGTCAAAGCGTGCTGATGGCGACACGCGCTTATCGAAAAAATCCCGAAAACACCTATATCATGGTCTCGCAAACTGGCGTGCGCCGTTTGTTGAAACAGTTTGACACCATGGGGCAAGCCGCTTTGCAAGAATTAATCCTCAGCGTTCTTTGACACTCACTTCCGCTCTCTGCATTATGACAACTACCGCTCAAGCCATCCCTCAACGCAGCCCACAAGAAATTATTGATCTGCGCCGTCGTCACTTGAATCCTAGTCTGAGCATATCCTATCGTGAGCCCATCAAAATGGTACGCGGTGAAGGTGCCTATTTATTTGACCAGAACGGCCAAGCCTATCTGGATATGGTGAATAACGTTTGTCATGTGGGGCACTGTCATCCCGCTGTGGTCGCGGCTGGACAAACACAAATGGCGCAGCTCAACACCAATACGCGCTACCTACATGACAATATCGTCGAATATGCCAAGCGCCTGAGTGCGACCTTTCCGAATGAGCTATCGGTCGTGTTTTTAACGAATTCTGGAACTGAAGCCAACGACCTCGCTTTACGACTGGCAAAGACGTATTCGAAAGCCAACGACATCATTGTGGTCGACCATGCCTACCATGGCAATTCGCCGACAATGATAGAACTTTCACCTTACAAGTTTGATGGTAAAGGTGGCCAAGGGCGTCCAGCTCATATCCAGGTTGCTGAAATCCCAGACGATTATCGCGGTCGCTTCCGTCGAGGTGATCCACTGGCGGGAAAAAAATATGCGGCAGACTTACATCGTGCAATTGGCGCGATTCACGCGAGAGGACAAGCGCCAGCAGCGTTTTTTTGCGAATCTATCCTCGGTTGCGGTGGTCAAGTTGTTCTACCGGAAGGCTATCTTTCGGAAGCCTATGCGATTGCCCGCGCCGCTGGTGCAGTGTGTATTGCCGATGAGGTACAAGTTGGCTTCGGGCGTGCAGGCTCACATTTCTGGGCCTTTGAAAGCCAAGGCGTGGTACCAGACATCGTGACCATGGGCAAACCCATTTGTAACGGTCATCCTATGGGGGCAGTCGTCACTCGACCTGAGATCGCCCAGGCTTTTATGAATGGCATGGAGTACTTCAACACTTTTGCTGGTAATCCGGTGTCTTGCGCCATGGGGCTAGCAGTCTTGGATGTCATCGAGCAAGAAAGCTTACAGGCGAATGCGCAGGCTGTCGGCGACCTTGTTCTGCAAGGCTTACGCACACTGCAATCAGAATTCGACTTGATCGGCGATGTGCGTGGCATGGGATTGTTTATCGGCGTCGAAATGGTCAAAGACAGGGAAAAACTGACACCTGCAACGGAAGAAGCCAATGTGGTGATTGAATACCTCAAAGCACATCACATCTTGCTATCGACCGATGGCCCTTACGACAATGTGCTCAAACTGAAACCACCGATCGTGTTTAGCAAAGCCAATGCTGAGGAATTTTTACAGCGTCTACGGGAAGCCCTGCAAATGCTTCAATAATCTGATTTAACTGCAAAAGCGGTTGTACAAAACCACGGCCCAAGTGGCAACCGCGATCAAAAACGTCAGTAATACCGCCGCGCTACCAAAGTCTTTGGCATTTTTTGACAATGCGTGGCGCTCCAAAGAGACACGGTCGACTACCGCTTCGATCGCTGAATTCAAAAGTTCCACGACCAGCACTAAAACCAGAACAGCAATCATCATCAGTTTTTCTAAGGCTGGCACCGGTAAGAACAAGGCAATCGCTATTCCGATCACCACCAAAACCAACTCCTGCCGAAAAGCATGCTCTTGACGCCATGCGGCTCTTAAACCGTCTATAGAATAAAAGAAAGCGGAGAAGATGCGTTTAAGACCGCTCTTGCTTTTAAACTCGCTGACGTTTTGATTATTCGGTAATTGCTGCTCACTCATGTGAGATTCCTTCAGAATAGAAATTAACTCGAGCGCATTCTAGCAGCTAAAGAAAACAATTCGATGACATAAGCCTTGCTTAATCGCAAGCAGGTATCGATAACGGTGATCTCAACAAAAATCCCCTCTCGATCCCAATTTATCAAAAAAACAATTCATGATAAAATTGGCACTATTCTTCTGATTTTAATAGGATGGCATCCGAATATGCGAAAACTAATCATTCTGACGATAGCCTTGGCTAGCTTTGGGTGCACAACGATTGTTAACAAGCCGATTTTCCCTGACACAATCGAGCTCACTAGCAAGCAGCAAACCTCCTTCAAGAACTATCAAGCAAGAACCGATTACAAAGCCTTTGCGGTTTCCGGGAACGAAAACTATTCTTTTTCTTCCAGCAAATACAAAGATGTCAATATGATGCAGTTTGTGTTGTCGAACTGTCAGAAAAAAGCGGCAAGTCCATGCCGACTCGTGAATCTGAATAATGAGGACTTTGCGCCAAAGTACGCACAGTTCAATAAGCAATCCGCTAGAGCTATTCAGAACATGCGCATCCAATCTGAAAAATATCGTTCAATCGAGAAGCAAAATTGGTGGATGCCAACAACGAATGAGCTCAGAACCCTCAATGAAGGAGTTCATTTTCCTACACCCATGGAGTTGGATGGTATCAAAACGATAGACACACCAAGTTTGGTTGAAGCAATCAAAGCAGACAATATGCTGGTGATCGATGCCATTGGATTCGCGAATGACAGAGCCCCAAGCTTACCGAACGCATATGTTTTCGATTGGATTGGAATCGAGTATGGCAAGGATAGTAAAGAGCATGCTATGGATGGAATCGCACTTCAGAATCTCAGTACCCTCATGAGTAGTATCGCGCCGGAAAAAACAAAACCAATTACTGTGTACTGTTCGTCTCCGGAATGCTGGCTCAGCGTCAATGCGGCACTCCGATTAAAGTCCTTGGGTTACCTCAATGTACATTGGTACCGCGGCGGTTTGTTGGCATGGGCAAGTGCTGGTTTGCCAACAGTTGACTATGTCCCTTTTGCGACAATTTGGGGGAGAGCCCAGCAATGATAGGATTCTGTTGCTATGCAACGCTATATATTTTGAAAGTATCGTGAATTAGTCTAAGCTCTAGCTAGTGCCCAAGAAATTGAACGGGTCTCCATGGGAGCTCCAAGATGAAAAACCGCCTAGAGCGTCTTGAAGCCGTGCAAGCGATGGTGTTAGAGATCGGTCGACTTTCCTCGCATACCTCAGACATTCGCGAATTTATCCAAGCGATTCACCTCGCACTATCTCGCATCATGTATGCGGCGAATTTCTATATTGCCCTCTACGACCGCGACGAAAACGCGGTCCGCTTCGCCTATTTTGTGGATGAAGTAGATGACGCCCCCGATCCAGAAGAAAAATTCAGGCTTGACGAGTCAGGCTACTCGTTCACCAAATGGGTCATCCTGAATAAAAAAGAAATGATCGTCACGGCGGAAGAAGATGAGCAACTGACTTCTTTGCCAGAGCTGAAAGGCGTCACTGGAACACGCTCTGAACATTGGATGGGTTACCCCCTGCTCGATCATCAAAAAGATTGCCTAGGTGCGATGGTGATCCAAAGCTACGATCAGCGCTATCTCTACACCGATGAAGACCAAGCGCTGTTCCAACTGATCGCAGGCCATGTCTCCAACGCACTACAACAATTCCAGAGCGTCGATAGGCTTGAAAAAGCGGTCTCGGAACGCACTGCACTCCTAAAGTATGAAATTAGCGAACGCCGGCGTTCCGAGCAAATTCAAAAAGCACTCTACTCTATCGCTGAATTATCATTTTCCGTAGCGGATGCAGACGAGTTATATGGCAATATCCACGCCATCGTCGATAGCCTCATCACTGCGAAGAATTTCATGGTAGCGCTCTATCATCAAGAAACTGAAGAAATCAGTGTCCAATACTTCATTGATGAAAAAGACGAACTACCTGCCATGCATCGTTTTCCTCTCGGCATGGGTATGACTTCATTTGTCATTCATAGTGGCAAAGCTCAATTGATTGATCAAGCTAGGCTACAAAAATTAATCGCCAGAGGAGACATCAAACAAGTCCTAGGCGGCGCCGATACGCAAAGTTGGATAGGCGTACCGATCATCATTAACGAACAGATTTATGGCGTTATTATCGTGCAAAGCTATGATGCGCGAAATAAGTATTCCGAAAACGATATGGAACTCTTAGTTTATGTCGCAAGCCATATCGCAGTCGCCATTGATAGACTCAATTCTGAACGCAATCTATGGCAAACCAAAGCAGACCTTGAACAACAAAATAATGCGCTCAACAGCGCCTTACTAGCCTTGCGCGAGGCTCAGACCGAATTAGTCCGCAAAGAAAAAATGGCTTCCCTCGGTGGTTTAGTTGCTGGCGTTGCCCATGAAATTAACACACCTCTTGGTATCTGCGTCACCGCCACCACACACTTGATCGAGGAGGTAAGACTTACGCGGCGCGATATCGAAGCAAACAAATTTGACGTGGGGCAGCGCGATCAATTTCTTGATGTTCTCGATCAGTCCCTGCGCATTCTCAACGCGAACACAAAACGGGCCGCATCGTTGGTACGCAGTTTCAAACAGGTGGCAGTCGATCAAACTTCCGACGATAAACGCGAGTTCTTGCTCGCTTCGTATCTCAACGAAATCATGGTTTCGCTGCAGCCAAAGCTCAAAGGTAAGCAGATTCAGATCCATATCGATTGCCCCGAACAGCTCAAAATCAATAGCCATCCAGGTGCTCTTTCGCAAATCGTCACCAATTTTGTGGTCAATTCTCTCAACCATGGCTTTGAGCAAAAACAGGAAGGAGAAATTCATATTCGCATGAATTTAACTGGATCAGAACTCTGGTTTGAATACGCCGACAATGGTCGCGGTATGGAACAGGACGAACTCGAAAAATTATTCGACCCTTTCTACACAACGAAGCGCGGGCAAGGTGGTAGCGGACTGGGTGCTCATATTGTCTACAACCTCGTGACGGGGCTACTCAATGGCAGCATTAAAGCAACGAGCCAACCTGGGCAAGGATTGCTCTATCAAATTCGGATACCAATCGCCGTATAGTCATTACAGGATTAATCTGGGAAGCGCTCGTTGATCTCCACTGCGCGATCGACGTTTTGCACTAATAGTTCAACAAACTTAGGGTCAAGATGAGAACCGCTGACGTTCTTTAGATGGGCAACCACTTCATCGATTGGCCAAGCAGGTTTATAGCAGCGGCTATGCATCAAAGCATCGAAGACATCGGCCACTGCGACGATGCGCGCGTAGATATGTATTTCCTCACCCGCTAACCCTTGGGGATAACCACTACCATCGTATTTTTCATGATGTTGATGCGCGATGATGGAGGCTGCTTTTAGAATGGGTCGGTGTGATCCATGCAAAATCGACATCCCTACTTGCGGATGCAAACGCATAATGTCCCATTCGCCCGCATCGAGCTTACCTGGCTTGAGCAAGACGGAATCCGGCGTCGCTATCTTGCCAATATCGTGCATGGGTGCCGCCTGCTTCAGCACTGCAGCTTCATCTGCATCCATACCTGATGCGATGGCCAGCAAATGACAAACTTCGGCCATACGCCGCACGTGATTGCCTGCCTCCGGCGAACGTGATTCAACAACGTCACCGAGACGCATGATGAGCTCACCTTGTGTATCACTGATCTCTTGATTAAGCAGAATATTATCGAATGCAATCGCCACCCCTGACGAAAAGACTTCGAGCAATTTTGAATCAATCTCGTTCACTTTTTCAACACCCTGCAACACAAGTAAAGATGCCTTCCCACTTTGATTCGGGAAGTAGCCAACGTAAGTATCGCCATACAAACGAGAGATACGATTGACCGTCGCTTCATTTAAGTGCTGCAACAGATCCGTACTGAACAGTTGATGATCGTCGTCAAAATTTCCGATTTTCGCCAAGACCTCATAACGATTTTCACCCGAGACACCACTGGCACCACGTAGGCGTAACAACATACTTTTCTCTAGATGCAATAAGGCAACGACTTGTTGTAACAAGCCATTGGCAAAATCATGCATGTTGCGTTGTTGATAGATGTGCGCAGAAGCTTCAATGACTCTTTCCAAACCCTCACGATAGGTCACCTGAAAACGTCTCGCCTCTTCCACTGTAAAAATATCGCGATAAGCACGCAAAGCGGCGAAGGTCGTGGTGAATAATTTAGTGCGATCGAGTTCGGTTTTTTCTTTGTAATCGTTGATATCGTAATCAACGATGACACTTTCTTCTGGGGCTTGGCCAGGCTGACCAGTTCGGAGAACGATGCGGGTAAATTGATTTTTCAAGTCTTGACGCATCCAACGCGCTACTTCTAAGCCAGCATCTTCGGTTTCCATCACGACGTCCAAAAAGACTAAGGCGATGTCTGGCTCACGACGCAAGATTTCTTTCGCTTCTGGGCCACTATAGGCATCAAAAAACTGCAAGCGACGACCATCAAGTTCAAAGCGATGCAAAGTCAGTTTGGTGACGTCATGAATATCAGGTTCATCATCCACCAAGAGAATTTTCCATGGTGAAGTGCGAAATGAAGTCGACATCACAGCAGCATTAGTCATAGCGCACACTTCCCTAATTCTCAAAGAGTAAGGCAAAAGCAAACTGAAAACCTGCAAACCAACAAGCGAATCTCTTACATATTACACTCAAGCAATGATTCTAGGTTGAAATCTTCACGAAAAGCAAATACACAATAAATTTACCGTATTTTCGCCACACTTATCGCCATATTCACAATTCTTACTGAAAAACGGGGATCCCATTTCTTTACAGCATGCACAAATTTGTAGCGACTAGAGTCGAAATCCTAGGCAATTGATTTCACAATGTGGTATAACATGACTTAATTATTGCATTGCACCATCCACATCATGAAAAATGACGCTCCAGTAAATGATAAAACCTCGATTCAAGTGATCGAGCGCATGGTTTCCTTGTTAGATGCACTTTCTCGTTATCAAGATCCTGTCAGCCTCAAAGAATTGGCGAGCGTGACCGGCCTACATCCTTCCACTACTCATCGCATTTTGAATGATCTCGTCATCACGCGATTTGTCGACCGTGCCGATACTGGCACTTATCGACTAGGCATGCGTTTGCTTGAACTCGGCAACATCGTCAAGAGCCGCCTTGATGTGCGCGAAGCGGCACTCGAATTCATGCGTAACTTGCACCGCATTACCAATCAAACGATTAACCTATCCGTGCGTCAAGGCGATGAGATCGTCTACATTGACCGCGCGTTTTCAGAACGCTCAGGGATGCAAGTGGTGCGAGCGATTGGTGGCCGTGCACCTTTGCATCTGACATCGACCGGAAAACTCTTTCTTTCTATCGACGAACCCAAGGTACTACGTGCTTATATCACTCGCACTGGCCTTGCCGGACACAATAAAAATTCGATTACGGATGTCGCCAAACTTGAACGTGAACTCGCCTCCGTACGTGCAAATGGCTACGCACGAGACAATGAGGAATTGGAACTCGGTGTACGTTGTATGGCAGCCGGCATCCACGACGACACGGGAAAAATGATTGCGGGGCTTTCAATTTCAGCGCCTGCAGATCGGCTGCAAGAGGCATGGCTGAGTGATCTCATGAGCACCGCTGCACAAATTTCTGCGGCCTTGGGTTATGTCCCAAGAATCGCAAAATAAACATTCACGATACCAATAAAAAAGGCTGTCAGGTTCAAAATCTGACAGCCTTTTTATTTCAGAAAAACGATTTATTGTGCTACTCGAGCACCAATCCGGTCAAAACGCGGCATGTAATTATTCTCATAATCCAGAGAGAACATCAGGCGACTCACGCGGCCGGTAATTAGCTCACGTTTCACAAAATGAAAATAACGTGAATCGTGACTATTATCGCGATTATCACCGAGCATCACATATTGTCCTTCTGGAATAGTCATTGGCGGAAAGGACTGAATCGATTGATACACATCGGGCATGACGATAATATTGTGGTGGAGGTCGCCTAAAGTCTCGGTGAACACTCGTTGGCTGAGCTCGTATTTAGGAGTGAGGTATTCACGTGGTACATCTGGCACTTCTTGATATTGCGCCTCGTCACCATTGATGATGAGCTTGCGATCACGCATCTCTATCGTGTCACCCGGCAATCCGATCACACGCTTCACCAGTCGTGTCCCGTCTTGCGGTGAAAAAAATGTCACGATATCGCCACGTTGCGGATTACCGACTTGTTTGATGACGATATCTGTAAATGGCACTCGAATGTCATAGGCGATACGATTAGCAATCACACGATCACCTTCCAGTAGATGCGGATACATAGAACTGGATGGCACAACATACCAATCGGCCAAAGCACTGCGCATAAAGATCATACTGAAGACAAGAATCAAGAATCCTTTGTTCTCACGCACCAATTGACGAATATTAAAAGTCATAACAAGCCTTTTATATAAAAACTGAGCTAGATACATTTAGTACTAACGGCAAAACACCAACAAACTGAAGGCTACCCAGTATAGACAAAAAAAAGCCCCGATAGTTCGGAGCTTTTCTCTAAAGCTACTCAAAAATCCAAATTGGGGATGCAGCGCTAGGCGCCAATCCTGCAAATTCGACAGCAATACTCAAGTATTGCGAGGAACGCCGTTGCAGCACCTACAATGCGATGCGCCCCACAGAGTCTCAGCATCCGAAAATTCAATTTTGGGGATGCAGCTCTAGGCGCCATTCCAGCAAATTCGACAGCAATACTCAAGTATTGCGAGGACCGCCGTTGCAGCACCTACAACGCGATGCGCCCCACAGAGTATCAACAGCCGAAAATTCAATTTTGGGGACGCAGCGCTAGGCGCCATTCCAGCAAATTCGACAGCAATACTCAAGTATTGCGAGGAAAAGCAACAACGCGATGCGCCCCACAGAGTCTCAGCATCCGAAAATTCAATTTTGGGGATGCAGCGCTAGGCGCTTTCCACAGCAATACTCAAGTATTGCGAGGAAAAGCAACAACGCGATGCGCCCCACAATTGGATTTTCTTATTTAGCGTGCATCAGAGCTACAGTCGTATCTAACATACGGTTAGAGAAACCCCACTCATTGTCATACCAAGAAGATACTTTAACCAAACGACCATTCACTTTAGTCAATGTTTCGTCGTAAGTAGAAGATGCTGGGTTGTGGTTGAAGTCAACAGACACCAACGGTGCTTTGTTGTAATCCAAAATACCTTTCAAGGCACCTTCAGATGCTTCTTTCAATACTTTGTTGATTTCTTCGACTGTGGTGTCGCGCTTAGCGATGAACGTCAAATCGACAACAGAAACGTTGATGGTTGGTACGCGCATTGCGTAACCGTCCAATTTGCCGTTCAACTCTGGCAATACCAAACCTACAGCTGCAGCCGCACCTGTTTTGGTTGGGATCATGCTCATGGTTGCAGAGCGTGCACGACGCAAATCTTCGTGCATCACGTCTGTCAACACTTGATCATTCGTGTAAGCGTGAATCGTCGTCATCAAACCACTTTCAATACCGATCGCATCGTTCAATGGTTTTGCCAATGGTGCCAAGCAGTTTGTTGTGCAGGATGCGTTAGAGATAACGGTATCTGTGGCTTTCAACACGCCGTGGTTAACGCCATACACCACTGTTGCATCAACATCTTTACCGCCGGGTGCGGAAATGATCACTTTCTTCGCGCCGCCAGCCAAGTGGGCAGATGCTTTCTCTTTTGTTGTGAAGAAGCCTGTGCATTCCAACACAACGTCAACATTCAATTCACCCCAAGGAATATTCGCTGGATTACGTTCTGCGAATACTTTGATTTTGTCGCCATTAACGATCATTGTGTCGCCTTCAACACTGACTGTGCCTGGGAACTTACCGTGGGCTGTGTCGTAACGTGTCAAATGCGCGTTAGATTCCGCGTTACCCAAATCGTTGATCGCAACGATTTGAATTTCATCTTTAAACTTACCACCTTCGTAATGTGCACGCAGGATGTTACGGCCGATACGGCCATAGCCGTTAATTGCAACGCGAATCGTCATGGTTCAATCTCCAAAAAGACAAACAGCAATAAAAAAATAAAACAAAAAAAATCTGAACATCTGGCAACAGACCAATTTTGAGCTGCCACCATAGCTTACTTAACTCAACAACAGTTTATTGAAGTGCGTTCGGAAACGGCAAAGCATCCGCCGCTGCTAACAACACACTTAAGTCATTCCAGCCATAACCGACTTCCGTCAGGTCTAAGCCGTCCCAGCTAAAATCTTGCTCGATGAGGATCTCACCACCGAGCTCTTCATAAAAGTTGCGTGCCGGAGAATTGCCATCAATCACCCAAATCACACAACCATGGCAACCCATCTCTTGTAAAGAACGAGCCGCCTTGTGCATCATGCGTTTTCCGATACCGCAGCGCTGCCATTGAGGGCGGATATAAATCGCGTTGATTTCGCCATCCTTGCCTAACTTAGGTTCAGGCAATTTGATCACTGAGACGAAGCCAATCACTTCGTCATCACTGATCGCGACGTACACACGCAAACTCTCTTCTTTGGCAGGCAAGGCCTGCAAAATTGTCCGCCATTGCAACACGTTTTCTTCCATCTGCATGTTATCCAAATAGGTATCTGGAATCATGCCGCGGTAAGTCGTACGCCAGGCTTCAATGCGAATTGCGGCAATGGCTTCGGCATCAGCCAAATTCGCTTTTCGCAATTGAATTTCCTTAATCTTACTCATATTCGATTTCGACTTCTTAGTTAACGTCAAGTTAAGGTCAAATTAAGCGAGTACAGCTTTAACTTTGGCAACGACATTGTCCACCGTAAAGCCAAAGTGCTTGAATAACACGCCTGCAGGAGCAGATTCACCGAACGTATCGATACCGACAACTGCACCTTCCAAGCCCACATACTTATGCCAGAACGCTGTGACACCTGCTTCGATCGCCACACGTGGCAAGCCTTTACCCAAAACGCTGACTTGATAAGCTTTATCTTGGCGATCAAACACATCAGTCGAAGGCATAGACACCACGCGTGCTGGAATGCCTTGTGCAGCCAATTCTGCTGCGGACTTCACCGCCAATTCGATTTCAGAACCTGTCGCGATCAAGACCACTTTCGCGTCAGCCGCATCTTGCAGAACATAACCACCGCGCGCAATATCCGCCACTTGTTGCGCTGTGCGTTCTTGGAACGGCAAATTTTGACGAGAGAAAATCAAGGTGGATGGGCCATCATTGCGTTTGATCGCTTCAGCCCATGCAACGGTGGATTCAGTCGTATCGCATGGACGCCAGTTATCCAAATTCGGAATCAAGCGCATGCTAGAAATATGTTCAACAGATTGATGCGTAGGGCCATCTTCACCCAAACCGATGGAGTCATGTGTGAACACGAACAAGCTACGAATCTTCATCAATGCCGCCATACGAATCGCATTACGGCTGTAATCAGAGAAGGTTAAGAAGGTTGCGCCGAATGGCAAGTAACCACCATGCAAAGCGATACCATTCATGATGGCACTCATACCAAATTCGCGTACACCATAGTTGATATGGTTACCCGCTTGGTTTGCACGTACCGCCACACATTCTTTCCAGTTCGTTAAATTCGAACCAGTCAAATCAGCAGAGCCGCCCAAGAATTCTGGCAAACTTGGTGCGAAAGCTTGAATCGCGTTTTGACTAGCTTTACGCGTCGCAATCGTTTCTTTTTTCTCGACCACGTTGGCCAAAGCCGCTTTCACAACCTCATCAAAATTTGCTGGCAATGTATTGTTCATACGACGCGTCAATTCAGCAGCTTTTGACGGCTGCGCTGCGCTGTAGGCTGCAAACGCGGCATTCCATTCCGCTTCCGCTTTCGCGCCATCAGCTTTCGCATCCCAAGCGCCATACACATCTGCAGGTACTTCAAATGGTGGATAGTTCCAATCGATATTCGCGCGCACTGCTGCCACTTCTTTATCACCCAAAGCAGCGCCGTGCACATTGTGAGTGCCTTCCATGTTTGGCGAACCTTTACCGATCACGGTGCGGCAGCAAATCAAGGTCGGCTTATCAGAGGCTTTTGCAGCGATAATTGCTTGATTAACTGCTGCAACATTGTGTCCATCCACACCACGAATCACATTCCAACCATAAGATTCAAAACGTGCAGGCGTATCGTCAGTGAACCAGCCTTCGACATGGCCGTCGATAGAAATACCATTGTCATCCCAGAATGCCGTTAATTTGTTTAATTTCCATGTACCTGCCAACGAGCAAGCTTCATGGGAAATGCCTTCCATCAAGCAGCCGTCGCCCATAAATACCCAAGTGCGGTGATCAACGATATTTGCACCGTCCACATTGAACTCAGCTGCCAATAATTTTTCAGCAAGTGCCATACCAACGGCATTAGTGATACCCTGGCCCAATGGACCAGTCGTTGTCTCTACGCCTGGCGTGATGTGCACTTCAGGATGACCTGCTGTTTTGGAATGCAATTGGCGGAAGTTGCTAATCTCAGACATTGGCAAATCATAACCAGTCAAATGCAACAATGAGTAGTGCAACATCGAGCCGTGGCCATTCGACAGAACGAAGCGATCGCGATTCACCCATTTTGGATTTGTCGGGTTATGACGATAGTGACCAGCCCACAGAGCAACTGCAATCTCTGCCATCCCCATTGGCGCGCCTGGATGACCAGAGTTGGCTTTTTGAACAGCGTCCATGGACAATGCGCGGATCGCATTGGCCATCTTAGAAGTAATTTCAGGCTGGAAAGTGGATGTCATAGCGGCAGAGAGAAAAGTTAAGAAATCGGTTGTAGCGGTTGCCAATCGAATGAAACACTGAGAGCAAACGAGGTTCCGGTCAAATGTTGCTCAAAATCATTCATTTAATTAACAAAGTCCGTTATTTTACCAGAGCAGCCCGCTGCAGAATACAATTGCGACTTTCGCATCATTTAAGAATCAAAAATATGGAAGGTCTACACCTGACTGCCGACTGCTTCGATTGCCTCTGTGACGAAGCACTACTTACTGATCAACACTCCCTCGCGCCACTATTACGACAAGTGACCGTCGATGCCGGCCTCACTATTGTTGGCGAGCGCTTCCATGCTTTTCAGCATGACAATGGTTGCGCGGCTGGTTTTACTGGAACCCTGCTACTGGCCGAGTCACATGTCGCCATCCACACTTGGCCTGAACGCAAAGCCGTCACGCTCGATGTGTACGTTTGTAATTTCGAAAATGACAATAGCGCTAAAGCTGAAAACATTGTCGATGAACTCATTAAACGCTTGCAACCGATGCGTACACGTCGCCAGCAATTGCATCGTGGTGTTCCGAACAACGAAACAAGCCTAGATTTTGTGGAGCATCTGAGCCCACACACTTCAATGCACACGGATGCCGCGCAAGTTTTAGTTCGAGTCAAGAGTGCGTTTCAAGAAATTGAAATTGCTGAAACACCCGAATTCGGCAGAGTGATGAGAATCGACGGCGCCATGATGACCTCAGAGAAAGACGAATATCTTTATCACGAGGCACTAGTCCACCCAGCAGCAATCTGCACCGGCAATCCAAAAACAGCACTCATCATCGGAGGTGGAGACGGTGGCTCGACCGAAGAATTATTAAAGCACGCCACAATCGAACACGTTACGCTATGTGAGATTGACCCTGAAGTCATCGAAATTTCGAAACGCCATTTAGAGCCGATTCACCAACGGGCATTTGACGACCCTCGAGTCAAAGTTCTCAACGCTGACGGATTTGCATTTATCAGCAAAACGACGCAGCGTTTCGATTTGGTCTTATTAGACTTAACCGACCCTATCGCCCCCAACGGCACCCAGTTGGCTGCCCCTTGTATGAGCGAAGAATTTTTCGAATCTTGCTATCGGGCGCTCAACGACAATGGAGCGATTGTGCTGCACCTGGGAAGCCGTTTTTATCATTCAGACCGCTATGCAACGACTCTTCAACGCCTGCAAGCACGTTTCGACTTAGTACGCCCCTACTCTGTTTTCATCCCCCTTTATGGCGCACTATGGAGTATGGCAGTCGCCATCAAACAAACCGCGCCAGGGCAAGTGAAGGACCCTCTGCTGGCCAGTGAAAGTGAGATAGAAAATGCGCTATCCTCGCTTCAGATTCGAAATTTAAAATACTACTCGCCACAAACTCACGTTGCTATGTTCCGGATTTAAGACTTCTGCTTGTTAATTGATGCATAAGCGAGACAACGGTAAAACAATTGTTCGAAGACCAATGCCTCAAGATCAGCCCGGTATTACAATCGACATCTCACTTTTAGGATAACAAGAAGAAGGAAGAAGTATGAGCCAACAACAAAAACGCAGGGTTTCCAAAACCTTGCCTCTCATGCTGGTTACATCCGCTGCTGTAGTCAATCTCTCAGGCTGTGCAGAGGACGATCCAAACGCACATTTGGCGACAGTGCGAGATGAATACAAAAGCTTGGAAGATTGCATAGAAGATTGGGGCAGTAGCGTTCCATGCGAACCACAAAAAGCGCCAGAAGGAAGCACTGCTCTATCCAATACCGGCAATACCAGTGGCGGTCACATGTACACTGGGCACTACTTTGGACCAAGCTATTATGATGGTCAAAGAGATGCCGCGCAGCGAAATTTTCTCGGTAGCAAATACAATAGCAATACCGCCCACTTCAGTGATCGCGCAGTCAGCCGCAGTGTCACGCGCAGTGTGAGTCGTGGCGGTTTTGGCTCCAGTTCACGCGGCTTCTCCGGTGGTGGCTAAGCATGATTCGTGAGTCTCTACAACCTAGAAACGGCTGGCAGCACCAATTCGAAGAGCTAGGTTTTTCCTATCATTCTATCGATGGTCTCTATTGGGATGAACGTTATGCCTATCGCTTCACCTCGAAGCAAGTCGACATACTTGAGCAAGCCACAATAGACTTGCATCAAATGAGCTTGCAAGCAGTCGAACATGTCATCAAAAACGGACAAATCGAAAGATTTGCAGTTCCACCTGCCTTTTGGTCGGAGGTTGAAGACAGCTGGAAGGAAAAGGAGTTCTCCTTATACGGTCGCTTTGACCTCAGCTGGAACGGCAACGGCGCGCCTAAGATGCTCGAATACAATGCTGATACGCCGACTGGATTGGTCGAGTCTTCGGTTGCTCAATGGTATTGGCTGCAAGACGTCCATCCCAGTGCGGATCAATTCAACTCTCTACATGAAAAATTGATCGAACAATGGAAGAAGTTCGATGGTAAAGGGGTTATTCACTTTGTGAGTGCCGACAGCGAAGAGGATATTGGCAATCTCTCCTACCTACGTGACACCGCAATTCAAGCAGGTTTCGCCACCAAACAAAACCTAATCAATGAACTCGGATGGGACGACACACATGCTGAGCTTGTCGATGCCAACGACATTAAGATCGACAATCTATTCAAGCTATACCCTTGGGAATGGCTATGTCGTGAGCAATTTGCCACCCATCTTTTGAACCGTCCGGCGCGCATTATTGAGCCGGCTTGGAAGATGGTTTTATCGAATAAAGCCATACTCCCAGTATTGTGGGAGTTATTTCCGAATCATCCTAATTTACTGCCCGCCTTTACTGAATCTTGGCGCATCAGTGGCAACTTTGTAAAAAAACCTTTGCTGTCGAGAGAAGGTGAGAATATTTCTATCTACGCAGACGGCCAAATCATCCATACACCAGGTGAGTATGGAGAAGAAGGCTATATTTACCAAGCGTTTGCGCCGCAGCCGAAATTTGATGATGGCATCACACCAGCATATACGTCGATAGGCTCTTGGGTTGTCGGCGATGAAGCTGCAGGCATAGGCATCCGCGAAGATGAAACACTCATCACGAAGAACACCAGTCGCTTCGTACCCCACTATTTTGTCGACTAGATCGATTAATAAAAACATCTTTTAAAATGTAAAGAGAGCACATCATGAATATGCAATTTTTCTCTGAAGGTTTGATCGCATTTGCCAGCCATTTTGCATCGTCTTTGGCATTTCTTTTTCTTTTCATTGCAGTCTATATCCGCATTACCCCTTACAAAGAGATCGCCTTGATACGAGAGGGAAACACTGCAGCTGCGGCAAGTTTGTCGGGTGCTGTTTTGGGTTACTGTATCGCGCTTGCATCATCAGTTGCCCATAGCATCGACTTGGTCGACATGCTCATTTGGGGTTCAATTGCGCTCTTGGTGCAACTTATCGCTTTCTTCGCAACACGCCTGATGTTGCCCGATCTCATCAAAGATGTACCAGAAAACAAGCTGGCTTCTGGCATTTTCCTTGGTGCGATTAGCTTAGGCATGGGCATCCTCAATGCTGCTTGCCAAAGCTATTGATGCGCAATTACATCGCCTAAAAAATAAAATACAAACACATTCAACCATCACTTCCCTTATGCCACGATTTTATTGCGCACGACCACTTGATATTGGCACCACCATTGACTTACCCGAAGACATCGCTCACCACGTCTTCGTGCTACGCGTGCAAGTCGGCGATAAGATCGAACTCTTCAATGGCGAAGGCGGCGCCTACATTGCCATCGTGACAGAAATAGGAAAAAAACGTGCAATGGCTGAAGTGAAATTGCATCTCAGTGAAGAACGCGAATTAGCTTTCGGATTGAATCTGGCACAGGCGCTTCCAGAAGGCTCAAAAATGGATTGGATCATAGAAAAAGCTATCGAGCTCGGTGTCAATTCAATCCAACCGCTGGCTGCACAGCGTAGCGTCGTCAAACTCAATGCTGAGCGAGCTGACAAGAAACTTCGACATTGGCAAAGCATTATCACAGCCGCAAGTGAACAGTGTGGCAGAAACCGATTAGCGCATCTCTCCGACGTACTTGATGTACAAAAGTGGCTTTTGCAACAAGACATGCATAAGCGCATCTTACTCACACCGCGATCTGAACAATCGTTAGCGGATTGGGCGCGTCATCACCCCCCACAGGCTGTCACAGTGATGGTCGGCCCAGAAGGAGGTTTTTCGGAAGCAGAAGAAAATCTCGCTATCCAACATGGCGCATTAGCGCTAAGCATGGGGCCTAGAATTTTACGCACAGAAACAGCAGGCCTGAGCGCGATTACGATACTCAGTTCTGCTTGGGGGGGAATGTAAGGACTGGCCATTACAGCAAATAAGTTTGCACGAATTTAGTGCAAACAATGAAGTGCATTACCCTAGGAAAACAAAAATCTTCCTTTGTTACGAATCGAAACAAATATTTGCCTGAACCTGTTGCATCTCCTTCATGGCCAAGCATGTAGTTTGCGCGGAGCTCGTTATAATGATGGATTAGCTATTTATTCAATCCACGCACATTTAACGGGTTCAAAGTGAAATTTATTAACACATCAAAAGTCATGTTCAGCGGCCTAATTTTAGGCCTTGGACTAGCATTAAGTGCTTGTGGCGGAAATTCCAACACAAACCAACAAGCCGCTTCGGTATCATTAATGAGCGGCCCACCGCCAGCAGCACCTGCAGACTCGGTAGCGAGCTTACCAGAGCCTCGAAACAACTACTCAATCAAACGAACAGCAACAACTTTCACGCTAACTAGTCGCGGCTTCGCAGGTGGTGTAACTACCCTGCTTCCAAACCAAACAACGGTTCAATTCTCTGACGTTTCCGTGAATTTACTGATTGGTGATAAATCCAAGACCATCCCAGCCGCGACCCTGAATAGCATTATTGAACTCTATATCGCTTTTTTTAACCGAGTTCCTGACGCAAACGGCCTCGCTTATTGGATAGACCAATCAAAAGCTGGCATGTCCTCTGACACAATGGCTAATAATTTTTACGCCGCTGCCATCATTTATAGCAGTGTCACAAACTACTCAAGCACCATGAGTAATGCTGATTTCGTAAAAGTTATTTACAAGAATGTTCTTGGCCGTAACGAAGTCGATGCGCAAGGGCTTAATTATTGGACCGCCGCCTTAGAGAAGCCAGCCGGCACACCAGGTGCTGAAACAAGAGGTACTCTTATTCGCACCATCGTCGGCACAGCACACAATTTTAAAGGCGACCCACAATATGGATGGGTTGCAGATCTTTTAGATAACAAGGTTGCAGTGGGAACTTATTTCGCTGTGCAGCAAGGTCTCAATTATCTGACCGATGTCGATTCAATCACCAATGGGGTAGCGATTGCCGCAGCGGTAACACCGACCGATATCAACGCTGCAAAAAATCGCATTGGCGTTAATGATCCTACTTTCGATTTACGGATATCCGCTCCAGCGCCGCGTGTTTTGATGAAAACTTCGATGGGCGATATCATCATCGAACTCAATCCAAGCAAAGCACCGATTACTTCAGCCAACTTCTTAAGATATGTAGACGTTGGTTTTTATTCAAATAAAATTTTCCATCGCGTAATTAGTAACTTTATGATTCAAGGCGGTGGATTCACTCCCGATTTCGTGCAAGCAAGCACCTATCCTCCAATTAAGTTAGAGGTGAATACGGGGCTCAGCAATCTGCGGGGAACAATAGCAATGGCTCGTACAAACGTACTTGATTCTGCGACATCTCAATTTTTTATCAACGTGGTTGACAATGTCGGCTTAGATACCAATGCTGGCGGATATGCTGTGTTTGGTCAGGTCGTTTCGGGTATGGAAGTTGTCGACAAAATTAAAGGCGTCCCAACTTCAACCCGCGGTGCTTTTGCAGATGTTCCTGTTTCCACGATCACAATTCTGTCAGTCGAGAGAACGAACTAAAGCTCAACAGCTACTAATATTCCAAAAAAAGAGGGAGCGGCTGCTCCCTCTTTTGCTTCGCATTAGCGGTAACTGTCAAATTTGCCCAATACCGGTACAGATAGTTTGATACACTTCAACTATTCTTCTAGTAGATTATTGCTTAGGCTCGGCTACTAAACACCTCAAAATCCACACATCATGACAAATTCCGAGCCCGACATCTTCTGGACAGAGGCAAATGAAACGCGCTCAGCCATCTGGCATTCTGAAAATGGCACTCCGGCGCCAAAGAAGATTCAACTGATAAACGATACCCTGAACGCCGATCAAGCCTACAAGCTTGCATGCGAGGGTACCGCCCTGCTCTGGAGTGGCGACTACCATAATGCAAAGCAACTCCTACAGGCATTGAATCGAAGAGTTGAACATAAAAAGTCAAAAAAAACTTCGAATACACAATCGAGCGCGAATGAAAATGAGACCGCCCAGGTCTTTCATTTGCACCGCAAAGAGCAAGTTCATAAGGCGCGCATACTGGGTATGTTGCTCGTCCGACTTGAAGCAGATCTTTCACTGCCACTGCGTCGTGCTCCCGATGTGAAAGAAGCCTGTCACGAAGCCTATGGTCTGCAAAGCCACTCTATCGTAATCAGTCTCAGAGAACTTTTGGGTGTAATTGGTGCTCATGAGTGGCGAAAAAATGGTATCGAAATTCCTGCGCTGGGCAAAAAAATTCATCCGCACTATGGCGTATTTTCTCCTTTACGGGGTGAGTACTTAGACCTAATTGCCAAAGCACCTTTGCCAAGTACCGAACTCGCTTTCGACATAGGGACCGGAACTGGCGTGATCGCCGCTCTATTGGCAAAGCGAGGAATCAAAAAAGTTATTGCGACCGATATCGATGCACGCGCTATCCAATGCGCTCGCCAGAATATCGAGCAACTACACTTAAGTGAGCAAATCGAGCTGCGCCAGCAAGACTTATTTCCGGAAGGCTTGGCACCATTAATTGTCTGCAATCCTCCATGGCTTCCAGCGAAACCGAGTTCTTCAGTTGAATATGCTGTTTACGACCCTGACAGCAAAATGCTCAAAAGTTTTTTGAATGGGGTCGTTGCACATCTAAGCCCGAATGGAGAAGCTTGGCTCATCATGTCCGATTTTGCAGAACATCTAGGACTAAGAAGCAAAGATCAGTTCTGGCAATGGATAGACGCTGCGGGCTTGCAGGTCATCGGCAAACTCGACATACGACCTCGGCATTCCAAAGTCGGCGACGAAAATGATCCACTCTACAGAGCAAGAACCGCAGAAATCACTTCACTATGGCGCTTGCGTCAGAAGTAAGCATCAGAATTCGTGTTCGACAAAGCAAGCCAACTCAGTTATTCCATATGATCTCAAACAATCAGTGCGATCGAGTATTGGCAATCTAGTTCAGCCACCAAGGCATAAAAAAAGAGCCGTCAAAATTTCGACGACTCTTTTCTTGTGAGATGCCACTTCAAAACTCAAAGTGGCAATCTTCCTTCAGTTACCGCACAATTACTGCACAGTTGCTGTCAGGCTAGCGCCGGAAACTGCGGCATAGGCATTAACCAAAATGTAGTACGTACCAGCAGCTGGAGCGCTGTAAGTAATCGTTTCGGTATTGGTCGCGCCGTCAGACTTCTTATCATATGTCGTTGTGGTCGGTGCCGCACCCAACTTCGCATAGATATCGCCATCACCTGAGCCACCACTCAACTTGATCGTCAAGCTTGTCTTACCGGCTGGTACAGAGATTGTGTACACCTTCGACGTGTTCAACGCCAGTGCGACAGAGACTGGCACACCACTAGTCAAGACATTACCAGTAGAGCCAGTTTGGTAAGTCGCAACGATAGATGCACCGCTCACAGCTGCATACGCATTTGCCAACAGATAATAAGTACCAGCAGTTGGTGAAGCGATCAAGATAGATTCTGTATTGGTGGAACCATCAGACTTCGCCAAGTAAGACGTTGTTGTTGGAGCAGAACCTAACTTCGTATAGATGTCACCATCACCTGTGCCGCCAGACATCTTGAAGCTCAAGTTAGAGGCACCACTTGGCACGACGAAAGTGTAAGTTGCAGAAGTTCCTGTTGCACCAGCAAAACTCACAGCTACATCTTTCGTCAACACACCGCCACCTGGTGGAGGTGTAGTTCCGCAACCGCCTGTTACACCAACTGAGGAGAATGCAGCGGTTACATCAGCAACAGTGTAGTTACGGTTTGCAGCGGCTTTTTCAACACCGCAAGCACCTTGATTAAATGTGCTGTTCGCTGTCCAGTACAAGCGGTTCGCGTCCGCGAATACTTCAAAAGCTTTACGTGTATTCCAACCAGCTTTAGTTGCTAACAAATAGAAAGCCTTGTTAAACACACCGCTCGTGTGATGCACGTCCATGCTACTTGTGTAGTTGGCAGCATTATCAATTGAGCGTCCATCTTGCGGTGGATTATCCATATAGCGTAAAGCACCTGAACCTTTGAAAATATCTGCACCGACTTTAAAATCGTTCGAGCCTGTGACATAGTATTTTGCTGCCTCACCTGCGATGTCCGAGAAAGCTTCATTCATACCACCAGACATACCTGAATAGACCAAGCCAGAGTTTTGTTCGGTAAAGCCATGGCTCACTTCATGTGAGGTCACATCAAGTGACACCAAAGGATAGAAAGTCGTTGCGCCATCACCATAGCTCATCGCGGAACCATCCCAGAATGCATTCTCGTAGCTACTGCCATAATGCACTCTCATGACCAATTTTTGGCTAATTGGACGCACGCCCAAATAGTCTTGATACATGTTGAATACTTTGTTGCCGAAGTAATGCGCATCATTCATCGGTGCATAGCCACCGTTGATCGTTTTGACTGTGTTACGCGGGCACGTAAAGGAATGAATTGTTCCTGAGCCAGACGTTGCTCCATTCATATTGTAAGTATCGACATTCGTGCTGCTCAATTTGCAGGTAGAGCCGCTTACAGTCACATCGAGATATCCATAACCGGCTGTTGTGCCGTACTCACGTTGACCGGTTTTAGCGTTACCGCCTGGGCCTGTGCCAGTCAAAGAATGTGTCAAACCTTCCCATTTTTCCAAGACCGTGCCGCTATTTGCATCGATCAAGAAATGTGGACGGCTTGGAGCGCCATTGACCGTTGTTAAATAGGAAGTCAGGTACACCAGTTTCGCGACGCCATTTCCATCTTGTTTAACAAATAGTTTAGATTGCTCATTACTTGTGGCACCAATCGTACGGGCTGCAACTTTTGCTGCGTTCAATGCCTGTGTCGTCGACAATGTTGGTTTTACCGCTGGAATGTCTTTCGCCAAATTGGATAACATCGCACCATGGAAGCTGCGTTCACCTGCGCCAGCAACTAAGCCATTGCCACCGTCGAAGTGTTCAACAATAACCTCACCCCACACTGGCACACCTTGGTGCAATTGTTCATAGCGGCGTACAGTACGTCCACCTGGGTATTGTTTGCTGCGTACCTCGCGCAAATCAGCTGCTGCTAAACCTAATGCTTGGCTCGCAGAAGTGGCTCCACCAGCGATAGATTTGACCTGATTACCATTGATCGTGGAAAGATCGATACGATCTGCTGCTGCAGCACCAAACGATGCTGCGATCAATGTTGCCAACAAGGTTGGACGTAAAACTGTTTGAAATTTTTGATGTGTCATCTTTACATACCTCTGATTCTGATTACTCCCTAAGAACAGATCAGATCCAAACTTATGGTCTGGACCCCCCATTTTGTCTTTACCTGTTTTCTTCTACGCTCTGCGGCGCAGCTTGGTAAAACGCTCTTTTACAAAATTTTCCAAAAATCGCGATTTATAGATAAATTTTGTTCGGCATCAACGAGTAAAGCAGAAGCAGTTTTCGGTGAACACTGTCAAAAATGACTAGACAAGTCTACAAAGAAATTATCAAAACGACCAATCCAAATCATATTTGGTCATTAATCCTCCACGATAAAATAATTCAGATTTTATGATCAAGGTGACTAAAACTTTTTGTATTACGCCACTATTAATATAAAGTCTGTTTACAAAAATAAGATAAATTAAAATACAACAGTAAATTCCTTACCAGAAAATAATTGCATTAAACCATTGCTCTCCAGAACGCAATGAAAAATCGCGTTCATTTTTCCTTTTTGTTTTGGAAAAGCAATTGATCGTGGTTGATTCCTGAAGGATATCTAGCCGCTTTAAGATCGGTGGACGAAAAAAAACCGCAAACGAATTTGCGGTTTGTTCTAAGCTAAAGTTTGATTAACGCTGCGCCACCGCATCAACCACACACAGTGCAGTCATATTCACGATGCGACGAACCGTTGCCGATGGCGTCAATATGTGAACTGGCTTCGCGCAACCCAAGAGAATAGGCCCAATTGCAATATTGTTTCCAGCCGCCGTTTTTAGCAAATTGTAAGCAATATTCGCCGCGTCGATGTTTGGCATCACCAACAAATTTGCATCGCCTTTCAAAGTCGAAAATGGCATGGTCTTCTCACGGAAATCACTATCGAGTGCAGTATCGCCATGCATTTCGCCATCAATCTCAAGCTCGGGCGCATCACGTCGAATGATTTCCAAGGCTGCACGCATCTTCTTCGCAGAATCGCTATTTGCTGATCCAAAATTAGAATGGGAGAGCAATGCCGCTTTCGGAGCCAAACCAAAACGACGCATTTCTTCAGCCGCTAAAATTGTGATTTCCGCGACCTGCTCGGCACTTGGATTCTCGTTGATATGGGTATCTACCAAGACCAACTGACGATCCGGCAACACCAGCCCGTTCATCGCCGCATACACATTGACGCCTGGACGTTTTCCTAAAACTTGGTTGACATAGAACAGATGCAGACTACCAATCCCAAAAGTTCCGCAAATCATGCCATCAGCATCGCCTTTGTGGACCATCATGGATCCAATCAAAGTATGACGACGACGCATTTCCAGCTTCGCATATTGCTCTGTGATGCCCTGACGGCAAGTCATCTGGTGATACGTTTGCCAATAATCACGATAACGTGGATCCATCTCTGGATTGATCATTTCGAAGTCAACACCTGCACGCAAACGCAGGCCAAATTTCTGAATACGTTGTTCCAAGATATGTGGACGACCGACCAGAATTGGGCGTGCCAAGTTTTCGTCGACGACCACTTGTACTGCACGCAAAACACGCTCTTCTTCACCTTCTGCATAGACGATACGTTTGCGTTCCAATGGTGCTTTCTTCGCAATTTGGAATAGCGGCTTCATAAAGGTACCGCTGTGGTAAACGAATTGTTGCAAACGGTCGATATACGCTTGCATATCTTGAATCGGACGTGCTGCCACACCACATTCTTCCGCCGCACGTGCCACTGCCGGGGCAATCTTGATCATCAAACGTGGATCAAAAGGCTTAGGAATTAAATACTCAGGGCCAAACGATAAATTTGAAATTCCATACGCAGACGCGACGACATCAGACTGTTCAGCCTGCGCCAAATCGGCGATTGCATGCACCACCGCAATTTCCATTTCACGCGTGATCGTCGTCGCGCCGGAATCCAATGCACCACGGAAAATATAGGGGAAACACAAAACATTATTGACTTGATTCGGGAAGTCAGAACGGCCCGTTGCCATCACCGCATCATCACGTACCGCTTTGACTTCTTCCGGCAAGATTTCTGGTGTTGGATTCGCCAAGGCCAAAATCAAAGGCTTCGCCGCCATGGACTTCACCATATCGGGTTTAAGCACGCCACCTGCAGATAAACCCAAGAAAATATCGGCACCATCGATCACTTCGCGCAATGTTCGAGCACTTGTCTCTTGCGCAAAACGCTCTTTGTCTTGGTCCATCAATTCGGTTCGGCCTTTGTACACAACCCCTGCTAAGTCTGTGACAAAAATATTCTCAATCGGAAAACCCAAATCAACAATGAGATCCAAACATGCTAATGCTGCGGCACCCGCACCAGATACTGCTAACTTACAGTTCTTAATGTCTTTGCCGACAACTTTCAAGCCATTCAAGATTGCCGCACCGACGATAATCGCCGTGCCATGTTGGTCATCATGGAACACAGGAATCTTCATTCGTTCACGTAATTTACGCTCGATGTAGAAGCATTCAGGTGCTTTGATATCTTCCAAATTGATGCCGCCAAAGGTTGGCTCTAATGCCGCGATGACATCCACCAATTTGTCAGGGTCAGACTCATTGATTTCAATATCAAAAACGTCGATACCCGCAAACTTTTTAAATAAGACGCCCTTACCTTCCATCACCGGTTTCGATGCCAGCGGCCCAATATTTCCCAAGCCGAGTACCGCAGTCCCATTGGTAATCACGCCCACTAAGTTGCCGCGTGCTGTGTATTTAAATGCTGCAGCGGGATCAGCCACAATCTCTTCACAGGGAGAAGCAACCCCCGGCGAATAAGCCAAGGCCAAGTCGCGTTGATTAGTTAGCTGTTTGGTTGGGGTAACACTAATTTTGCCTGGTGTCGGAAACTCATGATATTCCAATGCGGCTTGGCGTAATTGTTGTCGAAGTAATTCTTTTTGTTCTGGCGAATCCATGTGGGGCTGTCCTTTGTTCTAACGAATGGGTGCAGGTGCGATAGGAAGTTGGTCTCTATGGTTGGTAGGTTTCACATTATCGCAGAGGTTGTACGACAACCTCTATTATGGCGCTTGTGGCACTTTTGCGTAAGCCTTCGGTGGCTTGATTCTAGCAGACAGGCAACTTTTGCTTCATACGTATTTATACGGGTTTCATGATTTTTTTGCATAACGATGCCTCATATGACCGCGAAACACATTGAAATAGTTCAAGGCTATCGAATTAATAAAATCAATTGTTTTTACTTATCAATAGATTTCACCTAAGATTCTCTCCAAGCAAGCAGCATTTTTCGCAAGTAAATGCTGTTGCAAACAAGTAGCTTATACCGAGCGCCTTTTTGCCTCTTTACTTTACTGGAGTCCACCATGAAAAACCCATCCGTTACGATTCAAAACCTGGAAGCTGCATTTGCTGGCGAATCCATGGCACATATTAAATATCGCTACTTCGCGAAACTCGCGCGCGCTGCTGGTGCAGAGGAAATCGCGCTGGCCTTTGAAGCGACTGCTGAACAAGAAGTCATGCATGCTTTCGGCCATTTAGATTTGTTGTATCCCAAAGCAGAGTTGACCCCGCAACGAGCTTTAGAAATCGCCATTGAAGGCGAAACCTATGAATACACAGAAATGTATCCAAAGTTTCGTCATCTGGCAGTTGAAGAAGGCAACCATGCCGCTGTCGCTGAATATGATGAACAAATTGCTGAGTCCAGAGAACATGCGGAACAATTTAAGCGCACCTTAGAGATCGCAGCCAAACGTTTCGCGGCTTTGGCAAAAGTAGAAGAACGTCATGCCAAGCACTACCAAGATGTGTTGGATGCCAACCGCGCTTAAGACTTAGCTGCAATCGAACAAACAACTACATCTTTCGCTAATTCAAACCTCGTACTTTAAATGGAGCAATCATGAAAACCTATCAATGTATCGTCTGTGGCTTTATCTATGAACAGGCACTGGGACTTCCTGCCGAGGGAATCGCTCCTGGCACAGCATGGGAAGATGTACCTGAAACTTGGAGTTGCCCAGATTGTGGCGTTGCAAAAGCGGATTTCGAGATGGTCGAAATCTAACTTCATCCGCGATCATCAAGTATTCCAAATTCTAAACTGAAAGAGAAAAATGAAACCCATCATCATTATTGGCAGTGGCATGGCAGGCATCAGTGTAGCGCGTGAGTACCGCAAGCTCGATAGCGATACACCAATCATGATCGTCACCAATGATGAAGGTGGTTTCTATGCGAAACCTAATTTATCCAATGCGTTTGCCCAGCAAAAACTGGCTGCCCAACTCAAATCACAAAGCGCCAGCCAACTTGCAGAGCAACTCAAGCTCAATGTCTTGCAACATACGAAGCTCATTGCGATCGACAGCGAGAGACAATCAATTACAACATCAATAGGCAGCTTTGAATACCATCGCTTGGTGCTCGCACTTGGTGCTGAGGCGATCAAGCTGCCGATCGCTGGCAACGCTCAAGATCAAATCCTATCGATCAATCATCTCGACGACTACGCAAAATTTCGTGAACAACTCGGTGCAGTCGTAGACAAGAACGGCAAAGCACGAATTGCGATTCTGGGAGCAGGTCTCATCGGATGTGAATTCGCTGATGATCTGATAGGGGCAGGTTTCGAGGTCCATCTCATCGATCCTAGTCCCCTTCCCTTGGCTGCCTTACTTCCAGAACCAATATCGACACAGCTACAAATTGCACTTGAGAGTCAAGGCGTGCACATGCATCTTGGCACCACCGCGGCACATATAGACTCAATTAACAATCGCTTTCAACTACAACTGCAAAACGGTGAAACCATAGAAAGCGACATCGTTCTCTCGGCTATCGGCTTACGTCCCCAAACGCAGATCGCTAGGCAATGCGCGCCACAAGCAATCGCGGTCGATCGCGGGATCGTGGTTAATCGTTTTGGTGAAACCAGCGTCAAGAACATCTTCGCCCTGGGCGATTGTGCTCAATACTTACTCAACCATGATGGCACCAGCGCGGTGTTGCCTTACATCGCGCCGATCTTAACCGCAGCAAGAGCAATCGCCAAAACTCTTCTCGGTGATCCGAGTGAGATCGAGATTCAAGCGTCTCCTGTCATCGTAAAGACACCTAGCTGCCCAATCGCGCTCATCGCTCCCTCCGTTGCAGAACGAAATAGTGGCAATTGGAGCTATGAGTTGAGTCCTGAGCAAATTCATATCAGTCGCTTTCACAATTCTGCAGGCAAACTACGCGGTTTTGCAATCACACCACAAGACGCAAAGCTGCGCACAGCACTGACTAAAGAGATCTCCACATAAGCAAGCAGATTTACACGTAAATTTTGCAAGAAAAGTGAATTGATAATGAATTACAACACTCTCTGATTTGTATCAGTGCCAGAGACTGTTTTTTGTTTGCCTATTTCCCTCATTTCCAGTATTTTTTCGGAAACTAAAAATTCGGGCACGCCCGTTCTAAAAAAATATAAAGTCGGTACAGTGAGATCCACTGTACTGATCTTGAGGGAATTCCATGCTTGTTCTTAGCACTGCATCTGGCTTGGGCGCTCTGCGCTTTTCAGCATCCGACCATTTCATCATTAGACCAATTTCCTCCGCTCGCAAACTCAACACCCTATCGAACAAGGCCTATCCTTAATCGCTATGGTCAAAATCTATAAAGACAACTTTAGCCTCGAGTCTTTGATCGCGGCAAGCGCAGATGACGCTGTGGTAGCGAACATGCTGCACAACTCGACATGGCGTTTAGGTGAAGAAGAATCATGGCATCTGGATCAAAACACAGGCCAACTTTTGCTCACTTTCAATGACGGTAGTTTCGCTCTGGCACCAGCACAGATTATTGGCACTTTTCACCATCAAGATTCCAGTTTTCTTTGGGCCTGGCAACATCCGTCTGTACTGCCGGCCCTGAAACAAAACGCCGCTGTAGTCAGGGATTTTGGCAAAGAGCAAAGATCCTACGAACTTACAAAAGCGCGAGTCACCTGCACAGAACAAAGGGCATGGGAACTTACGGCTCTTGCGATGCGTTTAAACCAAGCCAAAGGTTCTTATCGCGTGATGATTAAGCCCGATGTCAGTATGTTTCTGAATTTCGGCGAAGTACAGATTGCCCATGAAGCCGGCACCAAGGCAGGTTAAAACCGCTAAATCACCGTTTCACCCTCGCCGTTGATGAATTGCTTCGTTAGTCTGATACGTTTCGGTACAATGCAACATGCTCTCTGAATTCGATCTCATCAAACAGTATTTCGTCACACCAGCCTTCAAGGATACGCGTATCGCGCTGGGGATTGGTGACGATTGCGCCTTGCTTAACCCTAGCCCGGGTAAACAACTTGCTATTTCCAGCGACATGTTGGTTTCTGGCCGCCATTTCTTTCCCGACGCAGATCCATTTGGCTTAGGACACAAATGCCTCGCCGTGAATCTCTCAGACTTGGCAGCCATGGGTGCAAAACCATTGGCATTTACCTTAGCCTTGTCTTTGCCTGAAGCGAATCGCGATTGGCTAGATCCTTTTTCAAAAGGGCTATTGAGCCTCGCTGCCGAACACGACTGCACGCTGATTGGTGGCGACACGACCAAAGGTCCCTTAAACATTTGCATCACCATTTTTGGTGAAATTACACCCGGACAGGCCTTAAGGCGCGATGCGGCACAAGTTGGCGATGATATTTGGATCTCGGGCGATATCGGTGATGCCAGACTCGCTCTAGCGGGATATTGGAAAGAACTCGAACTCAGTCCAGAGCAGCATCGACAAGCAGCCGTACGCATGCACAGACCGACACCACGCATTGCTCTCGGTATGGAACTGTGCGGAATTGCCCATGCAGCTTTAGATATTTCTGACGGCTTGATTGGCGATCTCGGACACATCTTAGAACGCTCAAAAGTCGGTGCATCGCTTGAAGTAGACAAACTACCCGCTGGCCTCATGTTACAGTCGCAGCCACAAGAACTTCGACGTCGCTTCACGCTTGCTGGTGGTGATGACTACGAACTGTGCTTCACTGCCCCTATTCAACAACGCGAACAAGTAATAGCAGCGGGCCTGCGTACAGGCACGGCAGTCACCCGCGTTGGCAAGATTGAACACGAACTCGGTTTGCGTTTGCTTGACCAAGATGGACAGCCGCTGGCACTCGAACTCAAGTCGTTTGATCATTTCGTTTCGGACTAAGCCATGAATGCAAGTACTGACAGTCTCCCCAACACGGCGCCGATCCTAAAGCCTGGCCCCCAATTCATGTTGCGGCATCCTGCACATGTTTTGGCGCAAGGATTTGGCAGCGGGCTTTCACCTATCGTGCCGGGCACGACTGGCACCCTCTTCGCTTGGTTAAGCTTTGTCGTCTTGAGTACACGCTGGCCAAGTCTTTTCACACCAATGAATTGGGGCATCATCATTGTCGTCGGTTACTTTATTGGCGTATGGGCCTGCGAAGTCACTGGAAAAAATTTAGGTGTCGCTGACCACGGCAGTATGGTGTGGGATGAAATCATCGCATTTTGGATGGTGCTATTATTGGTAACCCCTGCGCCGCTCATGACACAGTTCTGGGCCTTCATCGCCTTCCGTTTTTTCGACATGGTAAAACCGCCGCCAATTGGCTATTTCGATCGTAAATTCAAAGGCGGATTTGGTGTGATGTTCGACGACATTGTTGCTGCTTTTTTCGCACTCTTGGTATTTGCCTTGTGGCGAATCTGGTAAATCGCTAGGAAAGAATTTCTACTCCCTGCACGGAAAAATTACGCAAGCTTAAATTGAAGTGGTAAAGTAATCCTGCATTTGATCACGGCCAAGCATCACAATTACAGGAGACGAAACCATGACCAACATGATAGACCTCGCTCAACAAGTCGGCGAAGCATTAAAGGCGCGCAAACTGCTTCTCACAGTCGCTGAATCCTGTACTGGCGGCGGCGTCTGCTGCGCCCTCACAGAAATCCCAGGCTCGTCAGAATGGTTCGACTGTGGATTCATTTCCTATTCCAATTCGTCAAAAACCGAAATGCTTAATATTGCAGCTTCTCTGATTGCACAACATGGTGCGGTGAGTGAAGAAATCGCAGCAGCGATGGCTGAAGGTGCACTGGCCAATTCCGAAGCCCATGTTTCATTATCAACGACAGGCATTGCTGGTCCAGGTGGAGCGGTACCGGGCAAACCGGTTGGCACAGTTTGTTTTGGCTGGAAAGTCGGCGGCGTTACTTTTACTGAGCGCAAGGTTTTTCAAGGTGATCGACACGCGGTGCGCGAGCAAACAGTTGCGCATGCACTCAACAAACTATTGCGCTATGTCGAGGAAATTTAATCGAAATTTAATCGAATTTAAATCATATCGAATACGCATAAAAAAACGCCGGCATGCCGGTAATGCCGTTCAGTTAAGAAGTTTTTCGTAGCGTACGAACGGCATATCTGTTTGGTTTTGCCTTGACGACCCGGTCGAATTTTCGATCGGGTCGTTCGTCTTTGAGGAGGCTAACCA
>CANHZI010000019.1 GCA_947464955.1 Oxalobacteraceae bacterium
CATGTTCACGACAAAGTTCTGGGATTGGAGAGCCAGCTTCTGCCTGCTTCAGGATTGCGATAATCTGGCTGTCGGTGTAACGGGATGTCTTCATGTAAAACCTCTAAAAATCAAATTTAGAAAATTCTACTTATAAGTCCGATTATTTGTTGGGGGGATTACCATCCGAAATAAAATTTCGGTGCGATCAGTCAAGCAAAAGGCATCAAATACATCAACGAGGAAAATGAAAAAAATTACTTTTTCAGTATTTGTGGTTCTAGTTTCTCTTGCTGCTTGCTTTCTATTTGCAACATCTATCAAACAAAGCACGCCTAAGGAAGTTAGCAGGCCTGAAAATCAATCACAAGAACGTCCGTTTAATCCGAAGGCTTGTATAAAGGGCAGCGATAACAATATTTACCTCGCGATTCGAGAGGCCGTTTTCAAACTACGAATTGACGAAAATCTCCCGCTGTATTCCATTAACCGAGCACGTCAAGATTCTAAGCTAAAGTTTCCGGAACCGATCGATCGATCAGAATCGGAGGGTTGTTTAGCAAATCCGCTCCAAGTTTATAGTTTTCAATACAACGGAATTGGAACAATCTACGCTGAGGATTACACTCAATCAGCTTTACGATACGAATCTGAATTCACCTCTCTAATGAACGGAAAACATAAAGAAAAAGGACGCTGCGAAAAATGGCCAGTAGATTCCCGGTTTACTGTCTGTCACCATCGCGACACTAAAATACAAGCCGTCGACCTTCATACAATTTACCAAGTGGATCCTTCCATCTATCCAACCCCAGACGGGCGACCTTTTACTATATACTGTGATGATCATATTAACTTGGAAAATTGCAAATATACGTACAAGGTTGGCGATAAATTTGTGATTACAGTCAGGTTGCATGGTACTGGTGTTTTCAGAGCAATTTCTGATGACGTCGAACGACGTTGGACTTTGGATTCATTGATCGTAAAAAATTATCGATGGGCCTCAAGATAGCCTTTTAGGGGGCACTATGAGACTGTACCCACCCAACGATTCTGCTATCGAATTGCGGTTTGGTTGGCCAACCATTTGCAAACGACTACCTTTGCTTATTTGCGATCCCGCTGCCGCAACTCACGCTTTCTTGCATCAATTTCACTTTGCAAAACCAAGCCATGACTAGCCGGTGGTGGTGGCGCACTTGGTCTTTGTATCGATGGCACCCAAGGGTCGCGTAATGGTGTTTGTAGCGCCTCAGAGGTAGGCATGATGACGATGCCTGAAGTCAGCGGCTTAGGCGGTGCAGCGGATACGTTTAATGTTGGCGCGCTTAGCTGTGCCGCTTTCAAATTGCCTCGATAAAACGCCTGCAGGTCAGCCTTGCTTGCGATGCGGGAAGCGTCGTCCAAATAAGTCATATGCCCGCCCGCATAATTGCGCAACAAGATGCGATCCGGCATCGTTAGGCGTGTTAGATCTTGTTCAGTTTGGTAGAAAGGCGTTGCCAGATCGTGATAGCCATTGAGTGCCAATACCCGCAATTGCGGATTGAGCTGCAAGGCCGCGCCTAGGTCTGGAATGCTGTCTGGCAGATCCTTACCAGCATGACGAAAATCCCAATTTTCGATAGCGGTTCCCGATAACACATAAGTCGATGCATTGCGGTAGCGCAGTGTATCGCGCAGATAACTGGTGATGGCGCCAGAAAACGATGCAGTGATCAGGGTACTTGAAGGATCACCCTCACTGGCCAAGGTACTGCCCAATGGCGCCGACACGCGGCCATCGTAGCGACCGAGTAAGGTACCTGAGATCAACTGGTTGCGGAACACGCCTGGTGGCATGTTGAAATTTTTCTGCCATGACGTTAGAGCCAGGCCAGTCGAGTCGCTCAGTAGCGGCAATAACTCGGTAGACGGAGCGCTGCCCGCTAACAGTAGATTGACTGCTGGTGCATAACGGCGAGCACTAAAGTCACGCATCTGAGCCATATAGGCGCTCACATCCTCTACCACAGGTCGGGTCAAACGATAGAATTGCCCTGTCGCCGCATAGCTAGGTAAAAAGCCGCTGCAACTTATACTAGCCTGTCCAACTACTCCGCAATTACTGTTGTAATTCATTGCAGGCGATTGCAACATCAGGCCCGTGAGTTTGACACCGGCACTCTCTAGCAGTGATGCCAACACGGCTGTGCGGGGCCCGCCGTAGGATTCTCCAAACAAATATTTGGGTGAAGATTGCCGCGCATTGACCGTGATGTATCGCTGTACAAAATCACGAAATACGGCTGCGTCAGCATCGACACTCCAAAAACTACGATTAGTAAAAGGTGCTATCGCTTGCGACAACCCGGTACCGACTGCATCCACAAATACCAGATCGCTGGTATCTAACAAACTTTCAGCGTTGTCCACCAAAGCATAGGGACGCGCCACGGTGGTGGACGGCATACCGGTCGCCAGTCGTTTCGGGCCATAAGAACCTAAGTGCAGCCATATACTGGCTGAACCGGGGCCACCGTTGTAAAAGAAAGTGATGGGTCGGTTGGCTGCGGCTTGATTATCGGCCGTATAAGCAACGTAAAAAAATGAAGCCTGATCCTGGCCCGTTCCATTTGCTTTCGCCGTCAAATGACCAGCTCTGGCAGTATAAGGAATGCTTACACCGCTCAGAGTGATACTGTGTGTCGTGGTCGCTGCAGCCTCAACTGCTGAGCTAAGCGACGCATTGGCAGTCGAGGAATAGCTTACCGTATCAACTAAGGTCCCCGGCAATTCCGCCACCGGTTCGACGGTACTAGCAGTGCTATTACCACTATCACTACCTCCACCACAACCAATCAGGACTAACAGCAGCACGACCATGCCACCCTTTAGGCAATCATCTACAGATGTATTCATCATCTACCTCCAGGCACATAAATATTGAGTAAATGCAGCGCTACTTGTTCCGAATACTTTTTAGCAAATCGAAAACACGGCGCGATCAATAAACGGACATTACAGAAAGGCATTTCTTGTTTGGCATGTTTGCTTGCGTTCAAGCATAGCTTGCCGCTCAATAGAAAATCCTTTGCAGGTCAAGTACTGTTCTGGCTGTCTAACAATAAGCGTTCGCGAATACAAAGGTTCACCACTTGGTTCCTATCCCCAATTTATAGCTATGGTTTTTCAGATTCCCCCCTGAGAATCCAATCACATCCACGATCAGTTTGCCCGTGAGATAAATTTGTGCATTAAGTTGATAGCGCAATCCGGCCTCTGATTGCAGGATCAATTTGACCGGAATGTTTTGCGGGAAAAGAACGTCAGCTTTAGCATAGACGTCCCATTTTTCATTCTCAAATTTGCGTTTGTATTCTGTCGAAAGCAACCATGTGTTGAGCCCTACCTGTGTAGGACGACTACCAATCACTAACTTATTGTAGGTAGCGATGACTTCCCAGCTGCCACTCTCGTCCTTCCATAGCTTTCGACCTAAACCTAAACCGTTATAGTGTAGATCACTATCTGCGGTCACGCGGTCACGCTGATAGAAGCTATTGCCGCGTGTGAACCACGCTGGGGTCAGAAAATAGTCAACTGAGTACTCGAGCTTTTGACTGTCCTCTGTTTTCTCACCATCTTCGCTATCGTTGCGTTTCTTGACGTCAACCGTATGACGCCAGGCATTATGTTGGACGGTGAGATTGAGATCGACCTCGGCATAACGTGTTTGGGTTTTATTCTGAAGACTTTCGATACTGGCCTCGGCACGTCCATGAAAGGATTGTTGCTTAAGCGGATCAGTGTTTTCTACATTCTCTGATTTTTCAAATCCTATCTCGCTAAGCGCTATCGATTTACCCGCGATCAGTGCATATCCGGGTGTATCGCTCTGTAGATTCGTTTTCAAGATTTGGCCAGACTTCAAACGAAGATCAATCGCGCCGTCGGTGACGATACTGCCGACACTATCTAAATTGATAGTTAGCTCGCCTGCATACTCGGTCTTGAGCACTAATTTATTTGCACCGATTCTAAGCAGCTGACCACTTAAGAGATCGGCGTTCTTCAGATGAACAGTGTCTGCCAAAACGCCCTTGCCAAGGCTAGTGAGTAGTATGCATGCAATACAGTGATGCAAAATTAGTCGCATCTGCTCACGCTTTGTCGCGATCGCGAAACAAAACTTCTTTGTCATTGAAAGCACACTTTGAAATGTTTAGATGGCCTCGATTGTATCGAAGTCTTTGAAACTCTGAGCAGCCTAAATAGCAATAAAGCGTGATTTATCTACAAGTTGCAACAAAGCCTATTTCACCTTAAATACCAAACAAAGCATGTTGTAAATGCCGAACATAACAACGCGCTACCCTCGCCTTGCAGAATGAGGGAGCGTATATTGGCGTGGCTGCAAACTGATAGTCATCGTTTATTTCAAAAATATATCACTTGAAAAAGTAAAGAAGGAGACTCTATGAACTTACTACAACTCTGGCTACCAATCATCGTCAGTGCAGTCGGCATCTTCATCGCCAGCAGCCTGATTCATATGGTATTTAAATGGCACAATTCTGAATATAAGCCTCTGCCGAACGATGACGCCGTGCGTGCCGTTCTGAATGCAGCACAATTGGCACCTGGTCTATATAGCACTCCGCATTGCGTTGATATGAAAGACATGCAGAGTCCAGATATGCAGCAAAAGATGAAAGAAGGTCCGGTCGCTTTAATCACTTTGCGCAAACCAGGTTTGCCTGAGATGGGAAAATACATGGTGCAATGGTTCTTGCTGAACATCGGCATCGCCGCACTTGGTGGTCTGCTGGCGCTGCAAACGATGGGGCTACACGCGAATCCTCACTATGCAGGTCATTTTGTCGGTTTGTTTTCTTTAATCGTCTATGGCGCAGGTAGTGTGCAAGAGTCGATCTGGATGGGGCGTCCATGGAGCGCAACATTCAAAAATCTACTCGATGCGTTGATCTATGGCGTAGTTAGCGCTGTCGCGTTTTGGCAATTATGGCCAGTGGCCGCTTAGGGCGTTGCCACAGTCGCTTATTGCGCCCAACACATATTTCAAAATAACGGCATCCAGTTTGGTTTGGATGCCGTTATTTTGAGGATGAAGCATCTCGCTGCAAGCTGCCAGCACCATTACACTTCTGCCTTTGTTGAACAGATCAAGTTCAACCCTTACTGATTTGAACAACAAGCAGAGGACACAGACTATGACACTGTCGCCAACAACACTTTTTCCATCGGTGGGCATTGGCCTGCTTTCCCGTATTTTGCTTTTATTTAGTTTATTGATCTCTAGCCTGTTGACACCTGCGTTGGCCCACGCTCAAGCAGAAGAGCAAGAAGTGCGCGCAGCAGTTAACGGTCTATACCGTGCTTTGAGCGATCAAGATGCAACAGCCTTCTCCACTTACTTGATGCCGCAAGGATTCACGGAATTCAATCCCGACTGGCCTGGTGTCCGTCGCCTCGATATGAAGGTTTTCAAAAGTATCTTCGAGTCCGGTGCAAAAATTGACTTAAGTGTCGCTGAGCTTCAAGTGCATTTAATATCAGCCGGAAACGCAGTTACCACTGGCTACCGTGTAGGCACCATCACCCCGCCCGGTGGTGTCGCCATCAAAAGCCGTTTAGCGCTGACCATGATTTGGGCTAAGCATCTGGTGCAATGGAAACTACAACACGTCCATTTGTCAGAGGAGAAATCTGATCAGTAGAGGTCCAACATTTCAAGCATGACTGCTCAACGAGGCACACGTCATAATCAGCACAGGAAACCAACACTTAGCGGCAAGCCACATCCTCAACGCATAGAATTCATCCTAGAATAGCGACATCAAACTCGCTCTAGAGGCATTTTATGCGCACATCATTCAAGCGAACCAGCGCGTTCGCCGCCCCTTTCATCTTTTTCATTGCCCTCGTCTTAATGGCGCCCGCCTCGGCCAGCGAGGTGGTCAAAGTCACTGGCGAAGGGAACAAGGTTTTGCTTCTCGACGACGGTAGTGTGATCACTTGGAAAAACGCGAAAGATGGCTTGGTCAAAGTTAAACTGCCAGCAAAAGCTGTCGACATTGCATCAGGCGCTCGCCAATACGCCGTACTCGAGGATGGCAGTCTATATAGCTGGGATGTGCAGAATAATGAAGCGGCAAGTCAGTTCTTGGCGGTCAAAGACGTCAAGAATATTCAAGTCGCGGGGGCTACGGTCTTAGTCCTCTTGCGTGATGGACAGGTCATGGCCTGGGGGCCACGCGGCAGTGGCTTGATTGGCGATGGCTTACATCCTAAGCGTTATCTTGAGGATGGTCCTCCCGCGAAAAATCCTGTCTTGGTGCCGAATGTCAGTCGCGTCATCCAGCTTTCGGTTGGCTATTCTCATGCCTTAGCCTTAACCGAAGATCATCGCGTATTGGCATGGGGCTCAAACTTCTACGGTGCCTTGGGCCGCGAGCCTCGTCGCGAGCTACCTATAGACTCGGCTGAAGAAATTCCTGGCTTGGGCGATGTCGTCGCCGTGGTTGCAGGCAATGGCGTTTCTAGCGCGCTCAAGAAAGACGGCACAGTTTGGGTCTGGGGCGCTAACTGGCATGCGCAGTTTGGCAATGGCGATCGAACCGATCCACCCGGCGTTGGCTATGGCTATGTGCTGACACCGCAACAAGTTAAGGGCATCAATAATGTCACGCATCTGACATTAGGGCTGGCGGGCCGACATACGATGGTGTTACTCAAAGATGGCAGTCTGCGCGCTTGGGGCAATACAGATTGGGGACAAATTGGGGCCGGTGTTAGTGGCACATTTCAAGAGAAGCCAGTCACGCCTAAAATTAACAATATCAAGAGTGTTTTCGCGGTTGGCAACAATACTTTCGCTGTCAAAAAAGATGGTAGTTTCTGGGCTTGGGGCTCAGGTGATAGAGGAAGCTGGCCATTTACAAAAAACACTAAAATCCCAGAGAAAATCGAGATTCCTTCCAACTAAAGCTTGCTCAGCTTGAGGGGCAAGCGCGTGTTTGTTTACGCCACCGCGTTCGTCTACGCACTCACTCGCTTGGCAAGCTTAGCGCCGAGCGCGATGAAAGGCTTCTCTATAAATCGGTGACAGCACCAACTGATCGCGAGTACGGCCAAAAATATCAGGAAAAGGAAAGTCGCCTGATATTCGCTATGGAGATTTCCAAGATTGCGCGAAATTGCTAGCGCGGCGACGATGATCCCCATATGAACTAAGTAAATCGAGTACGAGACATCACCTAGCTCAACTAAAAATTTGGGCAAGCACCATCCTTTTAATTTTTCTATTCCTATCAAACCGTAAATGATAAAAGCACTGCCAAGGCCAAAGCTCAAGGTGCGGGGGCTTGATGTCAAAAGCCCCTGCTGTAAGGTTTGATATGCGCCAATGAAGAATAAAATGAGTCCAACGAACAATACCAGTACCGGCAAATATAGGGATTCACGCCGGATTAAGAAAAACACCACACATCCAAACAAAAATTCCAATAACATCGGATCTAGGATGATGTCGCGAACGTAGCCCGTGGGCAGAAACTCTGTCGCATACCATGCAAAGGGTAGCAAAAACCAAATGAGCAGGCACACGAAGTAGCGAGCACGAAAGAAAAACAAGATACATGCCATCGAAGCATAAAAATACATTTCGAAAGCTAAACTCCAGGCTTGCGGCACCACGTCGTTGTACTTATTTACCAGCCAAAAATTCTTCAACAAGGTTTGAAAATTGTTCTCAATAAAATCGATATTGAGTCCTTTTGTGCAGCAAAAAATGACGAGAAAAACAGTCCAATATAAGGGATAGATTCGAAACAAGCGACGAACCAGAAAACTCAAACTCAACTGTAGATTAGATACCTGTGCAGATTGGACCAGGTGCTTTTGTGCAGCAGTGCAGATCACAAGTCCTGAAATAACGAAGAAAATATCGACACCCGCATAAGCGAAGGTATGGATTAATCCCCCACCTAAGTACTCAGGCAAATTAATGGAAGATAAGGCAAGAGTGTGCCCAACCACGACTAATAAAGCCGCTACGGCACGCATTGCTTGAACGTTCAGGAGGGTTGTTGGATTCGCATCGACTGCAGACGAAGTGCTATGCATTCTTATTCTCGCTTTTGTTATCCCGCCATTATAGCGATACCAGCAGGATACTTCGAGCGCTAAACTCGGCAACAATATAGCCTTCCAAGCGCAAGCCCTCAATCTGATGTGATCATAGCCACAACAACCATGAGGGCTTTCGCTCTGTTCTACCAACAAAAATCAAGATTAAAGCCGGACGCTAACTTAGCCTAAGCGTGGAATTCGGCGATTTTCTGATCGCTGTAGGTAGCTTGTTTTCTGAAATTGAAAAAGACGACATCGCTCCCTTCAGGATACGCACCTGCTCTTCCAATGCCCCAGCAGCAGCTGCTGCCTGTTCAACCAAGGCCGCATTTTGCTGCGTCGCTTCATCCATATGTTCAAGCGCGTGATTGACTTGTTGAATACCGTCACTTTGTTCCGCCGATGCCACCGTAATCTCGCTAATCACAGCTGCGACTTGCTTGATCGCATCAACGATATCGCTCATTGATGCTCCGGCTCTGTCGACCAAAACTGAACCCTCATTCACTTTACCGACAGAATCATTAATTAAGGCCTTAATTTCTTGGGCAGCAGACGCACTACGTTGCGCCAATATCCGTACTTCGCTGGCAACAACTGCGAAGCCACGGCCTTGTTCACCCGCACGTGCAGCTTCAACCGCCGCGTTCAACGCCAAGATATTGGTTTGGAAGGCAATGCCCTCAATCACGCTAATAATGTCAACGATTTTCTTCGAGCTATCTGTGATGCCTTGCATCGTGACGACGACTTGATCGACCACTTTGCCACCTTCAAATGCCAGATCGGATGCATTCAAAGCCATCTTATTCGCCTCTTTCGCATTTTCAGCATTATGGGCCACAGCGCTCGTCAGTTCCTCCATACTGGCCGAAGTTTCTTCTAGCGTAGAGGCTTGCTGTTCAGTACGCGACGATAGATCCATATTGCCATTTGCAATTTCAGATGCACCGACTTCAATCGACTCCGTCGCTTTCCGCACATCAACCACCATCGATTGAATTTGATCAATGAAATGGTTGAAAGCCTGCGCAGTTTGGGCTACCTCATCTTCACCACTAACATGAATACGACGACTCAAATCACCACCGCCGCCATCAGCGATTTCAGTCATCGCATCCCGTACATGCTGTAGACCATTTAGTAAGCGGCCCACCACTAGTGTCGTCAGAGGCAACAATACTGCGAGGACAATCAGCAGGACCACAGCTGAAGTCATCACCAAATGGTCAAGCGCCTCAAGGGCTTTTCCTTTATCGATCACCAATCCCATGTAAATTTCAGAACCAGAGATTCTTTGTAATAGTAGAAAATGCGATTTGCCGTCGATATCGAGCACAACAGGATCAGTTGCTTTCGCCAATGCAGGCAGCTTTTCCACAGCCAAATCAGCCGCCAGTTCTTTGGAAAATTTCATGACCTTGGTTTGGTCAGGATGAGCCAAGATCTGCCCACTCTTATCTAACAAAAAGGCGTAACCACCACCAGCGAGCTTGATGGTCATAATTTGTTCAACGATTTTGGTCAGGAACACATCGGAACCCACCACGCCGTCGGCACCTCCATTGACTGGCGCTGCAAAAGAAATCATCAAACCCGGAGGCGCCACACCCATGTATGGTGCGGTGACGATAGTCTTTTTAGCCTCTGTTGCCTCTTTATACCAAGGCCTGACGGTTGGGTCATAGCCTGCAGGCGGTGGATCATCCGGTACATTCACGAAGGTCTTATCTGGCTTCCCTTGATATACGCTCAAAAAGTTTCCGGCTCGTTGCACCATGTTCAGCGATGTTAGCAAATCGGCGCCACTGCCTAGGCTAGTCGCCATACTCGTCATCATCGCCATATTGGTTTGTATCCAATTACCGAGAAGAGCGTTATAGCCAGAGGCAACGCCCCGCATTTCTTTATTGAGGTCAGTCTCGATCTGTGACTTTAAGCGCATATAACTACTGATGGTTAACATGATGGTGCAGATCGTGATCAACACACCAATTACAGCAATTAGCCTCGTTTTTAGAGAGTTCATATTGTTTTCCAATCCGACCATGTCAACAGAAAATAGGCACCGACCTCTGCGCGCTACCGCAAGCATCAGACATCGCTTTGCCCAATAAAGTCTCATCTTACCGATAAGAAATAAAAGTGCAATACAGAAACTTTAGGGAACACAACGCAGAAATTTAGGGTTTGATCACGAGGTACTAAGTACCGATACGTTCGCAAAACGAGTTCGCTTCAAGCTGGTGCACAAAAACCGATAAGCAGCAAGGATTGGTCCATTTTCCTAGCGCCCATCGAATCAATCCGCCGTCTCCATGCACCTTCTGGGGGCGCAGCAAACAGTCCTCTACTTGGAAACTATTTTTCAACGGTGTTGCAAAATTCCATCACATCCTATGCCTTGATTAGCCATCGCCCAACAGGATGTGATTGCTGCTGTGCCTTGTTTTAAGTTTGATTTCAAAAATATTTGACAAAAAGAAAATTCAATTCTACAGTTCAAATTCTACATGTGTAGAGAAACACATACTCAATCTTGATCGAATCCTATGGATGAAGAAAACAACGTCACCTTGAGCGACTTGCAAATTTCTATCTTGCGTATCCTGTGGGTGAAACCAGAATCGACGACCATGGAAGTGCTCGAAGCCTTGCGTCCGCAACGCATGCTTGCCCACACCACCGTATCGACTTTACTCACCCGTCTAGAAAAACGCGGCATCGTGGCGTCTACACGCAACGGTAGGATTCACCACTATCGCGCCCTTATCTCGGAAAACCAAGTCCAAAAATCGATGGTGACCGATCTACTATCGTCACTCTTTTTTGGCAATGCACAAGCACTCGTCAAACATCTCGTGAGCGAGGACGAGATTAGTGCTGACGATTTAGCGCAAATACAAAAACTTTTGTCAAAAAAAGGCCGTGATCATGTTTGATCTCTTTTGCTTTAAGTTGTTAGAGTTTTTTTGTACCTATTTTCTACATAGCTCAGCGTTGCTTGTATGCGCTTATTTGCTTAAGCGAAGTGGCGCCCTTAAAAATAGAGCCGTTGCTGAAACGATTTGGCGCTTTGCGTTTTGGGGTGGATTCGTATCGGCCACCGCCCTTAGCTTGCTCTCAAACGAAAAGCCAAGTCCATCACTCAAGTCCACGATGGAAACCGGCTCTCCTACAAAAACGCTAGAGAGAACGCCTCCGACAAATACTCTTACTTCTTTGCCTCAAAGCGAGTCTAAGCAAGAGCTTGCGGTGCGCAAAAAGTCTGAAGATGAGATTCCACCTTCGCCAGTTGAACTTGCCTCGAGTATCAATGCAAGCCATTTGCAAGCCGCAAAAACGATCAGCCTCTCAGCAGAGATTAAGCCTTATCTGGGTTACCTCGCATATGGGTGGCTAGTATTTTTGGTACTAAGCTTGACACAGTTCGCTTTACGTATTGTGCGCCTTAACCAGCAAGTGCATCGGTATCCCCTGTGTCAGCTGGACTTTCTCAGCCAGCTGGTTGAACGCAAGTTCCCTCAGTTTAAAGATCGATTAACAATTCGATGTTCTGAAACCTGGAGCAGCCCTATCGTGACCCCCAATAAGGTTATTTGTTTACCAGACTGGACTCTACGAGAACTCGCACCGAAACAACTCGAGATGATGGTCGCGCATGAAGTAGCACACATTCAACGCGATGATCCCGTTCTCTCAATTGCATACCGTTTTTTGACGACTGCCTTCTTTTTTCAGCCGATGAACATAATCGCAGAGCGTGAACTCAATAGCTTGGCCGAACTCGCCTGCGACGCCTTGGCCAGCGAAAGTTCAATCGAGAAACATCATCTCGCCGAAGCACTGTTTGCCTGCGCCAAAGCAAAGAAACGCAGTAACGAAATACCCAAACTTGCGCTCGCCATGGCCAAAGCAAACTCGCCACTTGTAACGAGAGTACGTGTATTGATTGACGAAATGCCGACAATCCCGATGCAACATGCGAAGTTGATCTACTTTTCTAGCGCCACCGTGATCCTCATGCTGATACTCAGCGTTCCAAGTGTGCGGTTTACATTTACAGAACTGAGAAATCTACCAGCAATTGCCAGCGTGAACAAAATCACACCTTTGATTGATGCTATAGGCCAGCAGTTAACGGCCGTGAAAGAATTGAATTCAAGTCAGCCAGAAGCAATACCAGAGAAGCAAGCGACGGACTTAGCATCACTCAATAACACCAGTGAAGCGGTTGTGGCAGCGCCTGCAAACGCCGTCCAATCGGCGCCGATCAATGAACCCGGCATGCCGACAACTTCAAGCGAGCTACAAGGCACACAAGCAAGCCCGCAATGGACCATCGAGGACGCGAAACAGGCGCTCAACTCCAAGCGTTTGTCGGACGCGTATGAGATCTTGCTCACGCTCGCCAAAGCTGACGATACCAAAGCGCAGAGCTTGTTGGGAACGATGTATTGGAATGGCGAGGGGCGTCCGATCGATCTCGAAGAGGCTGAAAAATGGTTCCGGCTCGCAGCAAACAAAGGCGATCAAGCAGCGCTTCAATCCGTTCGCCTGATCGACGAAAGAAGACAAAAAAAACGCTCAATAGAATTTTATACGGGCGAGTCAAAGAGTGCCGACTATCGATATCTTGAAGACAAATGCCCTGCGCCTACTTATAGCAACTCGCTCTTTGCATCAAATGCAAAAGCACTTGAGTCTTGGAACAAATGCGCGAAAAAACACTTGAATGCCTTAAGAGCAGCCAAAGCACAAGATCAAATCATTATTCCATCAGCCTTAATCCCGCTACTAACAGACCGCGAACTTAAAATGGCCGAGGACAATTCTTCTTTGGTGATTGAACACGCTATCGAGAGTATTGCAGTCAGCGAAGCAGAAATGCGTCGCGGTCTGCAAACATGGAACGATGCCCATCCCAACTTGATTACGAATTCAGCCTATATACCAGCGGCAAAATTACCGGAATCCACAGACAGAACACCTGAATATCGGGTTGCCGTACCACCTATGCAGTTGAAACAATCCTCACCCTAGTAAGTCATAAACAAAACACTAAAACTGACATCTTTATCCTTGAATAACCATGGAGACATCAATGAAAAATACTTCAATCAATACCAATAAGACGCAAAGCACGATGATCAAACTCGGTATCGCCGCAATGATCACTCTATCAGCACAATATGGCGCGGGAGCACTACCTATCAGCATTGGCGCAAGCTATGCGCAGCAAGCAGGGGTGAAGGAAGCCATAGAACTCATCAAGAATAAATCTTTCGCTCGCGCCCACGAAATTCTTTTGAGCCACGCCAAACAAGGTAACGCAGAGGCTCAAGGACTTCTTGGCGAAATGTATTGGTTTGGTGACGGTGTCGCTGTCGATGCCAAAGAGGCGGAGAAATGGTTTAAGCTCGGCGCAGAAAAAGCGGATCCAAAATCACAAGGTTTTATCAACCTCATTGCGCAACGTGAAGCGCGAAAAGGGGAAATTTCTTTCTATACGAATGAGTCCGTTGATCCCAAATTTCGCTACCTAGATAGTAAATGTATTACACCGGATTACGGTATTAATTCATACGCCTACAATCAGAAGTTAAACACGATCTGGCGCAAGTGTTATCGTGAATTTCAAGGAGCAATTAAGCAAGCGAAAGAACAGGATCAAGTTGTCGTTCCAGAAGACTTGCTTCAAATTCTGACAGAAGATGAGATCAAAAAAGTAGAAGCGAACAATTCAAAAATTGCCGATCTCATTCTCGAGAATATGGAGAAGAGTAAATCTGAGATCGACAAAGCTTTTGTCGCGTGGGCTGAAACTCGCCGTAATGAGCTGCGTAATTCCATGGCAGAAAAAGCGGAAATTCCTATGCGTACGGTTGAATTACCAAAAACTGTGCGGTAATTTGATGGTGCGAGCTGGATAGAGCGAAAACTTCCAGCTCGCACTTCGATCAATCAAAAGCGGTGTTCATAATTCAAACGGATATTCAGTTTTGGTGGATTGAAGGCGTTGCGCACAACGCTTCCCTGCATGTCTTGATACTGTGAACGTGACATCGGAATCTGATGCAGTAAATTACTTGCACTTAAGCGTAGATTCGACTTCGTATCGAACTTCCACAAAGCATAGGCTTCCAAACTCCGGTTTGCACTGCCCCAATTGGTTTGGTACTCAGAGCTACGCACCAAACCCGCATTTTGAAATGCAAAGCTCGCCCCCACTGTCAGCGGCAATTCTTGAGGTTTATAGTCTAGGCCAAGATTAATTCTCACTGGCACCTGGGCATCAAGACGATTGTTCGGGCCAGGAACGGTATCAATACTAGAACGATTGAAACCCGCATTCGCCCGGAAATCGATGGCCGGAGCATCGTCCATCAACAAACGCAAAGGGAACTTCGCTTCGAGCTCTATTCCGCGTGTCGTCGCATGCCCAACGTTCATTGGCATCAATGCCCACAAATTATCTTGGTACAACAAGATATTACGAGTAATTCCGTTGATCTTACGCATGAAGAAATTGACACTAAAAACACCGCCACCATCGACGAAATGCTCGTAGCCAAAATCAAAGCCTGTCGCTAGTTCTGGCTTCAAATTAGGGTTTGCCAAACTATCCGGTGCAGTTTGACTATTATTGGTTGAATAGTAATGGCGATGGACCAGATCCCAAGAATTGACAGCTTTGTAGGTGCGAGAAAACGCAAAACGAAATTGCTGATTAGGGCGATCTGGGACCTTGTACAAAGTCTGAAAAATCGGACTTAATACCGATGATCGATTACGAACTGAGGGTAAATCTGTGCCGCGTCCGTTTAGAGTAATACCTTCCCAACGTGCGCCCAAATAAAAGGAAAGCTGCTTGTCTAAAGTCCATTCATCTTGCGCATACAAAGCGGAACGCTGTACCTTGAACTCGACATCCTCACGTTGATCAATCGGCATCACGACGGTATTGATTGCCGTTGTACCACGCGTCAGATTATCACTACTTTGCCAACGGGAAGCAGCCTCCCAGCCCATCGATAATACGTGGTCCTCGATAAATGGCGCTGAGTACTTACCGCTCGTACTCCACCCTCGATTATAGTTTTCGGTATCGACATGGCGCGCAAAAAGTGGACTTTCGTTTGCTTGGCGACCGAAGGTATTGCCTGCGGATTTCGCATGCCAATAATGCGTCCCAAAACGCAATTCGAGCTTGGCGCTATCACCGAGCTTACGTACCCAACTTAGATTATTACTGAGATTTTGACTATTGTTTTGGGTGTTATAGTCTTCAAACACAAAGGGATAAAGAGGTCCAATTTCACTCAAGGTATTTAGTCTTGAAAGATTGGTGTTGCTATTGATGCTAATGAAGGAATTCAAACTCAATACGTCATCGTTCTCAAAAGTCCAAATCAAGCGCGGGGCGCTCGACACCGATCGATTACGATTATCATCATGTCCCGCTGTTCGACGTAACAGTTGAGTTTCACCTTGCGCATTTAAATTACGCGTTTGACTAGTGTTACCCGTATTTTCATTGTGTCCAACATAAACATTCAAAGGTAGGCTATAGGCGAGTTGATCAAATTTATCGGAGAACTGTAAGCTCGTGTACAAGCCTGATGGTTGATCACTCCGTTGATAGTAGCCAAGCTTCAATAAGTACTGCGCTAACTGTACCGATTTCTTCAAAATGACATTGATCGTGCCCGCAACTGCTTGCGCACTAAATTCCGCACTTGCGGAGCGTACGATTTCTATCCGTTCTATCAAATCAGGAGATAGGCTTTCTATCGAAAATCCCGGTGGACTTGGCTCGCCATTTAACAAAATTTGAGTATATCCCGCCCCCAAACCTCGCATGCGAATTGCGCCGTTGACCACACTCACACTAGGCAAACGCTTTAAGACATCACTGATTTCTGTGTCGCCATAACGTGCGATTTCTTCTTGTGTAATGACGATCTTGCTGGCGGTATCGAATCGCCTTGCATCGTATTCGCGATTTCCTTTGACCTCAACCTTTTGCGACTTGTCTGAAGAAACGCTCACTGCATTTTTTGTATCTTTACCGAGCTTGCTGTCTTTAGCGAGCTTTGCATCTTGATAGTCGCCACTAGTACCTAGCTCACCCGCCAACACCTTAATTGGAAAGGCAAATAAAGCGGCAATCACACATGCAATGGTGGTCGATGGTAGGCGGCGGGACGGAAGAGCGGGCATGAGTGGATTAGATCAAGTGGCGAATGCAGCGCAAAAAGTAAACTAGAATGATAATAGATATGACTGTTGCTCTGCACAAAAGTTCCAACTATAAACGGCAGGGGCGATGAAAATCTTGACTGAACTCGTCGCAAGTTGAAGGGTCATATGGCTTTAACACGAAAAGCAACACATCTCAGCATACCTTTACATGTTCAATGAAGGAAAAAAACCATGATTCAACTCTATTATTCGCCAGGAACAGCCAGCCTCGCCCCGCATTTCATTCTAGAAGAACTCGCGCAAAGCTATGAGCTCATCTTGGTCGACACAGCCAAGCAAGAACACCAGCAAGAGCCGTACCTGAAATTGAATCCGCTTGGGAAAATTCCTTTGTTGTTCGACGATGGGGAGTCAATGACTGAAAGTGCTGCTATTTGCTTACACCTTTGTGATCGCTTTGCCACAAATTCGGCAAACTTTATGCATCCTTCATTGGCAACGAAAGAACGGGCGCAGCTGTACAAATGGATGCTATTCCTATCCAACACCTTGCAAGCAGAGCTCGTCACTTATTTTTATCCAGAACGGCTGCTGGCCGATCCAGTCCTTGCAGAACAAATCAAACAGAGTGCTGAAAGACGTATCGTCCCCATGTTTGAATACATCGACCAACATCTGGCGAAATCTGGGACGCCGTATTTACTTGGCGATACCGTCTCTGCAGCAGATTTCTTTTTATTCATGCTAGGGCGATGGTCACGCGGGATGCAAAAGCCGGCTCGCGCTTATCCGCATCTCGGTAAATTTATGCAAGATATGTTTGCTCGACCACGGGTAAAAGCCGTATTTGATCAAGAAGGAATTCAAGCGCCCTACTTCTGATTTGCATTATGTTGAAAAGCCCTTCTGACCAATGATCAAAGGGGCTTTTTTTACAATCAAAGCGATGCCAAATTCCAACGGTATAGAGACTACTTCATTGGTACGCGATCAATCGCTTTCATTAAGCGATACATAAACTCCAGTTCTTCGGCAAACACTTTCACATCGATGCGTTCATCCCGGCCATGGGCGCGCCCATCGTCAAGATCATCAAACATGGCGTCGACCCCATAAGTGGGGATTCCAGCTGCGCGGGTATAAATGCTGTCGGAGGCCCCCGCCGTCATGCTCGGCAAAACTGCGATATCGGGCCACATCGACTTCGTCACTTGTTCCACTGCCGCCCGAACTGGGCCAGAAGGAGCAGACTCGGGACTTGGACGGGCAGCGGTGCGTACACTGAACTTCACACTAGGATCACGCATCACTTGCTTCAATAAAGCTTCAGTCCCTGCTTGCGTTTCGCCAGGTACAACACGGCATTGAATCGTCGCTTTGGCGCGCTGCGGCAAAGCATTCTCCGCATGGCCACCGCTGATTTCTGTCGCGGTACAGGTAGTGCGCATTTGAATATTGGTTTCAACCTCGCGTGATAGGCGCTTCGCTGCCGCCAAATCGGACTTTTCACCACTCACGGCAAGCATGTCTTTCTTTATCTGTCCCTGCTCCAATGCGGCTCGCCCTTTGAAATACTGCTTCACAGTGTCAGTGAGGTGCAAAGGGAAAGAATAGTCTGAGAGGCGCGCCAACGCTTGCGACAAACGATAGATTGGATTGTCTTTCGTCGGACGTGAACTGTGACCGCCTTTATCTGTCACTTCGACCTCGAAACTCAAAAACATCTTTTCGCTGGTTTGCATGGTGAGATAAATCTTCTTGCCATTTTTAATCGCGGCTTCACCAGCATCAGGATTAATGACTAAACCAGCATCAACCAAAGAGCGATGCTCTTTCAGTAAAAAATCAACCCCATTTGCAACGCCACCAGCCTCTTCGTCTGCAGTAAAAGCGACAATGATGTCGCGCTCAGGCACATAGCCCTCTTGTTTTAAACGAATCAAGCTTGCCAGCATGGCGCTATTTTGTCCTAGCATATCAATCACACCACGTCCGTACAGCCATCCGTCTTTCTCTGCCAATTTAAACGGATCGAAATTCCAATCCTCAGGCTTGGCTTCAACCACGTCGAGATGGCCAATAAATAAAGTAGGCTTAGCTTGCGTCTTGCCCCGTAAACGAACAACCGTATTGGCTTTATCGGGAAAATCTTTCGGAGCCAATACTTTTACGTCATCACTAGCAAAACCTGCTGCTAGCAAACGATCAGCGACCAGCTTCGCGGCATTGGTTGAGCCCAAACTATGAACCGACTTAACAGCGACTAGTTCAGATAGAACTTGGCGCCCAAGCGCAACGTTTGCAGCGGGTGCGCTAGTCTGCTGAGCCCACAAGGGTGAACTGTATGCCACGAGGCTCACTAATCCGGCAATCGCTAAAGATCGTGAACTTGAGAATGACTTCTTCACCAACTTAATGTGATCCATGGTTTGCTTTCTTTAACTAAATCAATCAATAGGAAACGCGATTCGAATCTGTCCGCGATCCCCAACATTTTCCCCATTTTGTGCACTTTAGAGCCAGTTCTCTAAACCTAAAAATTGATCATACTCTCATAGGAGAACAAGGCTCATTTCTTTTTATTGATCGATGTTTTTTTGTTGCATCGCAAATAGACACTAGCTGCTTCCGATATTGATAATGCATTCAAATCTTCAATGACACAAATACAGATCCAAACTATTGGACAAAGTGCTTTGTTGATTTTCACGTCGCTGAGTAATGACGCTTGGGGGAGACAGTCCGAGCCGCAGCACCCACATTAATCAGTGTTTTAGTTTCTTTCATCCATTTGAGTTTTTTGAAATGCCGAGATCTTGGTAGGGGCTTGCTTTGCCCTAAAAACCGAGCATTGAAGTCAATCAAAGATACTCAAAAGTGCTCAATGGGAGTCGCATGATGAAGTTTACATTTAGCTTGAAGCAGCTTTTCTTATCGGTTGTTTTGCTATCACTCACTGCTGTATCTGGTTTAGCAAGCGCAGAAAATTACACACTATGGATCAACGGTCGCACTGGAGGTGGTGTGGTCGGTAACTACAATAGCTTTACCTACTGGGGGCCATCGACAACTGCGGCCGGGGTCAATAAGAAGTCGGTCAACTGGGACGGCTACAACAGCATTGCCTCCCAAAACAGCAAAATTCGTGACGCTTTAGATTGCTTCTGCACCGGTTCTAACTGGTGCTATGTGGCGACGCACAGCGCCGGTGATTTAATGTTGGGTTACACCTTAGCGAATTATGGTGGATCTTCTCGCATGAAGAAGAACGCGGTCGCCAATTCGTCCGGACAATGCGGTAACTCAGATGGCACAGCCCAAGTAGGCTGGAACATCAAATGGGTGCGCACAGCATCTGGTGCGGGAGGCGGTTCAGAGCTTTCTGACGCAGGCTCATGGGCAGTATCCGAACCACTCGTCAAAGATTTAAAAACCAGCACTGCACGCGCTATGTACAACCACAATGAAACACGCAATATCTGGTTCTACATGTATGCTGGCGCTAAAGGTACGATCTATTCAGGCATCTTACCAGGCCAAGATGATGAAGCCGTGGCTTATCACAGTACTGGCGGTGTTGCTGGATCTTCGGGCACTTCGCTGTGCAATCCTAGTGATTGGTTTTGTAACGATTTGAAGTTGGGCACAGCAGCCAACGAAGGTGGTTCAGTCAAATGGGCCTACCATTCGGTCGTATTCAGAGATGATGCAGAGGCCTACAACCATTACGCCAATGGTAATTGGCAGGGAATTATCTCGGTAGTTCGAGCGGCCATGGTTTCGAATGCGCTCTAACAAACCTCAATCGAAGAAAAACCACCAGCCACCTCCTGGTGGTTTTTCTACATCCACTAGCGGCAATAAGAAAAAAATTACGATATTTGTCGCCGCTATCATCATTACGCTACTTGCATTTCTCGTCTTCAATTCGTTCACACCGACGAATGAACCAAGCACAGCAATAGTAAACAATGACAGAACCACGAAGAGTGCAGAATTTCTAAGCATGCCGGCAGGGTCCGGCGTAATCGATGCAAAAACTGCGTCCGAAAGAGAACAACAAAAAAAACAGTTACAAATGCGTTTCGATGAGGTGAGCAAAACTTTTTGCAGCTATCGCGAAAGCACCAAATACCCCAATTCATCGCGACCAATTTCACAGCATCCTGATCAGGTTTACCCGAATCAGCCAATTAAAGAAACCCATCCCATGCGTAACAGCCATGGTGGGACTGACAAGAATATTCAAATTCAAACAAGCCAATCTCGCGTCTATCTTTCCTCCAAAGAATCTGTAGATTTGAGTTTGCGTGCACTCGATGCGAGTGGCAATAGCTTGCCCCTCATCGTAGAGGGTGCCGCTGCGCGTGGCTTAAGGTTCGGCGATAGTCGCCCCGCTCCTCAGGTCGCCATTAAACTCGCGGATGATGGCAAAGATAGCGATCAAGTTGCCGGCGATGGTATTTCCAGCGCACGGCTAACGCCTGGCGCAAGTCCATTTGCCAATTTTGATGGCACCATCAGGATAGAAGTCAATTACAGTGTCAATGGCAGCCGTGGCATGCTCTATTTCGATGTCATCTACACGCCTGAAGTCCCTGCCGTTTGGACCGGCAAGGTCAGAGAGACAGTAGAGAATGGTGACCTCAAATTTTTCCTACCTGTATCTGTGAAAGTCGCTGGGCGCTATCTGGTCAGTGCCCGTGTCGACGATGCAAAAGGCAAGCCTTTCGCCTATCTCAGCTTCAATGATCTGCTTGCCGTTGGCAATGCCGAAATCCCACTCAATGTTGCAGGTAAATTGCTACGCGATGGTGAAGCGAGCTTCCCTTTGAGCTTACGTGACATCGACGCCTATCTACTCAAGGAAAATGTTGACCCCGATCGGGCCCTCATGGCACGCCTAGAAGGTCAACAACACGTCAGCAAATCCTATTCACTCAAGGTGTTTTCAGATGCTGAATGGGAAAGTGAAGAGCGCAGCCGCTATTTGAAAGAGTTCAGCAAAGACCTAGAGCAAGCACGCACTGCTCTCACCTCGATCGATCCCGGCTTAGCGCGCACAGCCAAAATTCAAGACCCCTGTAGTAACCCTTAAGCGTCGATTCGAAGTTTGTCTGCACGCAAAAAGCGATGAGAGGCTAAGAATTCTCTGCGTAAATTGCCTTGTGTTCGATCCAATATGGTCGATTGTGTAGGCACTTACATGCGAGTATCATCACTAAGTCCACCGACACGCTGTTAAAACTACGGCACTCCAACCGCAGCGAACCGCACCCAGAGAATTGAGAACACAAGATGCCTTTACACCACTTTGTCTACCATCGCCCTCGCCTGACGGCTGCGATCGTTGCAGGATTGGGTTTGGGTCTTTTTATTCCGGGCGAGTACACCGCTGTCACCCGCGGACTTCTGGCGTGGACGACAGGGATTTGGATTTATCTCGCATTAATGGCATGGCTAATGACAACAGCAAATCATGCTCGCGTTTGTGAAATTGCCCGCCAAGAGGACCGTAGCAGTGTGATGGTCTTGTTTCTGATGTCGATCGGTGCCATTGCTAGTATCATCGCCATCATCTGGGAACTCACCTTACCCTCCCAAGCAAACTCACCATTAAGACTGGCGCATTACGCGTTGACGGCGGCTACCATCATCGGCTCTTGGTGTTTTGTGGCCGTCCTATTCACCTTTCACTATGCACGCCTCTATTACACTGCGGGCGATCATCCAACACCACTTGGCTTTCCTGACCAAGAATTGCAGCCGAACTATTGGGATTTCCTGTACTTCTCATTCACGATCGCGGTCGCTGCGCAAACCTCAGACATCGTCATCCGCTCGCGCCGCATGCGAAAGACCGTGTTAGCACAAGCGGTTCTGAGTTTCTTTTTCAATCTCGCGATTATCGGTTTCTCGATCAATATTGCAGCTAGCATAGTTCAACTTTCATCCTCGCATTAAGAAAAAAGCCCCAGGAACGGGGCTTGAATTGTGAAATAAATCAAAGGACTAATAGCGTATCTGCGCTCTATACACCAATTTAGTCGATCCTTCCGCAGGCACCTGCACCTTCCATACTGCGGTATTGCTACTTCCTTTGGTATACGGGTGACTGCTATTTTGGATTTGCCAATCTGCAGGAATCGGCTCTTGCACAGTAACCGTGACCGCTTCTTTCTTCGCATTTTTCAGCTCAAACTCATAGGCACTCTCAAATATATAGTTATACTTTGAATTGCCTGCGATTTTTTTAAAGTCGGTCTGTTTCTTATCAGCGGTGATATCAAAAGCATCGCCAAGCTTTAAACGTATCTTCTCGTTCTTCGGTGTGTGATCAATTTGATCTTCACCAATGAACTGCGCACTACCTGTACTATCTTTTTTGTAAACTCGCACTACGCCCTTCGGCAAAGCCATCCCCAGTTGGCTACTTTCTTTATTATCGAATTCCAAGAAAGTCCCCACTTTTAGTTTTTGACCTAGATCACCGGCAGCGCCTTGATAATAATAATCAGCGCCGCGCAACAAATATTCTTTACGGGCCGGTACATTACTCGCACCGAGCAGGGAAACCTGCTTAGTTTGATTTTCAGCGATCGTCGTTGGTCTACCTAAAGTGTAAAGATGATATTCAAACAAAGACTCGGTCGTCATTTCACGCGCTTTCGCTGCTGGCGGAGCTGCCATTGGCATCGCACTTCCAGTGACCGTAATAAACTGATTGCGGACTTGATTCACATCGCCCGCAACCAACTGTAACTTGGCATTCTTGTAGCTCGCTCCGCTCGTATTGGTTAAGGTTACCCATGCTGAAATATCAAGTTTGTCTTCGGCCGGATTGAGCTCCAAGACGTAGTCGGCCTTCCAAGCTAAGCCACCTGTCAAATAACTTAATTCCACATCTTGTGCAGCACTTTGCGTATTATCTAAAGCCATCATCAAGGTTGGACGGTCACGCAAATTGTTCGGCACACTGTTGTAGACGATGCGCGCTGGCAAACCTGTCTCAATACGATTGCCTATCTTCAGCACCACCCCTTCATTAGCGGACAAGACCTCGGCAACTTCACTGGTTTCTGCACCTGTCGCTGGATTAGTCCGAATCACATTGACCGTTTGCCCAACAAATTTCTCTAACATTTTCTGCGGCGTAAGCAATTCGAAGTTGAAATTTTGTTCGAGCACGGACAGGCTACCTGGAGATGAAATGCTACGCAGCAGCGCTGTCTCTGGACGCATATTGGCGCTCACATCTCTGAAGGCCAAATTCACCGGACCACGTTTCATGGTAAAACGCCGCACGTCTTTGACCAAAGCTAAATTCTCGTTATAGATCGTTACAGCGACTTCTTTTTGATCAGCGAGAGTAGTCCTTTGCTCCGCGTCTTGCGCCATAGCGGCGGCACTCAGTGAAAGACAAACTAAAATAAAGCCGGAATTTCGTAACATGGCAAACCTCCAGAAATGAGATAAAGAGAACAACGCACGAGGTATGCCGAGCGCTTACATCAAATAGTAAAGAAGCTGAGCCATCATGGCGGCCAACCCACGCTCCAGCAACTGCAAAATAATAAAGGCGACCAGAACCGAGAAGTCAAAACCACCAATCGGAGGAATTACGCGACGAATCGGTGACAAGAATGGCTGATTGAGAGCCCTGACCAAGGGTGCGAGTGGCGCGTGTGGATTAACAAAACTAAAGATCACTTCTAATATGAGTAAGCCCATCAAACCATAAATAGCCCATTGCAGTAACTTATACACTGATAGTACCAACAACAGGCTGATATCGAAGCGATTACTGATCAAGGACAAAAGCGCACTCGCCAATAAGGCGACTAACCAAGCTGCGATCAGACTCGCCCAATCAAGGCCTAATAGCCCTGGAACTAGACGTCGAATCGGCTTCACGATCCAATCAGTCAGTTGAAAAATTGAGTTAGCAAACGACATCGGTGGACGAACTCGGAGTGCCTGCATCCAAAAACGTAACAGCAGAAATCCTGCCAACACACCGGCTACCGCATTGATAATCAAGCTGAACATCTCGTACAACATAGGCGAATCCTCAAAAAAAAACCCACTGGGTGATTAACACACAGTGGGTATTGTGCCTGAATAAAACCAGGCGTCCAAGTAAGAATATTACGCTGGACGAGTACCAGTTGGGAACGGCCAAGCTGCTGTTGGGCTGACCACCGTCTTTGCATCTGGTGTCGCTGGCTTAGCTGCTGCTACTGGTGCAGCTGGTTTAGCTGCTGCTTTTTTTGCTGCTGGTTTTTTCGCTGCTGGTTTAGCTGCGGCCTTTTTTGCGGCTGGCTTAGCCGCCGCTTTTTTTGCTGCTGGCTTCGCTGCTGGTTTAGCTGCTGCTTTTTTCGCTGCTGGCTTTGCCGCTGGCTTAGCTGCTGCTTTTTTCGCTGCTGGCTTAGCTGCTGCCTTTTTCGCTGCTGGCTTAGCTGCTGGCTTAGCTGCTGCTTTTTTTGCTGCTGGCTTAGCTGCTGCTTTTTTCGCTACTGGCTTAGCTGCTGCTTTCTTAGCTGCTGGTTTTGCTGCTGGCTTAGCTGCTGCTTTTTTTGCCGCTGGCTTAGCTGCTGCTTTTTTAGCTGCTGGTTTTGCTGCTGGCTTAGCTGCTGCTTTTTTCGCTACTGGCTTAGCTGCTGGTTTAGCTGCTGCTTTTTTAGCTGCTGGCTTAGCTGCTGGTTTAGCTGCTGCTTTCTTAGCTGCTGGTTTTGCTGCAGGTTTAGCTGCTGCTTTCTTCGCTGCTGGTTTTGCTGCAGGTTTAGCTGCTGCTTTCTTGGCCGCTGGTTTCGCTGCCGGCTTTGCCGCAGCTACTTTCTTGGCTTCTGGTGCTGTTGCCATTTTGTTTCTCCTTCACGTTAGTCGGAAAAAAATCAGATTAAAGTTAAAATCCGCTCGAATTCAAGTAAGCGGATTATTCATCGGCACAAACATGACGTCTGGTTGCGCTAATGAATTTGGCACCAACAGCAACGAAAGATGCTCACTTTCGCTACTATCAAATGGCTATGTCGTTTGTCCCTTATTCTTATTTACTACGAACAGACCTTAACGATTAATGACAACAGCCAAAAACACGCTATTTATATAGACTGCTATAAACAACGCTGGAATTCTTTCACATGTCTACCAGTGTAGACGCAGATATAGAAAACACAAATGCGCGAGACCCAGCCTCGCCGGGTTCGCGCTTTAAATTTAGCAATTCGAATGAGTCAATCAAGTTCATTCAGTTTTGTGAAGCCTTTCTTGTTCAAGCACCGCGTTTCGCTTTTTCAATCGCTTTGCGATTTCAGTCCTGAACATCTTCGACTACAAAAATTTATTCCCAATTGAGTGCACCACCTGTTTGATATTCGATGACACGGGTCTCAAAGAAGTTTCGCTCTTTTTTCAGATCGATCATTTCGCTCATCCACGGGAACGGATTTTCTTCTTGTGGGAACAAAACGTCAAGTCCAATTTGTTGTGCGCGACGATTTGCGATGAATCGTAAATAGCCTTTGAACATTGGGGCATTCAAGCCGAGCACTCCTCGCGGCATTGTATCCTCTGCGTAACGATATTCCAACTCCACCGCACGCAAAAACAACGATTTAATCTCTTCACGGAATGCAGCTGTCCACAAATGTGGGTTCTCCATTTTGATTGTGTTGATCAAATCGATTCCGAAATTGCAGTGCATCGATTCATCACGCAAGATGTACTGGTATTGTTCCGCAGCACCCATCATTTTATTTTGACGACCGAGCGCAAGAATCTGCGTGAAGCCAACATAGAAGAAAAGACCTTCCATCAAACACGCAAAAACGATCAAGGAGCGCAACAGTGTTTGGTCCGCTTCGGTAGTGCCTGTCTTGAATTCTGGGTTAGTCAACACGTCGATGAATGGAATCAAGAACTGATCTTTATCGCGAATCGATTCAACTTCATTGTAAGCATTAAAGATCTCTGCCTCATCCAAGCCAAGCGACTCAACGATGTACTGGTATGCATGCGTGTGGATCGCTTCTTCAAACGCTTGACGCAATAAATACTGACGACATTCAGGCGCAGTGATGTGACGATAGGTGCCGAGCACAATATTATTTGCTGCCAAAGAATCTGCAGTAACGAAGAATCCGAGATTACGTTTTACCAAACGACGCTCATCTTCACTCAAGCCATTTGGGTTTTTCCAGAGCTCGATATCGCGCTGCATATTAATTTCTTGCGGCATCCAATGGTTTGCGCAACCTGCCAAATATTTATCCCATGCCCATTTATATTTGAACGGCACGAGCTGATTAACGTCTGTCTGTCCATTGATAATGCGCTTGTCCGCTGCGTTCACGCGACGAGCCACGTCCTCTGCAGAAACCGTCACTGGCTTAGTAACCAAGGCTGGATTCAAGGCCACGTCTTGCGTTTGCATACGTGTTTGAAATTGATCGAAAGCAGTTGGAGCTGCAGGTGGAGCTTGGCGCGGCGCTGGTGCCGCTGGCGCTACTTCATCATCCCAAGAGAGCATGTGAGTTCCTTTTGTACACAGCCGACTTTTGAAGTCGGCGGGTTTTGTTAAATATTCTTAAATTGTCTGCGACAGGAAAAAGAAAGCTTTGCGACACATCAAGCCGCAAAGCATTTCCTCTTTTATTGACAAGCTTCGCACTCTTCGAAGCCAGGGTCGCCAGGACGCAAGTAGCATGCTGCGCCTTCTGCTTCAACCGCAGGCAAAGCTGCTACATCAGTGGAGGCTGCAGTGTAACCGCCTGAACCACCATCAACAGCTACCGCATTCAAAGAACCAGTCTTCGTAGTTGATTTCTCTGTATGCGTTGCACCGATTGTGCGCAAGTAGTAAGTCGTTTTCAGGCCGCGCAACCACGCCAATTTGTAAGTTTCGTCCAACTTCTTACCAGAAGCGCCCGCCATGTAGATGTTCAAAGACTGTGCTTGGTCAATCCATTTTTGACGACGGGAAGCCGCTTCCACCAACCATGTTGGGCTGATTTCGAAGGCTGTCGCGTAGAGTTGACGCAGATCTTCTGGAATGCGATCGATCTTCGCCAAGCTACCGTCAAAGTATTTCAAGTCAGAGATCATGACGTCATCCCACAAGCCTCGCTCTTTCAAGTCACGCACCAAGTGTTCATTGATCTCAGTGAATTCACCGGACAAGTTCGACTTCACGTACAGATTTTGGTAAGTTGGCTCGATACAAGCAGCAACACCAATAATATTAGAGATTGTCGCTGTTGGTGCAATCGCCACGCAGTTAGAATTACGCATACCGTATTGTTTGATGCGGTCACGAACGATGGACCAATCCATCGTTTCAGAGGAGTCCACTTCCAAGTAGCCGCCACGTTCTTGCGCCAACAATTTCACAGAATCTTGTGGCAGGATGCCGCGATCCCACAAGGAACCTGTGTAAGAACTATAACGACCACGTTCTTGCGCCAATTCTGTCGAAGCTAAGTAAGCGTAATAGCACACTGCTTCCATCGATGTATCAGCAAAGTTCACCGCGTCTTGGCTCGCATATGGAATACGCATCATGTGCAAACAGTCTTGGAAGCCCATGATACCCAAACCGACTGGACGGTGACGCAAGTTAGAATCACGCGCTTTCTTCACAGCGTAGTAGTTGATATCGATGACGTTATCCAACATACGCATTGCTGTCGTGATCGTACGCTTGAGCTTTTCGTGATCAAGTTTGCCATCTTTCATGTGCGCTGGCATGTTCACAGAACCCAAATTACATACGGCGATTTCGCTGTCATTGGTGTTCAAGGTAATTTCTGTACACAAGTTGGAGCTATGTACGACACCAACATGCTGTTGTGGAGAACGGATGTTGCATGGATCTTTAAATGTGATCCAAGGATGGCCAGTTTCGAACAACATCGACAACATCTTGCGCCACAAGTCGAGCGCAGCGACTTTTTTAGACAACTTAATCTCGCCACGTGCCGCTTTCTCTTCGTAGGCAGTGTAAGCATCTTCAAACGCTTTACCGAATTTATCATGCAAATCTGGCACGTCAGAAGGAGAGAACAAAGTCCAATCACCCTTCTCCATCACGCGTTTCATGAACAAATCTGGAATCCAGTTCGACGTATTCATATCATGCGTACGGCGACGGTCGTCACCGGTGTTCTTACGCAATTCCAAGAATTCTTCCACGTCCATGTGCCAAGTTTCGAGGTAAGCACAGACTGCACCTTTACGTTTACCGCCTTGATTGACCGCAACTGCAGTGTCGTTGACCACTTTTAAGAATGGAACCACACCTTGTGACTTACCGTTTGTGCCTTTGATGTGCGCACCCAGGGAACGAACTGGTGTCCAGTCATTACCCAAACCACCTGCGTATTTGGCCAACAACGCATTTTCTTTGATCGCTTCGTAGATACCGTCGAGATCATCAGCAACCGTCGTCAAATAGCAAGACGACAATTGTGAACGCTGTGTACCACTATTAAATAGTGTAGGAGTCGAACTCATGAAGTCGAAAGTCGACAACAAGTTGTAGAACTCAATCGCACGTGCTTCGCGATCGATCTCGTTCAAGGCCAATCCCATCGCAACACGCATGTAGAAAGCCTGTGGCATTTCGATGCGAACGTCACGGATATGCAAGAAATAGCGGTCATATAAAGTTTGCAGACCGAGGTAACCGAACTGCAAATCACGATCACTGACGATGGCGTTAGCCAATTTCTTCAAATCGAATTGTCCCAGCTTTGCATCAAGCAAACCTGCTTCGATACCTTTTTTGACGAATTTAGGGAAGTATTCAACGTATTCTGTTGCCGCATCTTTTTGTGCCACTTCACGACCAAAGACTTCTTTACGTACCGTATGTAAGAGCAAACGTGCCGTCACTTGGCTGTACGCTGGTTCTTTTTCCATCATCGCACGTGCGGCCAAGATTGCAGATTTGTGCAATTCTTCGACAGGCACGCCGTCGTACAAATTCTTTAAGGTTTCAATCAGAATCGCTTCTGCATCCACCAACTTTTCCAAACCAACACAAGCCGCATCGATCAGAGCTCGAACTTGGCTGACCTCTAATAATTGCGGACGACCGTCGACTACAACATGAATTTGTGGAACTACTGCACTTGGCTTACCAGCTGCTTGCGCTTCCAATTGCAAACGACGCTCTTCCATGCGTTTCGCACGATACAACACATATGCGCGCGCCACATCGTGTTCGCCAGAACGCATCAAGGCCAATTCGACTTGGTCTTGAATATCTTCAATATGGAAAGTGCCGCCAGCTGGTTGGCGACGCATCAAAGCATTCACCACCGTTGAAGTTAACTGTTCAACCAATTCACGAATACGTGCGGAGGCAGCACCTTGCCCACCATTCACAGCCAAGAAAGCCTTCGTTACAGCAATCGCGATCTTGGACGGTTCGAATCCAACTACCGCTCCGTTACGACGGATGATACGGTAATCATTGTAACTAGCGGTCGCCGCTGGAGTACTCGCCTCCAAGCTTGCATAGGCCGCGGAATCAAACGATTGAATAGGTGATGTTTCTATAGAAGAGTGCATTTCGCCTCCAGGTTCAGGGTCTTATTAATATGATTGTGTTGCGATGTCTGTGCTGCCACTACCTGTTCATTACTGCATGTAACTACCACACATCAAATACTAGGTACTGCTACTGCTTATCCATTTCCGAGTACTGGGCTCGAAAGTGCGATTCATCTGTACAACGACTTTTCGGAAATTCCTACTACCATTTCAATCTCATGCGAATTCAATACAGCATCGTAAGTGAAGGAAAAACGGGACTAGGACAATAAAAAAATAACCGAGAGAAACTTTTCTCAAACCACTATATCTAGTGCGTTTATTTTTATTTGCACTAATTCTAGTGGCACGACGTTAAGAGCGCAACCGCTTTTTTTTAGAAACATCAAGTTTATTTTTTGTTTCTGAGTCGGTTCTGTTTGACTTTAGAAAATGCACAAAACTATGCATACTAGAGAGTGAGCGGACACTCACCTTTTGACGAGTCATTACTTAGAGAACGGTTCGATTTCGAAAAAAACCTAGCGCTGGAGTGTCGCTTTCGAACCACTATATGTAGCGATTGAGTGTCGATTTTTACCAACATCGACACTAGATATAGGGAAATTAATTTAGTTATTCACAACACAAACAGACACACTATTGAATCAATTTAAGAGATTCATCTCGATTGAAGAGTGCAGTACAGTGTCTACTCTTCAGAAATTTTCAATTTCTGAATCGAATAGCGGAGCTGTCTAAAGCTAACGCCCAAGAGTTCAGCTGCTTGGGTACGGTTATTTTGAGTGCGGCGCAATGCAGCGCGGATTACGTCGCGTTCTATTGACTCTAAATATTCTGGCAGACTGCAAGGAAATTCAGGCTTTAAAAATACTCTATCAGGCGCATCTTCCTGCCCACCTGCACTGGCAATTGGGCTTCGCTCTATCTTCGAATTCGGTCGCAATCCTAAATCGATCACATCAACAATTCCATCATTTGCAAATGCCGCTGCACGTTCAAGTATGTTTTCAAGCTCCCGAACATTTCCCGGAAAGTCGTATGCCTTAAGGGCTTCGAGCGCCTTTTGATTGAGTTCAATCGGATAACTTGAGTTAGCTAGCTTCGTCAAAATTGCTCTTGCTAACTCTTCCACATCATCTCGACGTTCCCGCAACGGTGGCAGAACTAATTCAATTACATTCAATCGATAATACAAATCTTGTCGAAACTTACCGTTCGTCACGCAGTCTGCCAAGTTTTGATGCGTCGCACTCAAAATTCGCACATCCACGGCCTCTTCGTTGGTCGCGCCAACTTTTCGAACTCGGCGCTCTTGGATGGCACGCAATAATTTAACTTGCATCGCCAGCGGTAGATCTGCAACTTCATCAAGCATCAAAGTACCACCATTAGCCGCTTGAAAGAAACCATCGCGATCGTCATTAGCACCTGTGAATGCTCCCTTTCGGTAGCCGAAAAACTCAGCCTCCATCAATAGCTCCGGGATCGCACCACAGTTAACTGCAATGAAAGGCTTGTCTGCCCGCGCACTATTTCGGTGAATTTCACGAGCCGCTAGTTCCTTACCGCTGCCAGATTCACCGGTAATAATAACTGGGGCCATACTACGGGCGAGTCGACTAATTTGCGCTCGTACGTGTTGAATCTCAGGCGAACTACCAATGAGAAACGAAGGACTGATAGGTCGAACCACTGCAACAGTAGCCTCTTCGACGGGCTTGATCTCATGCATCTGCAATGCTGAACGCACCAACTTACGTAACTGGTCTAAGGCCACCGGCTTTGAAACATAGTCAAATGCGCCAGCTTTCAAGGCAATCACCGCATTTTCCGCGCTACCGAAAGCAGTAATCACCGCGATCGGGATATGCTTATGATTGGCTGTAACGAGTTCCACCATGTCTAGGCCAGATCCATCAGGCAAACGCATATCCGTCAGCACTAATGAATACGAATGCTTGTTCAACAAATGCCGCGCCACATCCAAGGTCTCAGCGCTGTCGACATCGAGGCCCATTTTGATCAAGGTAATTTCAAGTAATTCCCGCAGATGGGCTTCATCGTCGATGACTAAAATGCGCGGCTTCGCGTTGGGCTCGTTGACAATCATACTTTTTCAGTTGAGGAGAAATTGATGACGAAACGGCCGCCTGGCTCTATCCATTGAGAGGAAGATTCGTCGTTGCGATATTCATAGTCGAGGAATGCATGATTATTTAAGCATAACTCTCGAGCCATATACAAGCCCAAGCCAGTACCCTTACTCGACGTGGTATAGAAAGGCTCAAACAAGTGTGACCTTACTGTAGCAGAAATTCCCGGGCCGTCATCTTGTATATGAAGTTCGCGCCGATTCCCGTTCGCTATCCTAATCGTAAGGCGAATACAGGCACTCTTGCCGCTGGCATACCTGAGTGCATTAGATAGTAAATTCGTCACCACCTCATGCAAATGTCCTGGATCAAACGTCACATAAAAATTCCCGAGGTCTTGTAATTGTATGGTTCCGGGAGCGATGTTTTTGGTCTCAACAAACTCTTGAACAATTTGTTCGAGCTCGGCCATCAACAAGATCGGTTGTAAATTCGTCTGCGCCTTACGAGATAATTTAAGAATGTCTTCAATTAGTTTATTCAGCCGCGCCACATTGTCTTCAATAATCTTCAATAGCCGTCGCGACTGCAATTCATTCTGCACGTCCTCACCCAATAATGAGGTCGCATAAGATATCGACGACAGTGGATTACGTACCTCATGCGCAATACTGGCGGTCAGGCGTCCCATGGAAGCCAACTTCAGTTGTTGAGCTTGATTTTCAATATCGGAGACATTTTGCATAAAGATGACAATGCTCGGTGTAATTTGACCATCCAAATGCCCGAGTTCACTATCATCAATCGCAACAAACCTTAGCTTCAAGTGTGTGCCCGTGTCTGGCCCCTCATCAGCAATCGAATCTTCGAGCGACAAACGGGAGTGCCCATTGAAATTTCGAATGACGACAAATGACGCACCTTCGTGTCTAAGCCAAGTCGTATTATCAGGCTTTTTACCCTCGGACCACTTTTGCAAAGCTTCTGAAATCGGGTCTAACACTGGAATTTCACTCAACCTTTTTTGAGCTCCGCCGACATGATTAAGAGACTCAAGACCTAACATTCGACTCGCCGCTGGGTTCGATTCAAAAAGATGGCCAAATTGATCAACTACAAGAACCCCGTCTTCCATATCTGCAATCACAGTTCGATTAATCGCTTGTTGCAAGACCAACTCTAGGCCTCGTTGACGTGCGAGTTCCTCTTGCCCGATCAGATTTCGCGCCAAGCGATTAAGTACGTAGACAACAGCAAAATAGGTTGCCCCATACAAACCTGCCTGCGAAATGATATTACTGTCTTCACTTTGCAAGACCTGATAAGCGTTAACGAATAGCAGGAAAAGCGACACCGCAGAAACAAAACTCAATGCCAGCAGTAAAGAACCAAGAACGCCTGCTCCGGCCAGAGGAAACAGATATAGGATTACCAAACCACTCTTACTACCACCTGCACCAATAAATAGGATAGAAATAACGATCAAATCGATACTGATCTGCGAAACTAGCTGCAGTAAAAATCGTTTAGGCCAAACTGCCTTGAGAACGACAAAAGCAACTGAGAGCAAAAGGTAGGTCAGGGTCACTAACTTCAGCGACATCAAATCGAGCTGCCATGTATCGCGATTCGATTTGATACTGAGATAGGTGATGAGGACGATCGCGATTAAAACACGCGATACATTGAAGGTTTGCAGCGATCGCCACAGAGTGGAATTAACATTACTCAGTGTGGGAGCGAGCTTAGTCATGCGCTTTGGTTTGCATGTTCGGCACAACAATAAGCATTATCACCGCGCATCACTGCTTCTGATGCGGGAATAAATACTTGGCAAGTGGCACAGGCGAGCATGGTTTCACCAGCCGATGTTTGCGCTGGTGGCGGCGCTTGTTGAGAACTTTGCTGAGCAGAAGTGATCTTCTTACGTAAAGCAAGATAAACTAACACCGCTAATGCGATCCAAACGAGTACCTTCACACCAAACTCCTGTGCAGCAAAACTTCTAACACAAATCGACTTCCGACGTAGGCCAGTAATAAGAACAAGAATCCAAACAAGGTCATCCGTAACACGGCCTTGCCGCGCCAACCTCGCCACTGACGACCGATTAATAAAGTCGCGAACAATATCCAAGAAAACAGAGAAAGAACTGTTTTATGATCTAACTTAAATGCAACGCCGAGAACTTGTTCAGAGAAGACTACCCCAGAAAGTACGGTCAAGCTCAGGAGAATAAAGCCTATGCTGACCAAAATGAATAGCAACTGCTCCATCTTTAATAAAGCTGGCAGCTGATCAATCGCCTTTTCGAGCCAAGTTTGTACCGATTTGCCACGCATTTTATGCAAATGTCGATCCTGCACATACATTACCAATGCATGAAACGCTGCAATGCTTAAGGTACTATAAGCCAATAAGGCGATTCCTACGTGCCAAGGAAACATCGCCGTCTTGCCTAAAACGGAAATTAGACTTCCTGGAAAAAACAGGAGCAAAATCACCGTTAATGCCGCCTGCGGCAGCACCAACAAGCGTAAACCATCGAGAGAAAAATTACGATTCTCAACAAGAAATACCAATACCGACACCCATATCGCTGCCGACCACATGGTCGCAAACCCTATCCTTAGTGCGTCAACAGCGTACACACTCATGCCGAGCACCAAGCCATGTAAAGCCCAAGCCAATGCGGCAACGCCCATCGCCAACCACTTGCGATGTGAAGGTATGAATGAGCAGACTACATAAAGTAAAGCTGCAGCAATTGAAATTTGAGTAAGCATCCTTTAAGTTTACACTATGTTGTGACAAGTTTTCGATGAAAGCCTGAGATTCTGCGCTAACTCAAAAAAAATCCTTTGCAGAAACAAACTGAGCTCGGGCAGTTGATTTATGGGCGCCACATTTACAACAGCTTAACAATTTTCACGATTTTCATGCTTGTCCTGCGCTATTCGCTTGACGAGCGCGATCCCCTTCTAGATACTTCCTGCACCCAAAGCAGCACTCTTTACTTAGTGCCCCGATGGAGACGTCACAAGCGCATCCTTCGGCACTAAAAGCACTTTGGCATTCTCAAGAGAATTTACTATTCGGATTTACTTTTTGCAGGATACATAATGAAAAAATCACTGTTCGCCCTCGCTGCACTCGCCACCATGAGCGCCGCTGCCCACGCCGATGAAGGTATGTGGATGCCGCAGCAATTACCGCAAATCGCCAAACAATTGAAAGCAGCTGGTCTCAAGCTCGATCCAGCCAGCTTGACGAAGTTAACCGAATTCCCGATGGGAGCGATTGTCAGCCTAGGTGGCTGCTCAGCTTCTTTCGTTTCTCCTCAAGGCTTGGTCGCGACCAACCACCACTGCGTGTATGACAGTGTGGCTCGTGCCTCCACTCCAGAACATAACTATTTAGCCAATGGTTTCTTGGCCAAGACTTTGGCCGAAGAAGTGCCAGCTGCACCAGGTTCACGCATCTTCGTGACCACCGATGTGACCAACGTCAGTGACAAGATCATTAGCGCAGATGTCGCTAAACTGACAGGCAAAGCACGTGTCGAAGCGATCGAGAAAAATCAAAAAACCATGATCGCCGAATGTGAAAAAGAAGCCGGCTTCCGTTGCAGTATTCCGACTTTCTACGGTGGCTTAGAGTTCTACCTAATTAAACAAATGGAAATCAAAGACGTCCGTTTGGTTCACGCTCCAGCCGAAGGCGTAGGCAAATTTGGTGGTGACACTGATAACTGGACGTGGCCACGCCACACGGGTGACTATGGTTTCTATCGTGCCTACGTTAGCAAGGACGGTAAGCCTGCTGAATACAGCAAAGATAACGTTCCATACGTACCAAAACATTTCTTGAAATTGGCTAAAGATGGCTTGAAAGAAGGTGATTTCGTGATGGTATTGGGCTACCCAGGCCGTACTAACCGCCATCGTTTGCCATCTGAAATTGCTTACACTTTCGATTTCGAATACCCTAATTTCGTTAAAAATTCAGCAGAAACTTTAGCGATCATCGCCAACGAAACTAAAGACAATAAAGATGCGTCTTTGAAATACGCGGGCATGGTTGCCAACATCAACAACTACTACAAAAATCGCCAAGGTATGCTCGATAGCTACGCGGGTAGCGATATTTTGGAACGCAAATCCAAAGAACACGCTGAGTTAAAAGCATGGGTCAACTCGAATCCGAAAACGAAAGCAGAATTTGCTGCCGATATCGAGAAGATTGAAGAGATTTACGCTAAGCGCGACGCAACGGCGAAAAAGGAATCTTACCTCGCTTCCTCCTACCCACGTTTCTTGTCAACGGCTCGCACTTTGTATCGCTTGGCACATGAAAAAACCAAGCCGAATGCAGAACGTCGCGCTGGTTTCCAAGAGCGTGACTTACCACGCTTCAAAGCTGGCATTGACGGCGTTGAACGCAGCTACGATGAAAAGGTCGATAAGGCTTTGGTCTTGAATAGCTTGGTTAAATACGCAGCAGCTCCAGCAGCGGAACGTAACGCCAATTTTGACAGCGCGATGGGCATCAAGGATGGCATGAGCAAAGACCAATTGAAAGCTTTACTCGACACAATGTATGCGGGTAGCCAATTTGGTGACAAAGCCTTCCGTGCTTCTTGGTTGAACAAATCCGTTGACGACTTCAAAGCCAGCAACGATAGCTTCATCAAAGCCGCTGTTGCCATGTACGAAGAAGGCATGAAACGCGAGGTGGCGGATCAAGAAACTGGCGGTAATACGCAAAAAGCTTATGCAAGCTATATGAAAGCGAAAATTGCTTACATGAAGAGCAAAGGCCAAGCCGTTTATCCTGATGCCAACAGCACTTTACGCGTCACTTTTGGTAAGGTTGCGAGCCGCCCATTCGGTGCTGACGGTACGACTTGGACTGCCTTCACGACAGTGAAAGGTATCACGGCTAAAGCAACGGGCACAGGCGAATTCAATGCCCCAGCGAATCAATTGGCAGCAATCAAAGCTAAAGACTTTGGCAAATATGTTGATCCAGCCTTGAAAACTGTGCCAGTCAACTACCTCGCAACACTCGATATCACAGGCGGCAACTCTGGTTCTGCGGCCTTGAATGCCAAAGGCGAGTTTATTGGTTTAGCATTCGATGGCACGCTTGATTCCATCATTGCTGATTGGGACTACAACAAGGCTTCTAGCCGTTCTATTCAAGTTGATTTGCGCTACATGTTGTGGCAGATGAAACATGTGGACAAGGCTGACAACTTGTTAAAAGAAATGAACGCTGAATAAGAAAAAGTTATTTAGCTTCAACAAGAAAGCCATGCCGATCTGTGTCGGCATGGCTTTTTTATTGCCCGGAGCGAGACAAAACCACTAGCCTTGGCATCTTCTCGCAGCGGGGGACAGCAGCCAAAGCTTCGGAGCGAGGCGCTTTTCGGGTAAAATGCAAGCTTATCGATGTATTTCTATACGTCTCTCAGCCTCAGTATTTTCTCTCAACTGACGCAGCCACTGATTTCTGATTGAAGGTTCACTATGCTCGACAATTTGACCCAACGTCTCGCCAAAGTCGTTAAAACGATGCGCGGCGAAGCCCGTCTGACCGAATCCAACACCGCTGACATGCTACGCGAAGTGCGTATGGCTCTGCTGGAGGCCGACGTTGCCTTACCAGCTGTGCGCGAATTGATCGCTCGCGTTAAAGAAAAAGCGATGGGCGAAGAAGTCATCGGTTCGCTGACGCCTGGTCAAGCTTTGGTCGGTGTCGTACAAAAAGAATTAGCGTCCTTGATCGGTGCAGACTTAGGTGAAAACGCCTCTGAATTAAACTTCGCCACACAGCCACCAGCGATTATCTTAATGGCCGGTTTGCAAGGTGCAGGTAAAACCACCACAGTCGGTAAGTTGGCGCGCTATTTACGTGAGACAAAAAAGAAGAAGGTTTTGACTGTCTCGGCCGACGTCTATCGTCCAGCAGCGATTGGCCAGCTTGAAACAGTGACTGCACAGGCTGGCGCAGATTTCTTCCCCACCACCATTAACGACAAGCCTGTCGATATCGCGCTCGCTGCGCTCGATTGGGCCAAGAAGCATCATCATGAAGTCCTGATCATCGATACCGCAGGTCGCCTCGGTATTGACGAAGCCATGATGCAAGAGATTGCTGCCGTTCATGCTGCCGTCAAACCGATTGAAACTTTGTTCGTGGTCGACGCCATGCTCGGTCAAGATGCGGTCAATACAGCAAAAGCATTTAACGATGCACTGCCATTGACTGGCGTAGTGTTGACCAAACTCGATGGTGATTCACGCGGCGGTGCGGCTCTTTCTGTTCGCCATGTCACCGGTAAGCCGATTAAGTTTGCTGGCGTCTCTGAAAAACTCGATGGTTTGGAAGCCTTCGACGCTACACGTATGGCCAACCGTATCCTCGGCATGGGCGATATTTTGGCTCTGGTCGAATCCGCGCAAAAAGGTATGGACATCGAAGCCGCTAAGGGTTTGGCGGAAAAGATCAAAGTCGGCGGCAAGTTCGATATGAACGACTTCAAAGCACAGCTGGCACAAATGAAAAATATGGGTAGCCTGTCGAGTTTAATGGATAAGCTGCCAGCCCAATTTCAACAAGCAGCATCGGGCGCCAATATGGATAACGCAGAAAAGAGTATGCGCCGCATGGAAGGGATTATTAATTCCATGACGCCACTTGAGCGCGCCAAGCCTGAGCTGATCAAGGCCTCACGCAAACGCCGTATCGCGGCCGGTGCAGGCGTTCAAATTCAAGAAGTGAACCGCATGCTGTCCCAGTTCGAGCAAATGCAAAGCATGATGAAAAAACTCAAGGGCGGTGGCATGATGAAAATGATGCGCGGCTTGAAAGGGATGATGCGCTAGTCATTGCAAAAACCTACGCGAGAGATGCAAGACAGTGTTGCATCTCTCCACAATACGCCTGTATTGCTGTCCTTGACGCCTAACACGGCATCTCCATCAAGGAATTTCCACCGGCGCACACAAAACCTTCCGCATTTTTTCTCCTAAACGCCCACTTTTTTCCGATATCTCTTGGTTCAACAGAGGCGATTTTTCTCTTTCGTAGCTAGGCATTTCTCTCGCGAATCTCTCTCTCAAGTTCTCCGCTCTGCAGAGGAAAAACGACATTTTTCCCTCTGAAAGTGGCTCTGCACATGATTTCTCACAGTTTTTTTGCGAAAACCAAAAAAAAACACTTGCATCACTCGATAAACAGCACCACTATAAGCACTGCGTGAAATGGCGCATTTTCAAGACAATTGTGAAGGAGCCTCAATATGGCAACAGCACCAAAAAAAGCAGCAGC
>CANHZI010000020.1 GCA_947464955.1 Oxalobacteraceae bacterium
GAAACCACACTTGAAGAGGCAGCCCGCGCCATGACAAGAGTGCAGCGTGAATTGACCACTCACTTCTTCACAGCGAATGATCAACGCCTATTCATTACTTTCAGCGCGGGCGTCGCGCTACGCGCCCCGCACGAGTCACAAGACTCTGTCTTGAAGCGCGCAGATAAAGCGATGTATGAAGCTAAGAAGACCGGTAAGAATCGGGTAGTCTGTGCCAACTAGCGAGCCTCAACTCAACGAGTGCGTCGCAAGAATCCTTTGGGTGCAACGCTCACCAGCAATTTGTTGGTGACTCGATCGTCAATTTCAAAATCATTTCTATTTTTCAAAAAGAGTTCGACCGCCGTTTTCGGATTATTCCCTTTGCCCCACGGACGATTCCCAAACATATCGTCGGGCATATCTTCGATCACAGTATCAAACACTACGCAGTAACTTCCAACAGTCACTAAGTCGGCGTAGCTCAAGAGTTCGTTGTACACATGATCATGAGTATGATTGCTATCAAGGGTAACGAGCACGCGCTTCTTGCCAACCGCCTTTGCCTTGATTTGTGCAACAATCGAAGCATCGATACTCGATCCTTCCAACATAGAAATCCTCTTACTCATCGGATGAGCCTCGATCGCCTGCCGATTATGCGGGCGAATCTCAATATCGACCCCGACAACTTCACCATGCTCGATTTCACCGCACTGCACCAAGAGTTCGAGCATTGACGCATAAAATATTAGGGATCCACCATGAGCAATGCCGGTTTCAATAATGAGGTCCGGCTTAATCTCCCACAGCAACTCTTGCATCGCAACGATGTCTTGCGGATATTGAATAATTGGGCGCCCCAACCATTCGAAATGATACGAATACTTCTTACGATTCACCAAATCCATCCAGTCTTGCGATGCTTTTTTCAGTTCCGCATCTGCGCCTTGAATATCAATTTCTTCCACGCATTCCTTCTTGAATTGCTCATACGGTGTCATATCACTCTCCTTGTAAGAACTACAAATTACGAAATACTCTACTGAACTACTTTCTTCGCAGGGCACCCCACAACGATCTCATCGTCAGCGACATCTTTCGTCACAACTGCACCTGCGCCAACGACAGCCCTTTTTCCGATTTTTATACGTGGCAAAACAACCGCACCGGCGCCGATGAAACTAAACTCTCCAATTGAAATACAACCACATAAAGTCGCATTCGGTGCGACGTGAACGCCGCGTCCCAACTCACATTCATGGTCAACATTAGCATTATGATTAATGATGCATCCCTCGCCTAAGCGCACATCCGCCGCAACCACGGCTCCTGCAAGGACTTGACAAGCTTTCTCGATTACAGCGGATGGACTGACCACCGCTCGGGGGTGAATAAGCGTTGGGATCCGCATTCCGGCTTCCATTAACATCGTTAGTAACTTCACACGATCAGCACCGCGCCCGCCGCCAATCGCTACCACGCCATTTATCTCTGAGAGATCGGTTTGGCTTGAGCACCATTCACGAAATGCGGGCTCGCCAACATACAGGGGAACTTCTTTCAATGCAGGCGCAACTTGAAAATTATCAAAAAGAGCGACCACTTGACCACCAGCTCCGTCAATCAGCTCTGCAACCACTTTTGCGTGACCAGCACTACCCCATATGACATAACGCATTACTTAGGCTCCATCAACTTATAGATAACTTCGGCAACGCGTGTTTGCTGCTCATGGGTAATGTCATGGAAACTCGGCAGATTGATAGCACGTGCGGCGATACTTCCAGCATGAAAACAGGCCTCATGCGCACCGAACACATCCAAAGTCGAAAGTGGATAGAAAAATACTCTCGCATCGATCTGTGCTGCTTTGAATGCCGCAAGCAACATTTCACGCGTAATGCCAGACTCTTGAGAAAACACAGCCGTTGGCATCCAAGCACAATTCAGCACATTTGCAGGTTCGGGATTGAGGCTTATTTGATCAAACTGTGAAAAAAGCTCCTTATACACGTGAAGAATTTCGCGCTTGCGACCAATCAACTCCTCTACCCGAGCCAACTGTGCACGTCCTAAAGCCGCTTGAATGTTGGACATCTTAAATTTATAACCAAGCTCGTCAGGCCAGAATTGCTTAGACTGCCCTGCTCTTCGGCCATGATTAGATAAGCAGAGAACCCTTTGATATAGGTCCTCATCGTTCGTCACGAACATTCCACCTTCCCCAGTTGTCATGGTCTTGGTCCCATGAAATGAGAAAGTCGCGAAACGCCCCATACTGCCCGCTAACTTTCCCTCCCAACGGGAGCCCAAAGCCTCCGCAGCATCTTCGATCAAAGCTAAGTTGTGATTTTGCGCGATTAACTTGAGGCTTGTCATGTCGCATAAATTGCCATACAGGTGAACTGCGATGATGGCCCTTGTTTTTTCAGTAATCGCTTGTCGAACTTGCTGAGGATCAATGCACCAAGTTTTAGGATCAATATCCACAAAGATCGGAGTCGCGCCCAGATGAACGACCGGAGCAACGGACGCGATCCAATTAGTATCGGCGATGATGACTTCATCCCCTGGGCCAATGCCAAGGGCTGCCAAGCCTAAAGTCAAAGCCCCCGTGCAGCTTGAGGTTGTAATGGCTCGACGCACACCAAGATACTCGGCGAACTCATGCTCTAGACGGACGATACTGTCATAGCAATGTTCACCCCATTCTTCTCTAACTGCATCGTTCACATACTTTATCTCCAACTCTGTAATTGAAGGTTTGGTATAGACAATTTTTTCCAAGGCAGGCTCCATACAATCTGCGAACGACATTCAAGCAAAAAACAAGATCTAAACAATTTGTCATGCGGCTCATGCAGCAAGGTACAACTTAGTCTGATACTTGTAGCTCTGGGATAGCGCGAACAAATTTGAATTCATGATGCATTTGACTGCGCAATTGAGTACGCACTTCGTCAAATAAATTCCAAGGCAAAACCAATACATAATCTGGTTTATTCTCAAGTAAATAACTCAATCCACGAATTGGAATATGGCTACCAGGCATAAATTTATTCTGTTTATTCGGATTCAAATCAATGACAGCATCGACCAAATCGGGCTTCACTCCAGAAAAATTAAACAAAGTATTACCTTTCGCAGCGGCTCCATAAGCGATCACCTTTTTACCCGCAGCGCGTGCATCAAGCAGAAACCCGAGCAATTGATACTTTACCTGCAGTGCCCTTTCTTGAGCCAGTGCATAAAAACCTTGGGTCTCAATTCCCGCTTCCGCTTCCTGCTCAACAATCGCAAAATATTCCTGACTGCACGGACGTTGAGTCACATCGCTTCGTTGTGCCCAGACCCGTAAGCTACCACCGTGAGTACTTAAGCGTTCAACATCGTAAACCCTCAAGCCATTATGTTGAAAAATTCGACGAACAGCCACTAGGGAAAGATACGAGAAGTGTTCATGGTAAGCGGTATCAAATTGATTCTCGCGAACCATGTTCAAAAGATGAGGAAACTCAAAACTCGCAACACCATCGTCTTTCAACAAGGCCGCAACACCAGTCACGAAGTCATTAATATCTGGAACATGTGCCAGAACATTATTCGCAATTAATAAATCTACTGGCCCTTCTGTCTTCTTCAGTTCATGCGCATAGGCTGCGCCGAAAAACTCTTCGAAAACGTTAATACCTTTTTCTCTTGCAGCTTGTGCAGTGCTGTGTGTGGGTTCCACGCCAAAGCAAGGAATGCCAGCACTGGCAACATATTGCAATAAATAGCCGTCATTCGACGCCACTTCCACAACCTTACTTCCACTATCAAGACCTAATCTATTAATGGCGGTCTCAACAAAGCTTTTTGCGTGGGCGAGCCAACTACTTGAGAACGAACTAAAGTACGCGTAATTCTCATCGAACAAAGCTTCACGCCCTGTAAAGTCAAGCGTCTGCACCAGCCAACATTTTTCACAAACTTGGATTCGCAAAGGTAACCACATCTCAGACTGCGCCAACCGCTCCGGGAGCAAATAGGCGTTCGAGGGTGGAGCGTAATCCAAATTAAGGAAATCACACTTCAACTCGTTGGCACAGTGGCGGCACTTCATAATGTAAACCCCTTGAAAGATTGGTCTAGCGTGGCTGCTTTTTGATCCCGTTCAGAACGCTCAGCCACCGGCAATGGCCAATCGATCGTCAGTAGCGGATCTAAAGCCTGCGTTACAAAATCGGCTTGCGGATAAAACGATTCACTATGCACGTACAGCATCTCGACATCATTCTCCAAAGTCTGAAACCCATGCGCAAAACCGGGAGGTATCAAAAGCGCTGCATTCTCCGCTGAGGCTAGATTGATACTGAATGTCTGAAGAAAAGTACTCGATCCGGCTCGCAAATCAACGACAACATCGAATACCGAGCCATGTAAACAAGTCACCAACTTATATTCTGTATAGGGAGGTAACTGCATATGCATCCCTCTTAGACTTCCCTTTCGCAAGGTCTTTGTGTGGTTGATTTGTTTGACAGCTGCACACCAACCCGCCTGAGCTAACTCGTTCAGATCAAACATCCGCTGAAAAAAGCCTCGATTATCTGCGATAGGCAAGCGTCTCAACGTAATGAGCCCTTCGAACGAAGTTTTACTCATTTCAAATCTAGCGGTCATTTTGATCAATCACAAAAATATGCACTCAAAATCAAAGCGAAAAGCTCATAAGTACCTTTTCTTCGAGTTCGTAGACAATTTACTTCCAGCCAAAATACTCATCAATATCACGATCACACAAATGGCGCGCTAAATCACCTTCGTAGAAGTGGCGATACCAATCAACACTGCGTGCTACGGTCGTAGTGAGGTCCCACATTGGAGTAAGGCCCAAGGCCTTGCGCAGCTTACTCGCATCCAAGGCCAGCAAACCCGCCTCGTGCGGGCCAACAGGCTCAGAGGCAAACTCCAATTGTCCCTTACCAAACAATGCATGAGCTTGTTGCGCCACTGTACGAACATCGGCGCTACCGTCAGGTCCAATATTATATGCTTGCGAAAAAGCCATGTTTCCAAACCCATATTGAGCTAATAGAAGATACGCTGAGAGTGGCTCTAACACATGCTGCCATGGTCGTCTCGCATTTGGACGCCTAATCAAGACACTCTCAGAATTTGCCCAAGCCCTCATCAAATCTGGAAAGAGTCGATCTTCCGCCCAATCTCCACCGCCAATTACATTGCCTGCACGAACACTCACCAAACTTATCTTTGCATCATTGCAAAACGAATTCCTATAACTATCGATCACCAATTCACAAGCTGCTTTACTCGCACTGTAAGGGTCATAGCCCCCCAACTGATCATCTTCACAGTAGGCTTCGGCTCTCTCCAAATTGCGATACACCTTATCCGTTGTCACCATGATTGCCAACTTCACGGAACGGGTATTACGTATTGACTCAAGTACATTCACTGTACCCATTACGTTGCTAGAGTAGGTCAAGGGAGGGTCTTGATATGCTGGTCGTACCAAGGCTTGAGCTGCGAGATGCAGAACGATCTCGGGCTGTTGTTCTTGAAAGACCCCATACAACTCGGCAGCATTTCTGATATCGATAAACCTTGAATCAATCTCTTTTGATAAATTCAAAAGTTCAAACAAATTGGGCCGCGTATTTGGAGCCAGAGAGACACCATGCACTTTCGCGCCAAGCCGTTTTAGTAGCTGACATAGCCATGCCCCCTTAAAACCAGTATGCCCAGTGACAAGAACCTGGCGACCACGCCAAAAATTCAAGTCCAAGTTTGGTCTTTGCAGCGATGCTACCAACGCCGCCATGGTGCTCTCCCACTTTGCCACAGTTCTTCCAACAAGTTTTTTTCACGCAAAGTATCCATTGCTTGCCAAAAACCCGAGTGTTCAAAGGCAACCAGCTCGCCCTCAAAGGCCAGCTTCGACAAAGGCTCAGCTTCCCACGGCGTACTATCTCCGTCGATATAATCGATCACTTTTGGAGAGAGGACAAAAAAGCCACCGTTGATCCAGCCACCATCGCCTCTTGGCTTTTCAATGAAACCATTAACCTGTTGCCCATCTCTCTGCAAAGCGCCGTAGCGCCCTGGGGGTAAAACAGCGGTAATTGTGGCCAGCTTGCGATGCTGTTTGTGAAATGCAATTTGCGCCCCTATATCGACATCTGAAACACCATCTCCATAGGTAAAGCAAAAAGCCTCATCCTCTTGCAAATATCGAGCCACTCGCTTTAGCCGCCCACCTGTTTGCGTGTCCGCCCCAGTATCAACTAGAGTCACCTTCCAAGGTTCGGCATGATGCTCATGCACTTCCATACTATTATTTTCGAGATCGAATGTCACATCAGACATATGAAGAAAATAATTCGCGAAATACTCTTTAATGATGTAGCCCTTGTAGCCACAGCAAATAATAAAGTCGTTTACACCATGACTGGCATAAGTCTTCATAATGTGCCAAAGAATCGGATGACCGCCGATTTCTATCATTGGCTTCGGTCGTAAGTGGGTTTCTTCAGAAATACGTGTTCCAAGTCCACCTGCAAGTATCACTGCTTTCATTCTTGAGACTCCTGACAATATGTTCGCCACATTCCGCGAACAGCACTTTCGAAAGAGCGAGCGAAAAAATTGACATCCATAATCACCGAGTTTTGCATCATCCCTCTTAGATTCTTGCGAATATTTTGCAATCCTTCGATGTCATGCGCCAAGATCACCAATTTCTGGGCATATTCTTCTTCAGTATTGGCGATCCAATCTGCGCATCCCAAGTTCGCTAATATCCCAGTACCGATTCGCCCCACTGGCGGTCTGTCTGCCAGAGTTACAAACGGTATTCCCATATAGAGCATTTCCATCAATGTCGTACCCGAGTTCTGCGGGAAACAATCTAAACCAATATCAAAGCTTCTCAGCACATCCCAAGGCGGCGAATCAAAACCAAACAATAATCGCTCCCGCTCTACACCCATTTCCGTGAATCGACTGGCCATTTCCTCGCGCATTTTTGGGTCGATCAAATCCCCACTATTTAACACCAAACGTGAATTTGGGACCGCATTCAATACCGCAGACCAAACTTTCACTACACGATGATTAATACGAATTGATCGCGTCAGACTTCCAAAGGTGATATAGCCATTAGTCAGATACGGGAGTTCGTTAGGCTCCCCCATCCCGATAGCTGGTTCAAATACCGTACTATGTCCTTCCAAATGCCAAATTTTTTCGCTAATAACAGGTTGTATTTCATGCGGCGCAGTGTATTTATCAGAGAGGTAGTAGTCGATGGCCGTTAGTCCGGTAGACGTGCCATAGTCGAGCCAGTGAAACGATACCGGCGCTGGCTTTTTCGCTAACATCATTAGACGATTACCGTAACAATGTCCATCTAACTCACAGATGACATCAATCTCATCTTTCCTGATCCACATCGACATTTGTCGATCACCGATGCCACTACAGTTCCGAAAATGGTCCGCTTGTTTTTTATACCATTCGGTGTATTCGTCTTCTTTACCTTGAGTTGCGTAGATATAAACTTCAACTTTTTCTCTATCCAAGTTTGCAATCAAGGGGCGTACGAATCGTGAGCACGAATGACTCACGAATGAATTTCCTACAAATCCAAGTTTAATTCTTTTCTCGGGATTTTTTTCATTTGGGTAATGTATAGGATCAGTAATCTGATTCAAACAGAATTTCTCGTTAAACTCTTTCGACAACGCAACAATGTCACTCAATGGAATATCCGGGTGACTAATCATACAGAACAGCAGTTGGCTATATATACCAGGTAGCAGGAGCGTGGACATTGCGTTCTGAGAAACCGAAACTGCCTTCACGAAAGCGTCAATTGCCGCGTTCAAACGATTTGCCTTCATTAATAGATAGCCATAGCTAAACCACACATGAGGCGAATGCGGATTCACCTGCAAATCTTCTTCACAGAACGCAAGTGCTTCCTCCAAACGACCATCTTCGACCAAAATAAATGCCACATTAGATTTAATCGTGGTCAATTCCGGTCGCAACTGGAGTGCACGATTAAAGCAGTCTAAAGCTAGCTGTTTTTTGTCTAAGGCTGTGTACGCTGCACCGAGATTGGCGAGCACCTCAGCGTTGTTGGGGTCCAGCGTAAGTGCCTTAAGATATAACTCAACAGACAAATTCAGTTCGCCAGCATATTTATAGGCGTTAGCGACGTTATTGATCATCACCGGCATATCTGGAGCTAACTTCAATCCTTGTTCGGCATATGGAAGCGCTTCATCAGGAAAACCATTTGAAATAAAAGCGTTGATCAAATTCACCAGAATATGAGGGTTATTTCTGTCTCGCTCAATCGCTTTCTGTAAGGACTCAAGTGCTCCGGCAAACTCGCTGCGTGCTAATTGTGCGAGGCCGCGGAAGTTCCAAGCCATCGCTATTGAGTCTTGAAACTCGGCCAACCAACTCGCCGCCGCAAAAACAAAATCGTATTCCCTTCTCTCATAAGCAGAGCGAAGAACATCGAAAAATAGGTTAATGTAGAGTTGCCTATTGCTAGTCGCCTTTACTAGCTGAGTGCGCACTAGCGTCAACGCATCTTCTAGCCTACCCATGTCAAGAAAGGACTTACATTGCAAAATGCGCAATTCCGCGTTTTTGGGGTCAGTCTTAATCAGCCGCTCCAACAACTTACTTGCCTCGTCAAAACTACCAGATGCAAGAAGTTGCCTAATTTTTTTTGTCTGTAGCAACCTATCGTAATTCATCGTTTAGCTTCTTTCGTGGCGTCTAAAAAATTGCGTATCATAGGGTTGCGAGGAGTGCGAATGTGTCAACTCTATCACTAGGATTAATAAAAACAAACCAAAATAAAGAGGAGAAACACCCTCAAGTTCTGGATTTTCAAGCCGCTAGCGGGGGAAAAAAAATAACTTTAGCTGTCTTTTTTTGGTATTTTTTCACGGCAACACTAAATGTTTTCTAGCAACGTTCGTTAAAGACTCAACGGCGGTGCAATGGTCAATACGACAGACCGAAGTTTAAGCAAAACGTCGAATCGAATTAACCAGTAAGGAGAAACATCATGTCTTCATTTATTAACACCAATATCGCGTCCTTAAATGCACAACGCAATTTATCGACATCTCAAAACTCCCTGAATACATCCTTGCAACGTTTGTCTTCTGGCTTGCGTATTAACAGCGCGAAAGACGATGCTGCGGGTTTGGCGATTTCTGAGCGTCTTACGTCACAAATCGGTGGTTTAAATCAAGCTGCTCGAAATGCGAACGATGGTATCTCCCTTGCGCAAACTGCAGAGGGCGCTTTAGGTCAAATTGGCAGCAACTTACAACGTATCCGCGACCTCGCAGTTCAAGCAGCCAACGCCACTAACAGTGCGTCAGACCGTGCTGCGTTGAATAATGAAGCATCTCAATTAATTTCTGAAATTAATCGCGTCGCGACGCAAACGAATTTCAACGGCGTCAACCTGTTAGACGGATCCTTTACTTCCCAAGCCTTCCAAGTTGGTGCAAATAGTGGTGAAACGATCTCAATTTCTTCGATTGCTAGCGCTCGCTCCTCTGCACTTGGTGTCGGTTCTTCCTCAAGCTACAGCGCGACTATCAATAGCGGTGGAACAGTAAATACTGCAAGTACAGCGCTGACAGCTGGTGGCATCACAATCAATGGCTATTCCGTCGGCGCCAGTGCATCAGACGGCGTATCTTTTGCCAATGGCTCTGGTAGTGCGATCGCGAAAGCTGCCGCTGTTAATGCAATTTCCGGCAATTCTGGCGTCACAGCGTCTGTTGGTGCAAGTTCGAACTCATTCACTGCAACATCCGGCGCAGCGGGCGCCTTCAGTTTTACACTGAATGGTGTGTCAGTGAGCGGTTCTCAAAGTTCAACCAACACCTCATTAACTGCGTCTGAGGTTGCTGCATCCATCAACTCAGTGAGCTCACAAACAGGCGTAACAGCGACAGCAAGTGGCGCAACTTATACTTTGACTGCTGCAGATGGTCGCAACATCACCATTACTTCTGGTACTTCAAACGGTACCGGCGTAACGGCAAACAGTGAAGTGTATGGTTCGGTCTCATTATCGTCTACAAGTTCAAATGGTATTACCTTGGGTGGAACACAAGCGACCGCGGCAATTATCGGTGCGTCTGGCCAGGTAGTAGCTGCAACAGCAACAGTCGGCGCAGGTTTGTCGTCATTGAACTTAACAACTGCATCAGGGGCGTCGTCCGCAATTACGACCTTGGATTCAGCGCTGGCAAATATTAACGCCTCTCGAGCTTCTTTGGGTGCGTACCAAAATCGCTTCTCATCTGCGGTTGCGAACTTGAATACGACTTCTGAAAACTTAACCGCATCACGTAGCCGTATCCGCGATGCAGACTTCGCGCAAGAAACAGCCTCATTGACACGCGGTCAAGTATTGCAACAAGCAGGTACTGCGATCTTGGCTCAGGCGAACTCGTTGCCACAGGGTGTCCTTGCACTCCTCCGTGGATAATTAATGATGACGCGATAGCATCGCATTAATGAAAAAGAAGTCCCCCTGGTCAAGTTTTTGATCAGGGGCATTTTCGCTTTAGGAGATTGCCATGAGCATCCAAGCACTCGGTCCAAGTAACAATAGTTCACTTGGCACCCCTGTCGCTGAGCGTGCAGCTACCCCAGCAGCTGTCCGTATTCCCAACGCCACGGTGACAGAAACAAATAACCCAGTCAATCGCGCCACCGAGGTTTCCAAAAGCTTCAGCAAAGAACAAGTTATTGAAGCAGTCGATGCGATTAATAAAGCCATTCGTAATAATTCCTCGCAAAATCTCGAGTTTAGTGTCGATAATGCCGAAGGCGGTGTCGTAGTAAAGGTTGTCGATCAACAAACCAAAGAAGTCTTACGGCAGATTCCTAGCGAAGAAGCCTTGGAAATCGCAAAATCTTTGGACAAGCTGCAAGGCTTACTGATTAAGCAAACTGCGTGATTCAGCCTGACAAAATGAGAAAAGACATAAATTAAGCGGTAAAAGCCCTTCTAAAGTCTGAATTGCAACTGCCGTTAATGCTTTAGAGTTCTAGCAAACAAAGAAGGAGCATAAGGTGGGCATTCAATCAACCGGAATTGGTTCCAATCTTGACGTCAATTCACTTATTACGAAATTGATGCAAGTAGAGAGCCAACCTCTAACCGCACTAGCAAAGAAGGAAGCAAGCTACCAGGCTAAACTGACAGCTTACGGCACTTTGAGCGGGGCAATGAGCTCTTTCCAATCAAGCCTCTCAAGCTTGAGCAATTTAGCAAGCTTCCAAAATTTGAGCGCGTCATCCAGCGATAGCAGCGTCTTAAGCGCAACGACTTCGAGCAGCGCAACTGCTGGCAGCTATAACGTCAATGTTACTAAACTCGCGCAGGCTCAAACGATTTCGTCTGCAGGACAAGCTGCGACGAACACACCGATAGGTTCCGGGACAAGCTCCACGATTAGTATTCAGTTCGGCACTGTCTCAGGCGGGAGCTTGTCGTCAGGTGTTTACACTGGGGCTACTTTCACCCAAGATGCAACCCAGGCATTGGCGGAAATTACGATTGATAGCACCAACAACACTCTGCAAGGCATACGCGACGCCATCAATGCGGCCAACAAAGGTGTCAATGCCTCAATTGTCGGCGACGGCAATCCAACAAATCCCTATCATTTGGTTCTGTCATCTAGTAAAACAGGAATCACTTCCAGTCTAAATATTAGTGTAACTGGGGATGCGACCTTACAGTCTTTACTCAACTACAATCCGGGTGGGACACAAAACCTGACAGAAGTCACGACTGGGCAAAATGCGGCATTGACTATCAACGGCATCGCCATCACCAGTGCGTCAAACAGTGTAACAGGCGCTATTCAAGGAGCAACGATTAGTTTGAGCAAAGTTGGCACCAGCGCCCTTTCACTTAGCAATAACACCTCGGGCGTGCAAGCCTCAGTCAATTCGTTTGTGAAGGCATACAATGACCTGCAAACCACGCTCAAATCTCTCACAGGATATGACAGCGCTACCAAGAGAGGAAGTATCTTACAAGGTGACGCCAGCGCTGTAGGTTTGCAAAACCAAATTCGCAGCCTTTTGAATACAGCAGTCAACGGCCTTGGCGGCGGACTTACCACCTTGTCGACAATCGGCGTCAGTATTCAAAAAGATGGGACAATGGCTGTTGATGCAAGCAAACTCTCAACCGCACTCAACACAAAATTTAGTGATTTTGCTGGTTTGTTCGCAACAGCAGGCAAAGCGAGTGATAGCCTAATTAATTTTTCTGGCTCATCGACCGCAACAAAACAAGGTACCTACGGGGTGAATATAACAGCCCTTGCGTCACAAGGTAGTCTCACTGGCGACCTCGATCTGACTGCTGGCAACGTGACTATTTCCGCCAATACCAAAATTAAGTTTACTGTCGATTCAAGCGTTGCCACGGTTTCCATCGCCGAAGGCAATTACACCGCATCACAATTTGCAGCATTGTTGCAAAGTACTGTGAACGGCAATACCACACTCAGTGCTGCTGGGGTAAAGATAGCTGCATCGATCACTGGCAGTGGCTTTTTGAAACTGACATCCGACACCTACGGCTCAAGTTCAAACGTCATTCTCGAGGATGTTTCAGGCACTAGCTTAAGCAACATAACAGGCACCGTGACGACTGGCACTGGAGGAAGCAATGTTATCGGCACCATTAATGGGCAAGCAGCGACTGGCAGCGGACAAATCTTAACAGGATCTACCGGAACAAACGCTGAAGGACTGAGCCTATTGATCAATGGCGGCACGACTGGCGACCGCGGCACGGTCTATTTTTCACGCGGATTCGCTAGCCAACTCAGCACTTTCTTATCGAGCGCGGTCAGCAGTAGCGGCTCAATATCGAGTTCAAAAGACGCCATAAACCAGAACCTAAAATCAATTGATAAAGAGAAGCAGACTCTCAACAGCCGTTTATACGATGTGGAGGCACGTTACCGCGCCCAATTTACGGCACTCGATCGCATTATCAGCAATCTAAACAATACCAGCGCATTTTTAACTCAACAACTCAATGCATTAAACAACAGCAATTCATAATCCACGAAGCTAATAGAGTAAAAGGAAAATACAATGTTCGGACCATCACAAGCACACGGTGCTAATGCTTATGCGAAAGTTGGGATCGAAACGGGTGTTATTGCGGCGAGCCCACATAAACTCATTGTCATGTTATATGACGGCGCTATCGTTTCTCTGGCGAATGCCACACAGTCCATGAAAAATGGCGACCCAGCAAGCAAGGGGCAATATATTTCCAAAGCGATAGCCATTATCGAAAACGGTTTAAGGGCAAGTTTAGATAAAAAAATTGGTGGTGAGATCGCACAGAATCTCGATGCACTCTATGAATATATGAGCGCTCGACTGCTTCAAGCGAATATAAAGAACGAAGTCGAAGGACTGCAAGAAGTACAAGGTCTCCTGCGAGATCTCAAGTCTGCCTGGGAAGCGATTAGCCCCGACAGCAAACCAGTAAATGTCGAGCGGCCTGTTCCACAACAAGACCCACTCGCACCACGTCGACCCAATTTTTTTGAGGCGTAATCAAGATGAATAGCATTGAGTTATTAGAAGTTTACGAAAAAGTCTCGGTGATCACATCGAACATGCTAGAGGCTGCCCGCAGTAAAGATTGGGATCTACTCGAAAAGTTAGAGCAAGATTGCAGTCTTGAAGTCAGCACATTGCGTACCTATGAAACTCCAGGCGATCTACCAAAAGACCTGAGGGATAGGAAGATCAGTATCATTAAACAAATCTTAGCGGATGATCGAGCAATCCGCGACATCACCGAACCTTGGATGCAGCAACTTAGCAAACTAATGAAGAGTACCAACACTAGCAGAAAGCTATCTCAAAGTTATGGTGCCAACCAAGTTGGTTAAGGTCCATGTCGGACATTTTTCCTCGTTTAAACATTAATCTCAACAACGCTGCTGGTGTTCTTGCCCCAGCAGCGGTTCGCAGTATAGAAGCGATAAAGCAGGACGTCATCGCTCAGTTAAGTCGATTACCACCGGGTGCAGCTTTGAATGCTGAGGTCATTGCGCAACTCGATGACGGAACCTTCATCGCCAACGTCGCCAATATTCCGCTCAGACTTGCTTTACCGCTTCACGCGAAGATCGGAGATAAACTCAAGCTGACAATCTCCCAAACCAATCCACACCTCACGTTTTCGGTCGATGGAAAACCGACTACAGCAATTTTTGAAACCACAAATCAAACAGCTTCAGGTCTCAACACCAAACCTATTACATCGTTAGCACCGCATTTGAACAATCAAATACTTGAGCCTAAGCAAAATCAAGTTCCGTCCAATACGGCCAGCGAATCAAAGCTTGATACAAGAGCCCCCCAAAGTCTCAATCGAGACCTGCAGGTGAATCTCGGTGGCCGCTTTAAAGATGCGTTACAGACTTACCAAGCAGTTAGTACACAATACGATTCCAGTGCGCAGATTGACATCAGTCCAACCGGAAAAATTCTGGCTGCCGTGCTTGGAGAGACGAGCCGACCTGGAATCAAGCTCGCGATCGCTGGCACCATACCTTTAGCTGATGACATTACCGCGAAAGCAAACCCTAGTCGACTTGCGCAAAGAATTGAAACCCAATTGACTAAACAGATTGAACACAGTGGGCTTTTTTACGAATCACATCTGAGACAATGGGCGCAAGGTGAAAGGGAGATTGCCGAGCTGCAGCAAGAACCGCAATCAAGGCTTTCGCTGGCACTTGAAAACACCGTGCTCACTGATACACATGAAGAAAATCACGCGGCATTGACGCAATTAGTACATCAACAACTCGACGTCCTCGATCAAGGATGCTTCACTTGGGTTGGGAAACTGACTGAGAGTGTGAACTTTCAAATGCATGTCGAACTTGAACAAGCCAGCGAAGATGAAACGGGCTCAGCTCAAAACGAACAGGACCGACCAAAGCTACAGACTTGGCGCACCAAGCTCACCTTGCAGTTTCCGAAACTGGGAGAAGTTGAGTTAAGTATTGCATTGCGCGAGCATGCAAGTGATGTCCAGTGCAGGGTTGCCTCGCCAGAGATCGTGCAAACCCTACATGAGCACGCAAAGGAATTGATCAAAGCGTTTGACAACAGTGGTCATCAATTGCATTCGATGAAAGTGACAAGTAAATGAACGATGCCGCTAAGCCCCTCTCCTCTGCTGTGGCCCTCTCTTACGAAGACCAAAAAGACGCCGCACCGCATGTTGTCGCAAAGGGGCATGGACTCATCGCCGAAGAAATCATTGCGCGTGCCAATGAGCATGGTGTTTTTATACATCAATCAAAAGAACTCGTGTCCTTGTTGATGAAAGTTGACCTCGACGACAGTATTCCCCCCTCACTCTATCGAGTTGTTGCAGAACTACTCGCTTGGCTATACCATATTGAAACAGGAATAACGACAAAACCAAATCAAGTGCCTGTTCCGCCACCATAAAATACATACAGAGTCATATGCAATCAAACTTCCCCTCTTTAGGAACCGAAAACCAAAGCCCATATCAAGTCGAATCGCGACGCGAAATCTTGGCTCTACTTCGAGGATTCAAAGAGAAAGCTCAATTGATTAGTATGATTATCAATAATGGAAGCGAGGCTTTCATTACTTCTGTGTTGGCAATTGACGACACTCAAAATCAATTAATCGTTGATAGCGCTCCAGACAACATGGCGAATCAACGCGTAATCGATTCACCGGTCGTTTTTTTTGATGGTTTGCTTGACCGTATCAGCATCCAATTTTCTTCTTCAAAGTTGCAAAGAGTTCAATTTGAAGGTCGCCCTGCTTTGCAGCTGACGATTCCGACTTCAGTTATTCGACTACAGCGCAGGGAAAACTATCGCATTAATACCCCGGTATCCACACCGATTCGATGCATCATTCCAGTCGAAACTGAAGGCACTCTAGAAAAAGCAAGATTTTCTTTGGTAGATATCAGTTGTGGTGGAGTTGCACTTTTAGACGATCGTCGATTATTGGATTTGACTGTTGGAACGATCTACGATGAGTCCGAAATTGACCTACCAACGATCGGACTCCTAGAGACACAGTTGGAAATAAGAAATTCTCAGGAACTAACCCTACTAAACGGCAAGACAACGCGCCGTGTTGGTTGTGCGTTCAAAAATCTTTCAAATCGAACACTGACGAATGTTCAACGTTACATCATGAAGCTTGAGCGCGAACGCAATGCCAGACTCACAGGCGTATAGACGAAGTCAGACCAAGCACTTTGCCGCTAAGAGGCTCGCTGTTCTCAACACTTGCCGGTATTTATTGCCAACTAAATCTGCATATTCATAATGTCATGATAAGCAGAGACAAGCTTATTTCTCACTTGAACAGTGGTCTGAAACGAAATACTCGCCTTTTGCATAGAAATCATCACATCCGATAGACTCACACTATCATCGCCCAAAGCAAATTTCTTTCCTAGCTCTTGTGATGCACTTTGCTTGGCATTGACAGCATCCAGTGAACTCTTCAAGGCGTCGGCAAAATCCAACTTATTGGGTGAAGTGATGGCTGGTGGCGGGCTGGTTCCCGCTTCCATCTTCGCTGCAGCCGCCTTGAGTTGCGCGACCATCGCATCGATACGAGTTTTATCAATTCCGCCTACATTCATGTCTGCCTCACACACTAAATTCAGATGTGCATACATTAACAGCAGATATTTCTCGCTTAGCGTCAAGAAGAGCGGCTAAACAGGCTTTTTTCTTTCAATTGAATTCGACAAAGACGTTCAAAATTCGTAGTAAGGAAAAAACCAAGGCTTGGAGCAAGACATGCAGAATTTACTGAATTTCAATTACGAGAGTGAGGCAGATCATGGCAACCGTCAATGATGCGGCTCTGATCGAGCCAGCACCTGTTCCTGTCGTCTTTGGCATACCGCAAACGCCAGGTGTCAGGACTATCATGCTGTCGATTGGTGCAGCGATCACCATCGCCATCATGGCCGGAATCTGGATGTGGAGTCAAGCGCCCGACTATCGTGTCCTCTTTTCGAACTTCAACGATCGAGATGGTGGTGCCATCGTCGCCTCGCTGCAGCAACTCAATATTCCTTACAAATATTCCGATGGCGGAAGTGCTATTTTGGTTCCAGCCAATCAAGTACATGATGCAAGACTAAAGCTGGCATCTCAAGGCCTGCCCAAAGGTGGCAATGTTGGTTTCGAATTAATGGAAAATCAGAAACTGGGTATTTCCCAATTTCTGGAGCAAGTAAATTTTCAGCGCGCTTTGGAGGGTGAATTAGCGCGCTCGATTCAAGCAGTTTCAGCAGTACAGACAGCAAGGGTACACTTGGCAATTCCCAAAGCCTCGGTATTTGTGCGCGAGCAGCAAAAGCCCACAGCGTCCGTGTTACTTAATCTCTATCCGAGCAGAGTCCTCGATCAACAACAGGTTAGTGCAATCATTCACTTAGTTGCCAGCAGCATTCCCGAGCTTTCCGCGAAAAATGTGACGATTGTTGACCAAAACGGCAACCTCTTGTCCGATCCAAGTAAGCAAAATGCCAACCCTAACCTCGATCCGACGCAATTAAAGTACGTTCAAGAATATCAAATGGGTGTCGTGAAAAAAATCGAATCGATCATTTCGCCTATCGTTGGGGCGCAAAATGTTCGTGCGGAAGCAAGTGCAGACATCGATTTTTCCCGCACAGAACAAGCTGCGGAAATCTATCGCCCAAATACCCCACCCGAGGCGTCCAGCATTCGCAGTCAGCAAACGAGTGAATCCTATGGAAAACCCAATACCGCATCTGGCGTACCTGGCGCACTGAGCAATCAACCTCCCGCTCCCGCAACTGCGCCTCTCACAACACCGGCTAACGCCGCTAGCGGCGCAGCAACTAGTGCCGCGTCTGCACCAGCTCTGACGCAAAAAGATGCCACAGTTAACTACGAAGTAGACAAAACGATCAAATACACACAACAAGGCATGGGCGGTCTCAAACGTCTTTCTGTTGCGGTGGTTGTGAACTATAAGTCTGAGGTCGATAAGAATGGCAAAACCACTACTCGCCCTTTAACTGATATCGAAAAAAATCAAATTACGGACCTTGCACGCGAAGCCATGGGCTTCTCTAAGGAACGCGGTGATACCCTTAATGTGGTCAACACACCATTCGCGGCACCAGAGAAAGTTGTCAGTGAAGACATCCCCTTATGGAAACAAGCAGATGTGATTCAAACCGCGAAAGAGTTTGGTAAGTATCTGATTGGTCTGTTAGCCATGTTCTACATATTTAAGAACTATCTCAAACCAACTTTGAACAAGATTACTGGTAAAGATCAAGAGAAAACTGCGGAAGAGAAAAAGAAAGAGGAAGAAGAGAAAATTGCCCTTGAAAAAGCGCAACAAGAAGCCGATGATGAAGAAGGTGCGATTGTTGAGCTAGAAGGCCAAGTCGATGCGCAAGGGCATAAACAACTATCCACATATGAAATTAATCTGGACATGGCAAAACAACTGGCTGCCACTGATCCAAAAATCGTCGCTAACGTGATCAAGACATGGGTGAGCAATGAGTGAAGACGGCATACAAAAAGCAGCCACTTTAATGCTGGCGCTAGGCGAGGATGCGGCAGCAGAAGTGATGAAGCATCTTGGGCCACGTGAAGTACAAAAAATCGGTGCTGCAATGGCAACTATCGGGGCGATTCCGCATGAAACGATTGCCAAGGTGCTCGAAGAATTCAAGTCCCACGCAGACTTGAGTTCATCGGTTGGGCTAGACTCGGATGAATACATTCGCAATGTGTTGACCAAGGCGCTCGGCGATGACAAAGCATCGTCATTACTCAACCGAATTCTAGGCGGCAAAGATGCCAGCGGTATTGAAAGTCTGAAGTGGATGGATTCCGCGTCGGTCGCTGAACTGATCAAGAACGAGCATCCACAAATTATCGCGACCATCTTGGTCCACCTTGAAAGCGATCAGGCGAGTGAAATTTTGAATCACTTTAGCGAACGCCTTAGAAACGACGCTGTGCTCAGGATTGCAACCCTGGACGGTATCCAACCGACAGCCCTACGCGAACTTAATGATGTGCTGACCAAGTTATTGACGGGGAACGAAAGCCTCAAGAAAAAATCGATCGGTGGTGTGCGTGCTGCTGCAGAAATTTTGAACTTCATGAGTGGTGAGAATGAAGCCTCCATCATGGAAAATCTGCGCAAATACGATGGTGATATGGCTGAGAAAATTATGGATGAAATGTTCGTCTTCGATAATATTCTCGAGATCGACGACCGTGGTATCCAATTATTGCTGCGCGAAGTACAGTCAGATTCATTGATCATCGCGCTCAAAGGTGCGAATGCAGAAATGCGCGAAAAGATCTTCAAAAACATGTCACAACGTGCAGCCGAAATGATGCGCGAAGACCTCGAATCAAAAGGCCCTGTTCGTTTGTCTGAAGTTGAAGCGCAACAAAAACAAATTCTGATGATTGTTCGCCGCTTGGCTGACGAAGGTCAGATTATGCTAGGTGCGAAAGGCGAGGATGCTTATGTCTAGTGTGCTCCCCAAAGGACAGCAGACTGCATATCAACGATGGGAACTCACCTCGTTTGGTGATGCTCGCCCATCACAAGTAGAAAAACAAACAGAAGTAGCTCGAATCTCAGAAGCTGAAATCGAAGCGATTAAAGCGCAAGCGAGAAACGAAGCTTACGCAGAAGGATTTAAAGAAGCCTATCAAGTCGGCTATAACGAAGGGCAACAGACAGGCTATGCAGAAATGCAAGAGCAAGCAAGCAATTTGGTTGCCCACCTTGAAGGTTTAGCAGAGCAGTTTCAAGATCAATTAAATCAAGCGCATCAAGTTGTTGGCGATGAGCTACTCAAACTTGCTATTAGTCTCGCAAGCAGCATGACAAAGAAGTATTTTCAAGTCGCGCCAGAAGCAATTACAGACATCGCACAAGAAGCAATCGCCCTGCTGCCGTCGATACAACAACCAGCGCAAATTTTCTTGCACCCCGACGATGTAGATTTGGTTCGAGAGTTAGGAAATGCGAAGCTAGAAAAGGATGGTTGGCGTTTGCTGGCAGACATGCAAATGACACGAGGCGGTTGCCGTATTGAAACCGGCCAGAATGTAGTTGACGCTAGCTATGAAACGCGCTGGAACCGTTTAACCGAGAATCTAATCGGTGTGACCCAAGCACCAGACAGCTTATGAGCGCGATCAACTCCCCATTTGCGTGGAAAGAACAGCTACAGTCTAGTCTGAGAAAAGTTCAGCAAGGACAAGTTGATAATGTCTCAGGGCGCATAGTGAAAGTTACCGGTTTGGTGATGGAAGCTGTCGGGCTCAAACTTCCCGTCGGTAGCGCCTGTCTAATTGAGCTTCAAAGTGGGATTAAAATTGAGGCAGAGGTCGTTGGCTTTGATGGCGATCGTTTATTTTTAATGCCCCAAAGCGATCTTGAAGGTGTAATACCCGGGGCCCCAGTCTTTCCCGTGAATGCACCACAAGTGCAAGATCCATCGCAGCCACAGCGCAGAAACAGTGATCGTACAAAACATCTCCCCGTTGGGGATGAGCTTTTAGGAAGAGTATTGGATGCCAATGGCAGGCCTCTCGATAGTATCGGCCCACTACATTATCGAGCAACAGCACCGCTCGGGGCACGTATTTACAATCCCTTGTCACGAGCGCCAATCAAAGAACAACTCGACGTGGGTGTAAGAGCGATCAACAGTATGCTGACGGTTGGACGTGGCCAACGACTAGGGCTGTTCGCTGGGTCTGGCGTTGGTAAGAGCGTATTACTAGGCATGATGGCGCGCTACACCACGGCCGATGTGATTGTGGTCGGCTTAATTGGCGAACGGGGTCGGGAGGTGAAAGAGTTTATCGAAGAGATTCTAGGTGAAGAAGGCCTAGCACGTTCGGTCGTCGTCGCTGCTCCCGCAGATGCGCCTCCACTGATGCGCTTACAAGGTGCCGCCTATGCCACCACGATCGCTGAATATTTTCGAGATCAAGGGAAGAATGTGTTGTTGATTATGGATTCACTGACGCGTTATGCCATGGCTCAACGTGAGATCGCCTTGGCCATCGGTGAGCCCCCTGCAACCAAAGGCTACCCGCCTTCTGTATTCGCGAAGCTCCCTATTTTGGTTGAACGTGCCGGTAACGGTAAGCTTGGCGGCGGCTCTATTACCGCTTTTTATACCGTATTGACCGAGGGTGATGATCAACAAGATCCTATTGCCGACTCCGCTCGAGCGATCCTTGATGGTCATATAGTGCTGAACCGAACTTTAGCAGAAAGCGGTCATTACCCAGCAATTGATATCGAACAATCCATTAGCCGCGCCATGCACGGCATTACTACACCACAGCACCAAGCGGCAGCAAGAAAGCTCAAACAACTTTACTCACGTTATGAGCGGAGCCGAGATTTGATCAATGTCGGTGCCTATTCTGCCGGCTCGGACCCTCTTCTTGACGAGGCAATTCGGAAATACGCAAGAATTCAAGCCTTTTTACAGCAAGAAATCCCTGAAAAGGCGAGCATTTCAGAGAGCTTAGAGGGACTTTCCGCTCTATTCGAGGCTTAGATTTTTGCCGCCTGCAGTATGCTAAGGAAAAGTGAAAATGGCTCATGGCTAAATCGCAACTACAAACACTGATCGAATTGGCTGAAACTGAACTGGATAACGCTGCTAAAAGTCTAGGTCGCACTGTAAAGGCCAAGGATGATGCGGATGCACAACTAGTCATGCTGACGCAATACCGATCAGATTATGAAAATCGGCTACAAGCCACAGCGCAACGTGGCCTGAATGTAGCGCAGTACGCCAACTTTCAAGCGTTTATTGCGAAGTTAGATCAAGCGATTGAAGGACAAAAGCAAGTCATTGCAGATGCAGAATACCGTGTAAAGCGCGCAACTCAGCATTGGCAAGAATGTGAGAAGAAACGCTTGTCCTATCAAATTTTGATCGACAAGAACACCAAGCTAGAGCAACAGCGTGATGTAAAACGTGATCAGAAGCAAACAGATGAATTAGCAACTCGGCGACTTTTCTACAATCGATCGAATTAGAACAACCTTTAGGTGTGAAAATGCAAAGCTCTCAAGTATTGATCCAACTGACGGCAACCCCGATCTCAGCTAAGAACCCTGGCGTTTCCATCGATCAAAAACAGAATCCGAATTCAACGTTTAAAGCGGCATTGAACCGCGAGGTCAAGAATCAAACGAATGGTCTTGAATCAAAACAAAATGTCAAAAAAAACGAGTCAAAGGAAAAGCTCGAATCAAGCCATGCTGAAAAAAACGTAGGCGCCACCAGTACTGTAACCAAAGCGTCTCAAGAGAATGAAAGCCAAGAGGAATTAAAGACAACCGATTCCGTAAGCTCCACGGAGCTTCCGGTAGCGAGCAATCAATTTCTTCATCCACTAGAAATTATTCGCGACCTGCAAGCATTGGAGCAAGAAAAAAAAGACGAGCTCACGCTGACTGATGATCAACACCCAGACGGCAATCTTGCATCGTTAATCAACGTAGGCAATGTTCAAACCAGCCTGCCAACAGATAAGGTTCAGGACCTTAGCGATGAAACACAAACGATGAGGACGACGGAATTATCGTTAGGCAATCAAACCCTTAGAAATAATAATGCTGAGAAAACCGAAGCTTCAACTGACAATAAACAAGATGCCTCGAATATGAAGACAATTCCGATCGATGAACTGGCTGTTCAACGCCCTGCGGGTCCACCAGAGGCTCAGCAAGTTATTAAAAACCTGAGCGAAAACGACCAGAAAGTCGAAACTGCTGTAGACACAAAAATAGCAGCGGCACCGACAAAGGCAAGTGCCCCTACCACCACTACCTCAGTTAAAGTAGAGAACAACAGCAAATTGACTGCAAGCCTTAATTCAGCATTGGCAAAAGTGTTCAACACTGAAGTGCCAGCCACAGCGGTTCGCCCACAAACGACTGAAGCGCAAGATGCGACTCCAGCAATTCAGGTGACGACACCATTAACGATGATCGATACTGCTGCGAAAACTGATTCCACAGATACCAAAATACAGAAAGTGGATGCCCTACGCATTCCTGAAGCACAAGGCAACACATCGATCTCAGCGAAAATCGACTCGGCAAGCGCCAAGCAACCTCTTGATCTGTCGCCGGAATCTCGCTCTGCTTTGAACATCAGTGGAGATGTCTTACCCGTCGCCATCAGTAAGGATCTAACTAAAACAACTACTGTTGTTTCAACGCAATTGGCGAGTGAATCTAACAAAACAAGCAGAGAACCAATCTCCAATCTAGGTGACGAAGAAATCGTCAATATAGACGCGGCAAAAAACATCACGGTGAAATTGAGCGAACCAAATATCGCACCGCCACCCGCGAATACGGTGAAGCCTCAAAGCGAAACCAATGTAACGATCACGCCAAACCAAGCGAGTTTGCCAAATCAAACCATTCGCAATGGCTTAAACCTGAAAGATAGTGATCGAGATAGCAATACCAAGCTGGGAATGTTGGAGACCCTACAAAACCCAAACATCGCAGCAATAGAAAAGAAACAGAGTGATAGCGATTCCAGAATAAACAATCTTGAAAAGAAACACGATTTTGACAGCAGTTTAAAAGAGCGCATGGCGAATAATGCGATGCCACCAGTAATGGACGAAACGACGATCGCCAATGCCACTCCAAGTATTGGTGAAACTTCAGTCGCTAGATTAGAAGATAAGCATATTGGGCCTCGCGTTGGCTCTAAGATGTGGGATCAAGCCATTGGACAGAAAGTCATATGGATGGTTGCTGGCGGGGAACAGAGCGCAGAGCTCAGCTTGAATCCTCCTGATCTTGGTCCATTGCAAGTGGTTCTCAGTATTAGCGATAACTTTGTCGATGCCAGTTTCGTTTCTTCACACCTTGATGTGAGAGAGGCGATCGAAGCTGCAGCGCCGAAATTAAGAGAAATGATGGACAACGCTGGCATTTCATTGTCGGGATTCTCTGTTAGCTCACAGTCATCATCTAGCAATATGAACTTCTCAAACGAGCAGAATAGACAGTCACCTTCATCTTCTTCAAGAATGAACAAGCTCGAGGTCGATAATTCTGTCCGTGTGAACGCGACACCGGTTTCTCGTACCCAATTGGGTGCGGTTGATACATTTGTCTAAGTTGTTGTCGTCTACACAGTTTTTTGAGGTTTTTTGGATGGAATGAAGGTTCATCGCTTATCAAATGCAAAACAATACTATAATTGGATGAGTGAAATAAATTCCCTATTGAAACTTTTCCCTGAAATTTAGTTTCGATAGATTTGAATTTAAGAGCTAAGCCCAAAATCCTACGTTTTTTCTAGGATGAAATTTCTAGAAAAGTGGGGATAATGATCCACAGCGAACACCGTATTGAAGTTGCGAGAGGAAAAAATGTCGAAAGCACCTGCAAAACCAGCAGCAGATGGCGCAGCGCCAGCAGGAAAGTCCAAAAAGAAACTTATCGTTATCATTTTGGCTGCGGTAGTACTTTTAGGTGGTATTGGTGGGGGAGCGTTTTTCTTTCTTTCAAAGAAAAAAGCACCTGGAAAAGAAAAAGAACATAAGGAAGAAGTGGCAAAGGCACCCGTTTTCCTACCACTTGAGCCCTTTGTCGTGAATCTGCAATCAGAAGGCGGAGATAAGTACCTGCAAGTACAAATGACTTTACAGGTTCCCGACGATGCACAGGTCGCGTTGATCAAGGCAAATAACCCCCAAGTTCGTAGCCGAGTGTTGATGCTACTTTCAAGTAAAGATGCTAATGAAATTCTTACCCAAGAAGGTAAAGACAAGCTAATTGAAGAAATTACTGAACAAATTAATTTGCCATTTGTTCCCAAGGGCAATCCGCAAAAAGTCAGCGGTGTATTTTTCACTTCTTTTGTAGTCCAATAAAAACGTGTCTGATAATTTTCTATCACAGGAAGAAGTCGATGCCCTTTTAAAGGGCGTGACTGGCGATCAAGACGATACCGACAATCTTGAAGATACCTCGGGTGTCCGCCCCTATAATTTGGCAACCCAGGAACGTATCGTTCGTGGTCGTATGCCAACGCTGGAAATTATCAATGAACGTTTTGCGCGTCTTCTACGTATCGGGCTCTTTAATTTCTTGCGTCGCAGCGCTGAAGTGTCCGTCGGTACTGTCAAAGTTTCTAAGTACAGCGAATTCATTCGTAACCTCGTGGTACCAACCAATCTAAACCTAACACACATGAAACCCTTGCGTGGCACATCCTTGATTGTGCTTGACCCTGGCTTGGTGTTTCTATTGGTTGACAACTTATTTGGTGGCGATGGTCGCTTTCATACGCGGGTTGAGGGGCGCGACTTTACACAAACCGAGCAACGCATTATTCAACGTATTCTCGAAATCATTTACGAGACTTACGCCAAATCTTGGGAACCTGTGTATCCCGTTCAGTTCGAATATATTCGCTCTGAAATGAATACGCAGTTCGCCAATATTGCCACACCAAATGAGGTGGTTGTCTCTACCACGTTCACCATCGAATTGGGCCCAGTCAGCGGCGAAATGCATATGTGCATGCCCTACTCCATGATCGAGCCAATTCGCGATTTGCTTACCAGTAGCTTGCAAGGTGAAACACTGGAGATTGACAAACGCTGGGTGCGTTTAATGACACAACAGATTCAAATTGCTGAGGTTGAACTGGTAGCAGACTTGGGTCAAACCCGCGTCACCCTAGGTGACATTCTGAATATGAAAGTCGGTGACGTCATTCCTTTACACGTACCGGAAATCGTTTCGGCAAAAGTCGACGGCACACCAGTGATGGAATGTAAATACGGCGTTTTCAACGGCCAATATGCCTTACGTGTAGAAAAATTATTAGGCTCAAGCGTCAATGAAATCGCACACGAAGTAATGCAGGGAGAGAATAATGGATGACAACAACGAAACCCCGATCAGTGAAGACGATTGGGGTGCGGCGATTGCTGAACAAGAGAAGGCCGACGCTGAGGCAGCCGCCCGGGCTGCTGCGCCAGCGGTGAACTCTGGTGCTGGCTTGTTCCAAGAATTTGGAAAAGGTACCCAGTCACAAACACAGAACGATATCGATTTCATTCTCGACATTCCTGTCCAACTCACTGTTGAACTTGGTCGCACCAAAATCGCAATCAAAAACTTGCTGCAATTGGCACAAGGCTCTGTGGTTGAACTCGATGGTTTAGCCGGTGAACCGATGGATGTGCTCGTCAACGGTTGTTTGATTGCACAAGGTGAGGTCGTGGTGGTCAATGATAAGTTTGGTATTCGCTTGACTGATATTGTGACGCCTGCTGAACGTATCCGCAAACTGAACAAATAATGCACAAACTCCTCTCGTTTCTGATTTGTATTGCGGCGCCAGGCGTATGCTTGGCGCAAACAAAAACGGTGTCACCAACTACCGGCCTATTACAAATTTTTTTGGCACTGTCTTTCGTCATTGCGTTGATGTTGGTTGCGGCTTGGTTATTCAAACGAATTGGACCAATCGCAAACGGACATTTGCTACAAATGAGAGTGATTGGTGGTTTGAATATTGGAAATCGTGAAAAGATCATGGTCGTGGAGGTCGCTGATCAATGGTTAGTGCTCGGAGTGACTGCACAGAACATCAATACTTTAGCGACCTTACCCAAACAGGAAATTCCAAGTACAGAAACGAATCAAGTTGTACCGAATTCCTTCGCAGACTGGTTAAAGAAAAATCTCGACAAGCGCAATTCACCTCAGCCTTAAAGTAAGATTATGAAAAGACCACGCGCTTACCTTGGCCTTGCAGCCAGCCTCGCTGCCTTGGCACTATTCGCGGCAACACCGGAAGTTGCGTTTGCACAGGCTAACAGCGCTTTGCCCGTGATCACGAGTACGCCTGCGGCTGGTGGTGGTCAAAACTATTCACTGAGTATTCAGACGCTGCTGTTTCTAACAGCGCTCAGTTTTTTGCCGGCTGTACTTTTGATGATGACCAGTTTTACGCGAATCATCATCGTCCTCTCTCTATTACGTCAAGCATTGGGCACACAAGGCGCACCACCAAACCAAGTTCTGGTAGGTCTCTCTTTGTTTCTGACCTTATTTGTCATGGGGCCTTCGTTTGACAAGATATACCAAGACGCATACCTACCGTTTAGCGAAAACAAAATTACCATGCAAAAAGCGATGGAGAAAGGTGTTGAGCCACTGAAGCAGTTCATGCTGAAGCAAACTCGAGAAACCGACATCGCCCTCTATGTACGTCTTTCAAATACACCAGCGCTACAAGGCCCAGAAGATGTGCCGCTACGTGTTCTGATACCAGCTTTCATTACCAGCGAACTTAAGACTGCCTTCCAAATTAGTTTCGCCATCTTTATTCCATTTCTTATTATCGATATGGTGGTAGCTAGCGTGCTGATGGCCATGGGTATGATGATGGTGTCACCTTCTATCGTATCCCTTCCGTTTAAGTTGATGCTATTTGTACTCGTCGATGGTTGGCAACTATTAATCGGCTCGTTAGCAAGAAGTTTTTATTAGGAATTGACATGACACCCGACAGCGTAATGACTTTAGGTCGACATGCAATGGAAATCACCTTGATGGTTTCTGCCCCTCTTCTACTGGTTGCACTGGTGATCGGTTTGTTAGTCAGTATCTTCCAAGCAGCCACACAGATCAATGAAACGACACTGTCTTTTATTCCAAAACTTGTCGGCATATTTGTCACTCTCGTGATCGCAGGACCCTGGATGCTGACCGTGATGGGCGATTACATGCGTGAAGTATTTACAGGGATCGCCACGATCGCTGGCTAGTCGCCATGATTTCAATTAGTACCCAAGAGCTGCTCTCCCTCATCGCCGCATTTCTGTGGCCCCTCACTCGCATACTTGGATTCATTGTCGTCGCCCCGCCATTCGGTAACAATGGCGTCCCTCCTTTGGTTAAGATCGCGCTCGGCGTAATGCTGGCTTTAATCGTCGCACCGACCATTGATCCCATTGCAAATGTCGACATGGTCTCCATCACAGGCATCATGATTCTGATTCAACAGTTTGTCGTTGGGCTTGCTATGGGCTTCATGGTGCGTATCATTATGGCTGGGGTCGAAATGGCGGGTGAAGTTGCAGGCCTCACCATGGGATTGGGCTTTGCCACGTTTTTTGATCCACAAACACGAGGTAGATCAACTGCGATCAGCCAATTCTTGGTTATCATTGCGACCTTATTGATCCTAACGATGAACGTGCATCTAGCAATGTTTGAAGCCTTAGTGACGAGCTTTAAGACGATTCCTATTTCAACTTCCTTAGAAATGGGATTTAGCTCGCAAAAGCTAGTAATCTGGGGGCAAGAAATATTCAAGGTTGGCATGCTCTTGTCACTCCCGATCGTCGCGGCGCTCTTGATCGCGAATATTGCGCTAGGCATATTGACCAGAGCTGCTCCGCAGTTAAACATTTTTGGTATCGGATTTCCGATTACCATCACCGTTGGTTTTGTGATGTTAGGTTTAGTGTTACCCTACCTTCTTTTACCATTTGAAAACATCTTCCGCCACATGATAGACGCGATTAATAGCATGGGGCAAAGTCTTCCTCCCACACCTTCGAATTAAGACGCTCAACAAACCTATGGTGGTATCAACACCAAACACGCTGACATATGAACTCTTCTATCGCCAATAATTTGTCAGTGTATACCTGCGAACAAATTCGTCATATTGAAGGTCTAGCTAAAAGCCGCTTGCCGACCCCAAGCCTTATGCAAAGAGCGGGCTTAGCAGCCGCCAATTTTGCTAGCCAACTGGCACCGACAGGAAGCCCGCTACTAGTATTTGCTGGCGCTGGAGATAATGGCGGTGACGCTTTTGAAATGGCCGCACATCTAAGTCAACGTGGGTATAAAGTCAGCATCTATACGATAGGCGAAGAAACAAACTATTCTCCGGATGCTTTACTAGCATTACAGAATGCCAGAAACAATGCGATTAGCTGGATCAAGGATCGCAAAGATCTTGAACAATTATTAGACAAAGCTGCTTTGATCGTCGATGGCTTATTCGGCATCGGACTCAATCGTCCAATTGCGGGGCTGGCGAGTGAGATCGTTGGTTTAATCAATCAAACAAGCTCAAGAAATGCGATACCTGTTTTGGCACTCGACATTCCCAGTGGACTCATGGCAGATACCGGGCAAACATGTCGCGGCACGATACAAAACGACAAGGAAATGACAGCCGTTCGCGCCAGCCATACCATCACTTTCATTGCCTATAAACCTGGCTTATTTACAGCGAAAGGCAGAGACTTGGCAGGGCAAGTCTTACTCAATACGCTGGACATCAATCCCAGTGACTTTCCAGAACCCACCATTACACTCAATACCCAAGAAAATACCCAGTCGCTACTCACGCCAAGACTGCATGATAGCAATAAGGGCAGCTTTGGAAATGTGAGTATTGTCGGCGGTGCAGATGGTATGTACGGCGCCGCTATCCTTAGCGCCCGCGCGGCCCTATTCGCAGGTGCGGGAAAAGTCCATATCGGCTTTTGTGGTGAGGGCGGCAAATCGCCAGTGTTATTCGACTCGATCCATCCTGAGATCATGTGCCATCACGTTGACCAGATTGAGATGCATTCAGGCGTCGTCGCTATTGGGCCTGGCTTAGGCAAGAGTAAGCAAGTGAAAGAAGTTCTAGCATATGCTTTGACGCATTCACCGCGACTGATAATTGATGCAGACGCCATCAATTTAATCGCAGACGATGGACATCTGCAAGACCTGCTTGCATTACGTTCGACTCAAAACTTCACGAGCATTCTAACGCCCCATCCACTTGAGGCCGCACGACTTTTACAAACCAGCACCATCGAGGTGCAAGCCAATAGACTGTCAGCGGCCGCTCAATTGACGAAACGGTACCAAGCTATTTTTGTTCTCAAGGGCTCTGGCAGTATTATTTGTGGCGAAGCACAAAGTTATATCAACACCAGCGGCAACCCTGCTCTCGCGACTGGCGGCACCGGTGATGTGTTAACGGGCGTGTGTGCGGCTCTACTAGCGCAGGGACTCACCGCCATCGACGCTGCACGACTGGCCTGCTTCGCGCACGGTGCTGCTGCCGACGATCTCGTTGCGCAAGGCTTAGGACCAATCGGCTTAGTTGCAAGCGAATTGCCGTCGGCTATCCGACAACAGCTGAATCATTAGCCTAAGACACTATGCCCCAATGGATAATGGCTACCAGAAATAAGTAACTATCGTATGGGGCGAGGCAGGCTCAATACAAACTCAACGCCATCAGAAACATTACGAGCAGCGATGGTTCCTCCCATTTTTGCCATATAAGTTTGCGCGACAAATAAACCCTGCCCCCGATTACCATTGGCGCCAGACTCGAGTTGATCCGATACGCCATATTCAAAGATCTTATCCAGCATCTCCGGAGCAATATGCGGCCCTTGATTGTGAATGACAACCGACACTGTCGTTTCATCGACTAATAAATAAATCCGAATTGGACTCTCATCAGGGCGATAACGGTCAGCGTTCTTTAATACATGCGTGACTACATCCTCGAGTGAGTATTCGTCCGCTTTCACCACCAAATTAGATTGATTCGATTCAAACAACACATGAGCAATGCCTGCATGAGGTGCGTTCGTAGCGACATGCCGTAGGAATTCAGTAATATCAAGCTCACCAATTTGCAAGACCGTCGATTGGAAAGCCTCACTCGGCGTCGCACTGCCATAAAGGACTTTAATCGCTTGTTGCATGCGGCTGATGTAGCGATGACTTTCATCCTCAGCGCTAGGATGTAACACCATCAAACTCTGGAGCGGCGACATGATTTCATGGCCTACCGCATGCCACATTTGCTTTTCTTGCTCAGTACGTATCGTTTCGCGCTCAACGTCTTCTTTCACCCTACGCAAAAGATCATGCAAACCACTTGCCAACACCCCAAGCTCATCGGGGCTGCGCAAATCACTCACATCCAGTTGATCGAGCTCCCCTGCCCCTTTCATCGTGCGCGACAGCGCTGCGGCTCGGCGGGTCAGCAAAGTAATGCGGCGAATAATGCTAATTTCAATCAAAAGCCAAGCCAACAATAAAGCCAACAGCATGGCGCCGACGAACCAAGAAACGCGGGTTGCCACCACACTCAAACTTTTACTGATGCTGCGCACATCGCCCTTCATCATGAGTTCATAATTATCTAGAGGCGTACTGATTAACTCTTTGCTTTCCAAGGGCGTAGCAAACTCGTCGACAGGCAAACGCCGAATCAGTCGCGTGAGTAAGTTCGACGATTCTTCCTCTTGCTCGACTTTACCGAGCAATCGGATCACCTCTTTTTTGTCCGAGGATTTACGCAGCACCAAACTCTCACCGGGCAGCAACAAAGCATTGAGGTCGTTCAGTGAAAATGGTGTCGCACTTGGAACCGATTTACTATCGAGAAGAGGGATTTCGCTTTCTGGCGCTAAGACGGTCAGTTCCACTTGGATTTGCTCTAAATCCTGCGGCGGCCAAACGGGCCGTTTCTTTTCAAACAGCGCTTCCTGCAAAACAGCGATAGGCAAACGCAGGGAGAAGAAGGTATTGCGCTCACAATTAAGATCTTTGCCATCTTTGTCTGCATCCTTATCTGGATTATTACAAACGGCCTTCTGCCAAGCCCAACCACGGAAGTCACGTACTGGACGCGCACCTGATTTAGCAACTTCAGACTCTAAGAAACCAACCCAGCGTCCACGAATGCCAGAGTTAGGACGCGTACTGATTTCCTCTTCAAAGGGAGCTATCCATTGATAATGTTGTCCGCGCAAAGCTACGCTAACACGAATACGATGTGCTTCATCTTTGATCAACTGCCCGCGAGGATGCGACACGAGTGCCGCGCTATTGAAACTTCCCGCGACATAGATAAAACCACCTGCCCAAGGATTATTCCCAATGCCGACACACAGTGAACCATCATTACCGTATTGCACCAAACAACCCGACATGGCGATGGCCTGCTGCACTTTGCTTTGATCGTCAAAGTCTAAGGCAGAGAATGGCAAAAGCAAGGGATGCAAGTTTGCTGTATCTTGATCCAAAGGCGGATTAAGTAATGCCAATTGACCCGCAGGATGGCGTAGCGTCGCGGTAATTTGGCTTACGGTCTTATTGAAGTTCGCTTGATAATTGTTGTAACTAAGCTGCTTCTCTTGTTGCAGCAAAGAGAGTGCAAGTCCTAAGGTTGCCAGTGCCAATAGCAAAAACACGCTACGAAAAATAATCCGTAGTCGATAGCTCGCTAACAGCAAACGTTTCATACGCTTTCCACCCAACGAAAACCGCGCATAGGCACGTTTTCTATGCCTTCGAAATCTGGATCAATTTCTCGAAACGCATCGCGTATGGTGCTCACATGCTTACGAATATTGTCGCGATTGCGTCCGCTCTTCACCACTTCATACAGATCGTCATACGACACCACTTGGCCCCGCTTTTCCAACATCACGGCAAGAATGCGTTGCGCTGTCAAAGGTAAGTTGATCCGCTGCCCTCGCCACATCGGTGTACGTTGGCGCAATGGATCCATGGTCAAGGCTTCACCACTATTTGGTAATTCCTTCGTCGCTTCTTTCTTCGCTTCATTCTTCGCTTGACGCCGCTCTCTCACGGCGCGCAACATATCCAAAAAGGTTTCGATGAAATCAGCCTCCTCGAAAGTAGCTTTTTGCAGGTAGTCCCATGCATCTAGCGCCTTCATGATGCTGCGATAGATCGTCGCCGGCATGGCTGATACGACCAATACTGGCGTCGCCTGGCCGTCACGACTGATGTTCTTGTTGATGGCATTAATGATCGCTACACCGGCATGGCGTTCGCGACCTAACTCAATGTCCAGCACCACCAAATCGTACTGTTCACGTACGATAGCGGCTTCTGCATCATCACGGTTAAACCATTGATCGATTTGTATGCCGGGTTTAGCCGCTTCTATCCAAGTTTTGAACTGATTGCTCGTAGGCAAATCATCTTCAATCACTGCAACCCTAATTTCTGACATTGCAGACATCAACTCGCACTCCAATCTTTGTTCTTTTGTCTCTTGATTTCCGCTAAATCCAGCAGAAAATCGATGTGTTTTCGCAGTATCCCTTTTTTTGGGGCAAAAGTCAGTCCTCAGCTGTGAGTTTTTCCTCACAAGATCTTCCGTCTCCTCCGAACGCGCCGTTTTCTTTCCTGCTTTGCGATGATTTTCACCCGCCGGCGGCATTGAACGCTCTTGCCCGCTAGGCGCAAGATTCGTCTCAAGGAAAGACAACAAGTTCGATCCCCGGATACACAAACAAAGTCATTTTGAAACCAATTAGGAGGCTACTATGAGCAATCGTTTAAAAACCATCGTTAATGCAGTTCGTTCCAGTTTTACTTCTTTGTTCGGCAGCAAAAACCCAGGCTACAGCGCGCCCAGCGGTTTTGACAAAGAGGCGACCACTACGGAAGAAAGTGAATATCAAAGTGAATACCCAGCGGAGTTCCAGGTCAAAGAACGTCGTCCATTGATTACCAAAAAGACGCTGACAAGCCTAGGTGTAATCAGCGCCATCAGCTTGGTTGCCTACAGCTTGTATAACCATCCTCCGCTCAAAACGGTAAGCCGTGGCGAAATCGGTATTCGATCTAATCAATTGACGGGCAACGTCACCGCCTTCCGTGAAGGCAGTGTGATCGTGATTCCGGGCTTATTCCAATTGCGCAAATTCTCCTTGCAAGATCAGTTATATCGCCCATCGAAAACAAGCGCCAGCAACGATGCTCCGTTTCAGTCAGTCGAAGGTTTGTCCTTAGGCGTTGATTTGGCTGTGCGTTATGCCATCGACCCAGCTAAGCTCATCAGCAATACCAAAGGTTTACCAGAGAATGTCAATGCAGAGATCGTAGAACCGATGGTGCAAGGTGTGATGTACAAGGCGTTCACCCGTTACACGGTCAAAGAGATTTTCTCGACCAAGCGTGGTGAGATTCAACAAGTCATCGAAACGGAATTAAAACCTAAATTGGCAGCCGAAGGCATTATTTTGCATGCGGTAATGATCGGCAAGATCGACTTGCCAGAAGATTATAAACGCGGCATGGAAAAGCTCTTAGCTGAAGAACTTGAGAGTGAAAAAATGCGTTACACCTTGGAACTGAAAGAAAAGCAGGTAAAGCAGTCTGCCTTGGAATCAGAAGCAGAAAAAGTACGTCGCGAAAAAGCAGCGGAAGCGGCGGGTAATGAACAAGTGATCGCGGCAAAAGCACAAGAGGAAGCCATGAAACACGTATTGCCGTTCAAACAGAAACAAATCGAACAACGCCAATTGGAAGCAGAAGCCGCCAAAATTTCGATGATCAAAACTTCCGAAGGTAATGCCCAATCACGTTTGATTGAAGCCGCCGGTGAAGCCGATTCTCGTCGTAAGTTAGCCGATGCGGAAGCCTATCGCCAAGAATTGGTAGGCAAAGTCTCGAGCGCTCAATTGGAACGTGACGGTGCACTCTTGAGCAAACACCCATTGTTGATCCAAAAAACCATGGCTGACAAATTGTCCGACAAGATCTCTGTAATTATTGCGCCTCCCCCAGCAGATGGCGGCTTCATTGGTTCTGCTTTGCTTGGTAGCGGTAACAATGCCAAAGCGCAACGCACCAATAAAGAAACGCAAACCGAGAACACTGAAGCCAATACCGAAAGCAATTAATTCGGTCTCAACGACACCTTAACGACACCTTAACGACACCTAACGATTATTTCTTACAACAGGATCTATCATGTTTAGCACCTTAAGTACCATCGCCGCTTCCAGTTTGATCGCCATCGTCACCCAAGACCAGGCAGCACTCAGAGCCTCACCTCGCGATAGTGCTCAGCAACAAGTCGTCCTATGGCAAGGCGATAGCCTCGAAATTCGTGGCGAGCGCATGGACTATTTGCAGGTATATGACCATAGACGTGAACGCGCTGGCTTCATCAAAGCGAGTCAAGTGCGCTTGGTCAGAACCGAAGCCGATGGTGCCGCTGAAAGTATGTCAGTGATCCGTTTTCTGCGCGACACACCTGGCTCCGAAGCTCTCGGCATTAGCTACGCTGCCGCCTATTTGAAAGCCGCACCAGCGAATCAAATCAACGCTGAAATCTTTGATGCGTTAGGTAGCATGGCCGAGCGTTTAGCACGCCGCTCGACGAATTTACAAGCGCAGACCGGAAGCACAAAGCCAAACAAACAAATGGAAACCGCGATTGCAGCGCACTTAGAAGTGGCGACCTACTACGGTGTGCAATTCAAAAGCTTTGAACGCGAAGGCCGTATTCAACTTTGCTATGACGGTGAGGCTTTTCGCCGTGTCTTAGCCATGAACGCAAGCGACGAACAAAAGGCCCGTGCCGCACTAGCGCTAACACGTTCGGAATGTATCGATCCGGCGACCAGACCATTAGAAAAATCTGCGATCGACACCTGGCGTGCCGATGTGTTGGACCGTGTAGAGACAAGTAAATTACCAGAACAACTAAAGAATCGTATCAAAATGCGTAAAGCAACAGTATGGTCGGCAATCGCCTTTCAACGTGCGCGGAAAGCGGAAAACAAAGATGAAATGAACAAGGATGTACAAGCAGCCGGCAATCGCGCCGTACTTGAATTAGCTTCCATCAACAAAGAAGAATTAAGTGACGAAGACAAATTCAGCTATACCGACACAGGCATTCGTGCCGGCACTTCACGTTGGGCGGCAGAACTTGCAATGCAAAACAAAAGTACATTAAAAATCGTCACTAGCGCTGGTGAACCTGGTGAAACTTGCGTCCATCTGATCGACGCTAAACATGACTTGAAGAATCCCTTAGCTAAACGTTGTACTTACAGCGTAGTATGGTCACACTCAGCGCGCGCGAATACCCATAGCACCGCACTCACACTCGCCGTACAACCGATGGAAAGTTGGCGTGAATTATGGCTATTCCATCAAACAAGTAACGGCTGGATCATTGACGTTCTGCCACCAGCCAATACCGATCCACAGTTAGGCTATGTCGAATTCGCAGGTTGGGTGCCAGCGACAAATAAAATGCTGGTAGCGCGCGAGGCGAAAGTCGATGGCGTCTTTAAACGTCGATTTGAGGTCATTAATATGGATACGCTGCAGGCAGAAAACGGTGCTGACAATCCTTCCTCATTGAGCACCTTCTACAAATGGCAAGATGCTATATGGAAGAGTCAGACCTTGAGTCTACGCTAACGTGTGATTTGCTGTATAAAGAAGGGCTCGCCTCTGGAGCCCTTCTTCACACCAACAGAAAGAATCAGCGTCATCGTCTGCAAATCCTGTTTACATTCTTCCACATCATGAATCTTTCAATCTTCGAGGTATCGTCTCCGATCAGTGACACAGGGTTCATCGTTGAATTAATCACAGGAGCAGAATTCGATTCAGATCGGCAAAAAACTGAGCCGTACCCTTGGATGATGTGAGAATGCCAGCTTTGTAAAGCTGGCACAATAAGCTGGTTTCGCCACACTCGTGTTGAACTATAGGGCCTTTGGTAGCATTCATCATCATGACCGATGTACTTGATCCCATAGAGTACATTTAAAATTATCGGTCACCGATAAATTGGCCGACACTGCAGCTACCGCGCGAAATCAAAAGGCAACGATAGCCAGAAAAAAAGCCGGAACTAAGTTCCGGCTCTTCTCATAATTTTAGTAAGCTAAGTAGTGCTTGTAACTCTGATCGAATTTGTCCCAAGCTCAGTGGATCATTATTCGTCTGCTCTACTTTCACTTCTTCGTGCGTCGCCTGATTATTGAGTTTGTTGCGCGCACCATTGATGGTAAAACCTTGATCATAAAGTAGTTCGCGTATACGACGAATCAGTAGTACTTCGTGATGCTGATAATAACGACGATTTCCGCGGCGCTTTACTGGCTTAAGTTGGGCAAACTCTTGCTCCCAATAGCGCAATACATGCGGTTTTACACCGCATAAATCACTCACCTCACCAATCGTAAAATACCGTTTGGCGGGGATAGGCGGCAGCACGAAATTTTCCATGGCGGCGTCACTCATATCGACAATTAGGCTGCGTTAGCCACGTTAAATTGACTTGGTGTGTGGAGATCTTCCACCATACCTTTAAGCTTTTGACTGGCATGGAAAGTCACAACACGACGCGCTGTAATCGGGATCTCTTCCCCTGTTTTTGGATTGCGACCTGGACGTTGTGGTTTATCACGCAATTGAAAATTGCCGAAGCCAGACAGCTTTACTTCAGCACCCCGCTCTAGGGCATCACGAATTTCACCAAAAAACGTTTCGACCATATCTTTCGCTTCGCGCTTATTCAAACCAACTTGCTCGAACAAGAGTTCAGCGAGCTCAGCTTTAGTCAAGGTCGGCAAATCTTTCTCCGCCTTCGATCGCGCTTGTGCTTCACGCACAGCCCGTTTCAAATCTTCGTCCAGCAAAGTTTGAAGATCTGCAGGATTTACTTCGTTTATCATTGTGAACCCATCTCTGTATCTGTTTTTCTTGTATGTACCGCACTACAGAAAATCACATCTAATTAGCGCTCAAAAAACACTTTGACGCTCTACCCTGCCTTGCATTCTGGCATTGAGAGCGTCAAGCTTTGTACGATTATTTAAATAAAAACCTTAAATAAAAACTTTATTTAATATTTAACGTAGTCTTGCCGAAACAGCCGCAGCCGCAGCGTTGACTAAAGCAGTCATTGCTTGCTCAACTGTTTCATCTTGTAAGGTATTCTGAGTATCTTGCAAGCTAAAGCGGAATGCAAGACTTTTCTCATCATTTTCCAAACCTTTGCCACGATATTCATCAAATAAAACAAGGTCTTGCACGATTTTGCAAGAATCTGCTTTCTTTATTTCCGCGTGGAAAACATCAACCAAACTTTGCACACTCACAGACTGCTTGACGACCAAGGCTAAATCACGGGTCACCGCTTGGAATTTAGAAATGTCACGATGACTCGGCAGACTGACCGCTTGCAAGGCATCGGCAGCGACTTCAAACACGATAGGCGCGAATGGCAAATCATATTTCTGTTGCAAGCGTGGATGCAGTTCTCCAATGAGACCAATGACTTTACCATCGCATTCAACTGTTGCAGCACGTCCTGGATGTAATGCAGGATGATCAATCTTGTTGAAGCGTAGAACTTTCGGCGCGAACAAGTTTTCCAGATCCGCTTTGACATCGAAGAAATCAACATTACGTGTTGGCATACCCCACTGCTCTTCCGCAACAGGGCCGTAAGCGAGTGCCGCCAAACGTTTCGGTTGATCGTAGCCGGCAACGCTTAAAGGACCGTCTTGTACTTTTTCATCGCGCAGATAAACTGCAGCCAATTCAAAAATACGAACGCGATTAATTTTACGATTCAGGTTATAACGCGCATTGGCAACCAAGCTTGCGATCAAACTGGTACGCATCACACTCATTTGACTCGCAATCGGATTTTGCAATTTGATCGCTTGATCGTTATTGCAGAAGTCTTTTTCCCAGGCTTCTTCAACAAAGCTATAGTTGACGACTTCTTGGTAATCCATATCCGCAATTTGACGGCGCAAAGTAAATGCCGAACGCGTATTCTCTGGCGCGATCAACATCGCGTTTGGCGCAACCGGTGGCAAGGAAGGAATATTTTCAAAACCAAACACGCGCACCACTTCTTCGATCAAATCTTCTTCGATTTCGATATCGAAACGATAGGATGGTGGCGTCACAGAAAACAA
>CANHZI010000021.1 GCA_947464955.1 Oxalobacteraceae bacterium
CACCGTATGCCAAAACGCATCCCAAGTCATGGTGAAAGTCTTCACAAACACGGCAGATAAAGGAATCAGAACGATGAGTCCCAAATAGAAGATAGTGAATCCGACCGACAGGTGGAAGCCAGGAATAACGCGTCTCGCCTTCGCTCGATCTGTGCTGAAAAATGCCATGCGCTGCCTTTTTTATATTACTAATGTGACTAAGAATGGCGCATGATTACATAGCGACGTTATATGGAAAACGATTTTTTTCACATGTTCTTAGTCGTTTCGGTAATAAGCGAAAAATGCATAGCGAAAACAGACTGCTCCCAGAGGGGGAGGCGCAAAAGATCGAAGTAAGAATGCAAAAATGCGAAGAGCCAAATGCTTGTGGCAAGCTCTTCGCAAAAATTAAAGTGAATATTAAAATGACTATTGAAATGATTGTCAGAGAAAAAACAAGCGTTTCTTTGGAGCGCAAATCAGGATCGCCGCACTAGAGGGGCAAATCAATTGCTTCAGCCAATAGGTGCGCTGGATGATATAGGCTATGCTCGACATCGCGAGCCAAACGCTCCAAGCTCGGATTAGGCTGCTCGAACACAAAACCCTGCACAGCAAAATTCAATTCCCTTGGTATCGTTCGATGCAGCAGTTGCAAGGTTTCTAGTTTCTCGATCTTGCGCAGGATGATGCGAGTCCCTGCCTCTTGCGCATCGATCAACAGCTTAGCCAATGCCTCGCCCTGCTCGCGCTCGGTAATGCGGCTCGCATCGAGTTTGATTGCTTCAGGACGAATGCACCCCAAAAGATCTTGCGCCTCACCCAGGGAGCTCGCCAGAGCAGCAATTCGAAAACCATTTCTCTTATAGTTTTCAGTCACATGGCTCAAGACCCAGCGTTGGCTCAGCGAAATCGCGGGTAACTGCAAGACGATAGGCTGCTGAGGCAGACCTAGTCCTTCCAGTACATGACGAAATGCCGCGCCGTGATTACCACTGACCGCGGTCAACAAACGATTGTGTACCGACAAATACAGATCAGGTATCGTGCCTTCGACTTGTCTGAAATAATTGATCGTATGTAGCAAACGGCATAAGCGATCAAGCTCTACCGACTCGTCATCATTCGCGGCATTTTCTAATAAACGCCAGACACTCAAACCACTATCTTCTTGCGAAAAACTACGGGCATAGGCTTCATACGCCAAAATCGCACCACCTTGGCCGTCACGAATGGTTTGATAGACGCTACTGAGACGCGCCTTAAAAAACTTCCCGATTGCGCGACCTTGCTCATCGAGGTGAATGCGGCTCAAATTGTTTTGGGGATTGGCATAAGTGGATTTCAAATGATCCAAATATTTCTCTAATGCAGGATAATGCATATGTTTAGCTCTCATACAAATGGGGATGGCCCTTGATGAATCAATTCGGCGCTATGCTCAAACCACTTAGTGACATGAAGATGGCACAAGCACAGCCGATGCATGACAGCATAATCAATCACAAGAAAATGTGAACGAATGCTTTCGCGCAAACTTATGCAGAGAAAAGATATCAAGCGCGATGACGCAAGAGATGTGAAGAAATGCGTCGCACCTACTACGCGATCGCGGTCTCCGTCTGTAGACGATCACGATTGTTCGCCGTATCAAGCTCACTCGCCTCTTGCCCGATAAAACCGTAACGTTTTAGGTAGGTCCGTAGGATATTGCGGCTGATCCCTAATACTTTCGCGGTTTGTACTTGATTCAAGTTACACCGCGTATAGGCAACGTTGATGAGTAGCTGCTCGACAGTTTCAAGTAGATTTTTTTGATCTTCAGTAATCAAGGTGTCGAATAGATTTTCGATTTGCTGCAGCGACGATAACAAAGTCGCTGGCGTTTGCGCTAAAACATCTTGATGCACAGCATCGTGAACGGCGCGCGTCTCCGCTACACTATCTGATTCGAATGATGACAACACGGTTTCTTCGACCACGGCCGCAGGCTCGATGACCGCTTTTGAACGCTTACGATGTAAGGCCCCTACAAGACGTAGATCATCTGCTTCGATAATATTATTGCGGCAAATAATCAGGCTGTAGTGAACGACGTTCTCTAGCTCTCGGATATTGCCGGGCCATTCATACGCAAGCAAAGCCGCCTCTGCTTCGCGTGAAAGATTAATTCGATTCAACTGTAGGCGATCGCGATAGGTATCAATGAAATGCCGCGCCAAGGGCAAAATATCACCGGGCCTATCGCATAAAGGTGGCAAATCGATCGTCGCCACACTCAAGCGGTAATACAGATCAGCACGGAAACGATCAGCTGCGACTGCCTTCTGCAAATCGACGTTGGTTGCGGCAACCAAGCGCACATCTAATGCGATCGGTTTACGCGAGCCGATACGAACGACCTGTCGTTCTTGCAGCACCCTCAACAGTTTGACTTGCAAGGCCAGCGATAAATCACCGACCTCGTCTAGAAATAAGGTGCCGCCATTGGCGGCTTCGAACCAGCCAGACCTCGCTTGATTTGCTCCCGTAAAAGCACCCGCCTCATGACCGAATAATTCCGCATCAATCAAGGTCTCGCTAAAAGCACCGCAATTGACCGCGATAAAGGGGCCACGGCGACCACTGGCAGTATGAATATGACGGGCAATCAATTCCTTACCAGTGCCGGTCTCACCAATGATCAAGGCTGTCGCCTCAGATCGTGCGATCCGTTCAACTTGTTCCAACAGTTCTGAAGAGCGAGGATCGTTAAACAGCATCGCCTTCGCCCGTATCGATAAGGGACTGCCGCTCGATTCAGGAAAGGTGAGGAGTTTGTTCACTTGGCTTCTTCTTAAAAATAGGGTTAATTTCAAAACGCTCAACAGCGTCACAACTCATCTACAAATCTAATCTACAAATTTACAGCTTACATCAGACATAAAGTCGACAATTGAAGTGCTCGTTTAGACAAGTACTTGAATGGTTGACCTCTCACTGCGCACAACATGGAGATCGCGCCTTGAGCTTGCGCCGCAAGCCCTGGCGCCATCGCCAACTACTCCAAAACAGTTCACCCTAGATGATAGCGAGGAAGCATTCGACTATACCTCGCGCTTACTCGTTATCATGTAATGTGAATTCAGTTGCTAGCCCAATTATTTTGGCTGATAGATCTGATCAAACGTGCCACCATCGGCAAAGTGATCTTTTTGTGCTTTCGTCCAACCGCCGAATACATCATCAATCTTGAACAGATTTACTTTACCAAACTGAGAAGCATATTTTTTCGCTACTTTGTCGGAGATAGGACGGTAGAAGTTCTTACCGATGATATCTTGCGCTTCATCTGTGTACAGATAGTTCAAATACGCTTCAGCGACTTTACGTGTGCCACGCTTATCAACGGTTTTATCAACCACAGTAACTGGTGGCTCTGCCAAGATACTCAAAGGTGGAGTAATAATTTCAAACTTATCTGCGCCAAATTCTTTCAATGCCAAATAGGCTTCGTTTTCCCACGTGATCAAGACATCGCCCAAGCCACGTTCTGCGAAAGTTACAGTAGAACCGCGCGCGCCAGAATCCAAGACTGGTACATTTTTGTACAAGTTTTTCACAAACTCTTTAGCACCCGCATCCGTACCGCCTTTTTGTTTCAAAGAATAACCCCAAGCTGCGAGGTAATTCCAGCGAGCGCCACCGGATGTTTTTGGATTTGGTGTAATCACAGACACGCCTGGTTTCACCAAGTCATTCCAATCTTTAATTCCTTTGGAATTGCCTTTGCGCACCAAGAACACAATCGTAGAAGTGTATGGCGAAGAGTTATGTGTCAAGCGTTTTTGCCATTTACTATCTAACAAATTCTTTTCGGCTACAGCGTCGATATCATAGGCCAGAGCTAAGGTAAGTACGTCTGCATCCAAGCCGTCAATTACCGCACGCGCTTGCTTACCAGAACCGCCATGCGATTGCTTGATGGTGACGTTATCACCCGATTTTGTTTTCCAATATTTAGCGAACGCTACGTTCACTTCTTGGTACAACTCGCGTGTTGGGTCATAAGACACATTGAGCAAACTCACATCCGCTGCGTAAGCTGCCACTGCCAAAACACTACTCACGGACAAAGATGCCGCTAAAACTAATTTCTTGAAATTCATACAATTCCTCTAAAACGATATTGAAATAATGGAAAACTAACAATCAAACTCATGAATCATTCACAAACTAAACCGCAATCAAGAAATCCTTTTACGCTACTGATCTCCTGTTAGCTTGAAGCATAAAGCGATAGGCTTAAAACTAGAACTAATCATTTCTTTGTTCTTTATATGGATTTCTTATATATCGCTCAAAAGCACACTACCAGCCATTCGCGGCAGACGGCGGCGTAGTCGACTCAACAGCTTTTTCGCGATTCGATGTGTCTGCAGTCGAAAGCGGTACCGAGGTCTGTGCTTCGTCGCGAGCCTCAACAGTGGATGCGGCTTTGTTCGGCAGCCACTGTTGACCACCCGCCAAGCCAACCGCAATCAAAGCCAGCGACAGCGCGAGCACAAAGCGCAAACCTGGCTTGGATGATCGCTCCTCCTCCAGACCTTGGCGAACATGCGCAACGCTGACTTGATCGAACGGTGCACGATGCCAACCTGTAATCATGGGTTTCACTAGATTGCGCTTTTTGACAAAGGCGTAAAAAGCAATCGCCAGCACATGAAGAGCAACTAGGCCTAACAAGATATTGGATAACTGATGATGCAAACCGGTTAGACGCACCGACAGTTCGTTACTGATGACATGCGCCCATGGCCCTGTGAAGCTAATCTCGTCATCGGTAAACAAACCACCTCCGACCTGCAATGCCAACAAGGTCAACAAACCCAGTACAGAAAGCGCGCCAAGGGGGTTATGGCCTATTCCTTGCCACTTCCCACTGAAATAACTGCGAATTGACGAAGGCGTCGGTATGAAACTTGAGAAACGCGATGGTTTGGCGCCGATGAAACCCCAGACAATACGGAAAACTAATAAGCCCACAATACTGATGCCAGCCAAGCCATGCAATGCCATCCAATCACCACCTAACTTTGCTGTAATGACAGCGACGCTAAAGGCCACCACCAACGACCAGTGAAATACACGTGTCGGCCAGTCCCATAATAAGACGGGCACTTCATCGCTGGTGGTTTCTTCAAATGAGTGTGGAATCACGAACACGTGGCTCGTTCCCAAGGAACTTGCCGACTGCGCATCAACATATTCGAACTCATTAATTTCAAGGCTATGAGAGGATGCAAACTGCGTACTCATCTTTTTACTCCTAATTTCATTTCATACCGATCGATATCTGCCAATCAAATGGCAGATTTACTTAGGTGCTGCGGGTGTAACTACAGCAGCCGCACCTGCGGCCGGAGTACGTGGTGGTGGTGGAGTAATACGCGCAATCGCTCCACCTTGATCTTCATAATCAAGGCTACCTGCGGCACCGGCAACCTTAAAGCCTTTTGCTGTCAATTGATCACCGGCGGCACCAGCGCGATGAGCACGGTTTGATACCGTAATAATGGTGCGATCCTTAGGAATCAAATCCAAGCTCTTTTCCAGATCCGCCAATTGGATGCTGAGGTAAACCGGGAAGCTGCCATTTTTTATCAATTCATCTGGACGACGCACATCGATCACGACGACGCCTTTAGGATTCGACAAAAGGCGATCGATCTCAGCACGATCTAATTGTTTAGTTTTGTAAGTCCATGCTTGTGGAGCTGGCGTTGGAGCAGATGTTGCAGCAGCCGTCGCCTGCTGCGCCTGCACCCAAGGAGTGAATGCGAGCGAACCTAGAATTGCTGCAAGGCTCAGAACTTTGGCAGTGTTTCGAATCAATTTCATATACATCCTCTTTCAGTGAGATTAAAAAAACGAGAGATTTCAACATCAATCAAGATCGACATTGCAACAAGCATGCCACGCTAATTTCAAGCTCAATTGCGAGCAGCACATGGCATGCGATCTGTATCGTTTATCTCTCGTAGAGTTTCGCTGCTGCGAGCAGAAAACTGCCAAGCGTAGTGGCGCAAGGCCGCACACCCAATTGCCGCAAACGACTGTTGAAGATTCAACAGCGATGCTGCAAAACCAACATCTCAAGTGCAAATTCATCACACTGTTGAAGTTCAAACAGTTGCCGCTAAACCCTGCACAAACTGCAACAGTCAGCTCGCTAAAGAGCAGCAGAGCTTGCGCTAGGCGAGACCGCTCAGACCTCCGCAAAGTGACGCATTTCTTCAATTAAATCAGCAACTTAGGCTCCAAATTTATACGACAAAGGTGTGCGCACAGGCACATGGCACAGTCCTTGCGATACAGCTAAGGAAATCTACAGACCCGTCTCAAATTCAACAGGTGATCTATTCATGCCGGGACTGCAGAAACGAATCCACCAATGAAGTACACAAAACCTGAAATGGGAGTTGTTCTATGAAGAAGAAAACCTTAAGTCTGGCTATCGCTTTGAGTTTGTCGGTAGGAGCGGTCGCTCTCGCTCAAGACAACAAGGAGGCCGCCAGCAAGCCAACTAGCACAAGTGCAAACAAGGCTTGGGCTTACAGCGAATTAAAAGCACCTGAAGTACCAGCGGTAAAACAAAAAGCTTGGGTTAAAAATCCTATTGATGCTTTTATCTTGGCAAAACTGGAAAATGCCAAAATCAAACCGTCTAAAGAAACCGATCGTGGGACTTACATTCGCCGTGCCACGCTAGACGCTTGGGGTTTATTGCCGACGGCTGAAGAAGTGAAAGCCTTCGAGAACGACAAATCTCCGGATGCTTACGAAAAATTGGTCGATCGTTTGTTGTCCTCTCCGCACTTTGGTGAGCGTCAAGCACGTCGCTGGTTGGATCTGGCGCGCTACGCTGATAGCGCTGGCTTCCAAAACGATAATACACGTCCTAATAACTATCGTTATCGTGACTATGTCATCAACGCCTTCAATCAAGATAAACCCTTCAATCAATTTGTGCGCGAACAAATTGCCGGCGATGAGCTTTACCCAAATAGCCAAGAAGCAAAAATTGCGACTGGTTTCTTAGCTGGATATCCCGACAACAGTAACTCGCGCGATTTAGTACAGCGCAAATACCAAATTGCAACCGACATGACAGATCTGGTTGGCGAAACCTTCCTCGCCTCAACCATTGGTTGCGCGCGCTGCCACAACCACAAAGCTGACAAAGTCAGTCAAAAAGAATACTTCCAGTTGCAAGCCTTCTTCTCCAATACGCAGTTTGACGAACGTGCGCGCCTAGAGAAAGGGACGGAAACTGAAGCAGACAAAGAATTCGCTAAAACACAAGCAGCCTATAACGAACTAACCAAAGATATCCGCGCCAAACAACGTGCGATTCTCGATACCGTGCGTGCCGAAGGCCGCAAATATCATAACGAACGCTACTTAACAGATAGCCGCGACTCTATTTTCAAACCTGAAAAAGATTGGACTCCGCTCGATCGCTGGGTCAACTTCCGTAAAGATGCGGTTGCTACTGAACAGGATATCGTCGCCTACTTAAGAATTTCTGCAGAAGACAAAGGCACTGTCGAATTCAAAGAAGAAAACATCGCCAAATACAAAGAGTACCAAAAACTGACAGCTGAACTGCGTAAGTTCGATAAGTATCGTCCTACTAAGGGTGGTTCTAACTTCTTGACCACGGCTGTTGAAATTGGATCAGACCCGATTCCTACCCAAGTTCGCTTCGGTGGTATCCACGAACGTCCATTGGAATCCGTGCAACCTGCGATTCCTGCTTTATGGGCAGGCGATTACAAACTTGAGATTACCCCTACGAAAAACGGCATAGGTCGCCGCGCCGCACTCGCCAACTGGTTAGTCAGCGAGAAAAATCCACTAACGGCTCGCGTCTACGTGAATCGTGTCTGGGCTCAATTGTTTGACAAAGGTATCGTCGGCACGCCACAAGATTTCGGTCGCGCAGGTACAAAACCAACGCATCCTGAACTCATCGATTATCTGGCGACCAACTTCGTTAAGAATGGTTGGAGCGTGAAGAAGCTACAACGCGACATTCTGCTCTCCAATGTATATCGTCAGTCATCATCTGAGCGTCTCGATGTCGTCAAAGCCGACCCAGAAAACAAACTTCTCGCGGTGTATCCACGTAAGCGTTTGGATGCGGAAGAGATTCGCGACTCCTTGTTATACGCCTCTGGAAAGTTAGAAGACAAAATTGGTGGCCCAGCAGTATTCCCACCAGTCCCTTCGAGCCTGAATGCAGGGAACCAATGGGAAGTGTCGAAAGACGAAGCGGACCACAATCGTCGCAGCATCTATGTCTTCGTACGCCGTAGTATTCCTTATCCTTTGACACAAGCTTTTGACCCAGCGAATCCGTCTAACCCACATCACAAACGTGAAGTGACAACGACACCACTGCAAGCTCTGGCTTTGTTTAATAGTGACATCGTTTCGAATTGGTCACAAGCTTTAGCAGGTCGCATTATCAACGCAGCAGGCAAAGATGAAAATGCGCAACTCGACCAACTCTACATCACTCTATTTTCTCGCAAACCGAGCAAGGAAGAACGCGATGTCTTGAAGAGCTTCCTCGACAATCAGGAAAAAGTCATTCAAGAACGTGTTTGGACTGGCAAGTTTGAAGTCGCTGTACCGACAGGCTTGAAACAAGGTACGCGGATTAATCCAGTTCGCGCCGCGGCGCTGGTGGACCTAGTTCACACAGTGTCGAACTCAAACGACTTTGCTTATCGCTTCTAATCGAAAATATCAATGATGCACGCACTGATGGACGCAAAGATGGACGCAACTAAAGCATCAGTGCAAACGAAATTCTAAGATCAACTTTTTACTCTACTTTTTGAAAGACTTTGCTATGAGTACCAATGCACGTCGTGACTTTCTATTGAAATCTGGCCTCGGTTTAAGTGGCGCTGCCATCACGGGTTTAGTTCCAGGTCTGGGCTTAAACGCCGCAACTGCCGCTGAATTGATCGATCCACTCGCACCAAAATCATCGCACTTTCCAGCCAAGATCAAATCCGTGATTTGGCTCCATCAAAACGGTGCGCCAAGTACCCTCGATCTGTATGACTACAAACCAGAATTGATTCGTTTGGCAGGCCAAGAAGTACCGGCTTCCTTCTTGAAAGGCATCAAAACCAGTACCCAAGGTGGCGTCGGTAAATTATTCGCCTCTAACCGCACTTGGAAACAGCATGGTGAAAGCGGTGCATGGTTCTCTGATTTGGTCCCAAATATCGCCAAGCATGCCGATAAAATGACCTTTATTAAATCCAGTGTGACCGTCGGTGCTACCCATGATATTTCTATTCTCAAATTGAATACGGGTGATTTGAGCCCTGGTCGCCCATCTTTAGGCGCTTGGATTAGCTATGCTTTAGGTTCCGCCAACCCAGATTTGCCACCGTATGTTGTGCTGTATAGCGGCGATCGCGAACCAACAGCTGGCGGCGTGAACTGGTCTTCCGGTTTCTTACCTGCGGTTTATCAAGGCACGGCTTTCCGTCCTGGCAATTCACCGATTTTGTATTTGGATCGCCCTGAGGTAAGAACTGCTAACCAACAACGTAGTTCTCTTGATTTGCTCAACCGTTTGAACAAGCTAGGCGCAGAGAAATATCCTAACGACACCGAGCTCAAAGCACGTTTGCGTTCCTATGAATTAGCGGATCGTATGCAGGTAGCAGCACCGGAAGCAGTCGATCTCAGCAAAGAGTCTGAATCAACCCGCAAAGCCTACGGTCTCGATGAAGAAATTACCTCTGGCTATGGCACCACACTGTTACGCGCTCGTCGCTTGGTGGAGCGTGGTGTGCGTTTTGTCCACGTCGTCACCGGCGTACCATCGGGCCAAACAGATGTGACCGGACAAAACGTCTGGGATGCCCATGACAACTTAGAGAAAAATCACGGCGTCATGGCCAAAGCTGTCGACAAACCTATCGGTGCCTTGTTGGAAGACCTGAAACAACGTGGATTGCTCGATACGACCTTAGTTGTTTGGACTTCCGAATTTGCCCGCACTTCGTACGGACAAAGTGGAAACGGTCGTGATCACAATCCATGGGGCTACACGCAATGGATGGCCGGTGGCGGTTTAAAAGCCGGCTTCACCTATGGCGAAACCGATGCCATTGGTTTGCAAGTGGCCGACAAAGAAAAAGCGGTCGACACCTACGATTTGCACGCCACGATTTTGCAATTGATGGGCTTAGATCATTTGAAAACCACGTTCCTGAACAATGGCCGTTCAGAACGTCCAACCGTCGTCTACGGCAAGGTCGTGAAAGACATCTTGGCGTAACTTTTGCCTCACCCAGCTAAAGTAGGTCGAGGTGCTCGACCTACTTTGTTTTTTGAAGAATTGTATGCGTAAAGTTTTACTGATTTGTTTTTTAGTTGCGAGTTCCATCACCGGTCTTTGTTTTGCCGACGGCGACTTAGACATGGATTTAATGCAGAACATCGAAGACCTTAACAAGAGCTTGTCCTCAAATTTATCTCTGAAAGATGCCAAAGGCTCGACAGCAGATGCCAAAGAATTAAATCGCTTATTCATCACGGTTGAAGAGCATTTCGTCAAGCGCGGTGATGCGCAAAATGCGGTAGATCTCTCGAAGAAGAGCAAAGACCTGACGGTAGAAATCATCAATGCCGTCAGTGCCAATAAGTTTGATGCGGCTACCGATGCGGCGACCAACTTGTCGCGCACCTGCCGTACCTGCCATACCTTCTACAAAAAGGAATAGGTATGCGCCTGCTCGGACTCACGCTCATCTCGCTCATGCTTAGTGGCATCACACTGAGCGCGCTACCGGCTTTTGCGCAAAAAACGAAATCGACAAACAAAAAAAATATAGCTAGCAACAGTAACGCTACTCTGCCTTTAGGTGATTCACAAAGAGGCCAAAGCAAAGCTGAGAACGAACGTTGTATGGAATGTCATGGTGTCGATGGTCAAGGCCATGGACATGTCGATGGCGCGGGAAAAATCGTTAAGTTCGCCAAACTGGCAGGACAAGACTTTCACTATTTGTTCAAACAAATTCGAGATTTTCGTGAAGGAAAACGTAAAGACGATTTTATGCAAATGATGGCCAAAAGCGTCGATGACCAAGACATGGCAGACATACTCGCCTATTTTTCAGCGCAAAAACCCATGGAAGCAGACCGTTCCGATGCAGTCACTGTGTCCAAGCATGCCCAAGCCCTGTATCTGCAAGGTGATCCGCAAAGGCAAATCCTCGCTTGCGCAAGTTGCCACGGTGAAGACGCGCGAGGGATTGCAGAGACCGTTCCCGGCGCTAAAACCAAGACCAGCCTGGGTCCGCGTTTGGCAGGCCAAGAGTGGCGTTACTTACAGAAGCAGTTACTCGATTGGCGCAGTGGCCAACGAAAAAATCAGAGCGATGGCGTCATGAATCTGGTGACGCGTCAACTGAGCGACCAAGAAATCGATCAGCTTGCGAGTTATCTTGCGGCGCAACCTTAATGCTCACAGCTAGAACAAACTCATGATGTAAGGCTTTACACGATATTTATCCCTTTTTTATTCAGGAACCCAACAATGAAAAAAATACTCTCACTTGCTTTCATCTCTGGCTTTAGCCTGATGTTGGCTCACTCTAGCCTTGCTGCCCTGAAGGAAGGTCAGGCTGCCCCCGACTTTACAACACAAGCCTCTTTCTCAGGTAAAGCCTTCCAATATTCTCTCAAGGAGCAGCTCAAAAAAGGCCCTGTCGTTGTTTACTTCTATCCATCAGCCTATACCAATGGTTGCAATATCCAAGCGCATTCTTTCGCGGAAAATGCCGACAAATTTGCTGCCGCAGGCGCGAGCATTGTTGGTGTGTCACTGGACAGTATACAAAGGCTGAATGAATTTTCTGCTGACCCTGAATTCTGCGCGGGCAAGATTACGGTGGCATCTGACGCTGATGGAAAAATCGCGAAAGCGTATGAATTGAGCGTCAGAGAAGCTGTCAGTGGCCGTAAAGACACACGGGGCAAAGACATCGATCATGGCTTCGCTGAACGCACAACCTTCATCGTGACACCAGATGGCAAGATCAATGCGACTGTCGGTGGCGTTTCGCCCTACGAAAACGTAGAAAAAACCTTGGCCCTGATCCAAAAGTTAGCTGCCGAAAGAACTACGAAAACAAAATCTTAAAATAACTGGGAATCATTATGCGTATTCGACAATTTCAACGCCGCTTAGCACTCGCGATGAGCCTGGCAGCGATTGCTAGCCAGAGCTCCACTGCGTGGGCCCAAGAAGTCGCCACCAATATTGAAGGCGTGGTCAAAGCAGGCACTAAAATAGAACTCATCAAAGAAGGATTTAAAGGCACGGAAGGTCCCCTGCGCCTCAACGACGGTTCTTTGATTTTTACTGAAACTCAAGATAACCGCATTACTCGCATCGCAGAAGACGGCAGTATTAGCAGCTTCCTCAGCGACTCAAATGGCTCGAATGGTTTAGGTTTGGGCGTCAATGGTGAGATTTATGCAGTACAGGTACTCGACACCAAGGTTGGCATCGTCTACCCACCTGAACGCGCAAAAACGCTGGCGTATGAATTTGAGGGCTTGAAGTTTGGCCGCCCCAATGACTTGGTGTTAAGCAGTAAAGGGGTTGTGTATTTCACCGATTCAGGCGTGAATGGGCCGCCAAAGGCCGACGCTCCAGCCGTTGCCAAACCAGCTGTATATCGCATCGATACTCAAGCGCAGTTGACACGACTATTGTCTGATATCGAACGTCCAAACGGCATTCAACTTAGCCCTGATGAAAAAACACTCTATGTCGCTAACACATTGGGTGAATACGTCTTGGCTTACGAAATTAAATCCGATGGCAGCCTCGGCCCCCGTCAAAACTTCGCACGCTTGCAAGGCTGGCGCAAAACTGAGAATGGCTACTCGAGCGGCGCGGATGGATTAGCCGTTGATGCTGCGGGTCGCTTATTTGTGGCCACTAGTGCTGGGGTCGAAGTATTTAGTCCACATGGTGCGCCTCAAGGCATTATTAATGTCCCGAAAAATCCACAAAATATTGCGTTCGCGGGTAAGAATAAAGATATATTGTATGTCGTTGGTCGAGGTGCGGTGTATCGCATTCAGACTTTGACAACGGGCTTCACCGGTCGGGCGAAATAGTATGCCGGCTGATGTAAACCTCCGCTGTCCGAGCTTGTATCTCGCCTTACCTACACAACCAAGCTTGAAGAACGATTTACATCAATCCCATTTCCAAGGAGCTTTAGAATGACACAGCAATTTCCAGAAAAAAGCGCAAAAGACTTTCATCCAGATGTCCTCAAATTGTTCGATCAATATGTTCATGGTGCCATTGACCGTCGCGGCTTCTTGAGCAAGGCGGCAGTCTATAGTGCTGGCGCGGTAACGGCCGAAGGCCTACTGCAAGCCTTAAGCCCAAACTTCGCCATGGCTCAGCAAGTCAAGCCAAATGACAATCGTATTCAAGTAAGTTATGTGGAATATCCCTCACCGAATGGCTACGGGAAATTGCGCGGTTACTTAGTCAAGCCCGCAAATGCAAAAGGCAAGCTACCCACCGTCTTGGTCGTGCATGAAAACCGTGGTTTGAATCCGCATATCGAAGATATCGCGCGCCGACTTGCACTCGATAACTTCATCGCTTTCGCTCCCGATGCCTTGTTCCCTTTGGGTGGTTACCCTGGCGACGAAGACAAAGCCCGCGAATTGTTCCCGAAACTGGATCAAACAAAAACGCGTGAAGATTTTCTAGCCGCAGCAGCGGTATTGAAAAACATCGAAGGCGGCAATGGCAAACTCGGGGTAGTCGGTTTCTGCTACGGCGGCTCGATTGCCAATTTTCTTGCGACCAAACTACCTGATCTGCTAGCGGCGGTACCGTTCTATGGCGGCGGCCCAAATCTGGACGACGTCACCAAGATCAAAGCGCAAGTGTTGGTACACCATGCAGGCAAAGACGAACGCCTGCTTGCTGCTTGGCCGAAATATGAAGAAGCGCTCAAAGCAGCAGGCATTAAGTATGAAGGCTATGTCTATCCAGGTGTAGAACATGGCTTCAACAATGACACCACACCTCGCTTCGACGCCGCTGCGGCACAGTTGGCATGGAGCAGAACCATAGATTTATTTAACAAGACCTTACGAAGTTAATCCTGAATTGGAAGGAGTGAGCTAAGGCCATGTTTTGGCATGGGTACTGAATTCACTGCTCCCTGTTACAGGCAAAGGTCTCTTTTTTTGGCAGGTACACTGTCAGCGCAATCGGCACTGACAGTTTTTTTTCAGCAAATAGAGGAGAACTCATGCAAGTTAGCAAAAAACTCATTGCATCACTGACGACTGTGGCGATCTTATCGTCATCTGCAGTGGCGATCGCACAAACGGGCCCTAAACCTGAACAACTGATTAAATGGCGCCAATCTGCGTTTCAAGTCATCGCTTGGAATAATGGTCGCATTAAGGGGAATGTTGAAGGTAACTACAACAAAGAGGAAGTAGTCAAAGCAGCAAACACCATTGCTGCCATTGCAAACTCTGGTTTAGGTTCTTTGTTCGCACCAGGAAGTGATAAAGGTAAAGGCTGGCACGACACCAGTACCAAGCCTGAAGCTTTCAGTGACAAACGTTTCGGCGAACTCGCTGGCAATTTCGTAAAGGAAGCGAATGAGTTAGCCAAGGTGGCCAACAATGGCGACCAAGCAGCCGTGAAGGCGCAATTTGGTGCCTTGGGCAAAACTTGCAAAGCTTGTCATGACGACTTTAAAACAAAAGACTAATTGCTAACACATTGGCTACTGCTAGTACTCGTACGGAGACTAGCGGTAGTTTATTCCTTCTCACTTTAATACCTCGTATCGCCCCTCCCACTGCTCTGTGCATCCTCGTTTTTCGCGCTTCGTTCTGCAAATTTATCAGTGTAATTCTTCAGCAAAATCACTTACAGTAGTAGCCTGAAAGAATTTATTTTATCCACACTAAGAACGCAGTAAAAAAACAGTGATGAACTTTAGCGACTACGATTTCATTATCCAACCAGGTTGGCAAAATTCTGGGCCTCTCCACTGGCAGAGCCAATGGCAACCGCAATTGCTAGCGCGACGCGTGCAGCATCAAAACCCTGCTCTTTGGGACGAGCCAGAACTCAATGCTTGGCTAGACGCTTTACATCAACAAATCATCGCAAGTGATAAACCTGTTGTCATCATCGCCCACAGTCTCGGTTGCATTACGCTAGCGCATTACGCACAACGGTATGGGCAGCCTGAGGTGAGCCGGATTCATGGCGCTCTATTAGTGGCGCCGGCAGATGTAGAACGCGCTCAAGCCCCGCTGCAATTGCATTCGTTTCGCCCTATTCCGCAACGAGCACTGCCCTTCCCTTCGCGGATTATTGCTAGCACCGATGACCCTTATTGCGAACATCAACGGGCGGAGCAATTCGCGCGATGGTGGGGGGGCGCCTTAATTTCTCTTGGCTCGGCTGGACACATCAACGTTGATTCAGGCTATACACAATGGGAAGCAGGACTAAATCAACTCCAAACACTGCTGAACGATATCGACAACATATGAATTGTCATTAAAGTGTAGATTGATTAGTGAACTTGTTGCTGGTCACGTAACTGTTTTGCTTTTTCAATACCTGAGATAATCGAACGCGCAATATCACTTTCAGGTTCGGCGAATTTGAGCACTTGTGTCCAACGTTCTATGGCTTGTTCATAATCATGACGCTCAAATGCGGCACTTCCAACCAGCGCTAAAGCTTGCACATTACTGGGGTCAAGCTCCAAGGCTTTTTTGATCAGCGCTTCTGGCTCACCGACCAAGGTTTGATCTTTGACGATCGCCAAAGTGACCGCGTAGTCGGTCCAGATTTCAGGATTATTCGCCTCTAATTGGACTAACTTTTTATACGCTTCAATCGCCAAAGGGAAACGTTTTAGGGTCTCATACGATCGTGCCAGCATACGCCAGCCGCGTGCATCATTTGGGTTTTTTTCTAGTTTTGCGGCGAGACTCGCCACCATTAACTCGACCTGTTCGGCTCCTAGCTTCGCGGCTGTCAGTTCATCAGTAACATTGGCCTTGTTAGGGGCTGACACCTGAACTTCCTGCGCCACGATCGCTCGTGGGTTTCCCAGTATGGCATACACGGTTGAGCTCGACACGACCAAGCCAATAATGATCACAAGACCCCAAGTTTGACGACTCGCGACGACATCATCAACGCCAACTGAGCTGTCAGTGCCTTCCTCTTGCAAGCGCAAGCCGAAAAAGACAAAACTGGCGGCAACAATCAACAGGCCCAAGGCAATCAATGAAAATAAGCTCATGTTAATTCTCCTCGCTTTCGGGCGAAATCTGGATCGCTGACTTTAACGACATCATCGATATCATCGACATCATTGGGTGCAATAGCATGGTCATCGTTTGCATCAAAATCATATCGGCGCGCCTGTCGGATACGACGCACCGCCACGATCAAAGCGAGCAACAACAGTGCTAATGGCCCAAACCATAAAGGCTCTGTCGTCTTGCTCAAAGGTGGGCGATAGAGGATGAAATCACCATAGCGCTGTGTCATATAATCACGAATCTCTTGTGCTTGACGGCCTTGCTGCAATTGTTCGCGCACTTGTTGCTTGAGCTGAACTGCTAACTCGGCATGTGAATCAGCAATGCTTTGATTTTGGCAGACCAAACAACGTAGCTCTTCAGTGATCGCTTGTACCTGTTGATCAAGATCATCACCACTTTGCGCATACGTGACAGAGCTCAATAAAACAAATACGATCGCAAGGAAATGCAGCGAAATCTCTTTCGAACAACAACCAAAGAAGCTTGAGAAACGCATATTCATTCCTTTAGGTTTGCTTGTGCTTGTGCTTGCGCCTCTTGCTGCAAACGCTGCAGTAAGGGCAATAACTGTTGTTGGACCATAGCGTCGGTGACAACCCCAACCAACTTTTGTCGCACCACTCCTTTCGCATCAATCACAAAGGTTTCAGGCACACCATACACACCAAAATCAATTCCCGTACGCCCATCGACATCCTGCAAGGAATAGCGATAGGGGTCGCCGAAGTCCGCTACCCAAGCGCGAGCCGCTTCGCTCTGATCTTTGTAGTTCAAACCAATCAACTGCGCTGGAAGTTGATCCTTATACTTTAACCATACTGGATGCTCTACGCGGCAGGAAACGCACCAAGAGGCCCAGACATTGAGAATCCACACTTGCCCTTGAAGCTCGTTCGGGGTCACCCATTGCCCGCCTTGATGCAAACGTTCAAGACGGAAATTCGGAACACTGCGCCCAATCAAGGGCGATGGCAGTTCCTGGGTTTGTTGAAATCGCCCCAAGCTCAAGCCGAAGCCCAGTAAGCTGGCGAGCGCAAGAAAAATCAAGAGGGGGGAAAGATAGCGACGCATGCTTATTTCCTATACCGCTGCAGGAGTAACTTGGGCCGCAACAACGCCAGCCCGCGCTCGGCGATACCGCCGATCAAAGGCCGCGAGGAGGCCACCTAGCGCGATCAAGATTGCGCCGAACCAAATCCAGCTCATCAGGGGTTTGATCTGTATTCGCACGATCCAAGTATTATCGCGGTTAGCCTCGTCTAAGGAGATATAGATATCACGTAACCAGGCTCGATCAATTGCCGCCTCCGTCATCGGCATATTCTGCACCGTATAAATACGTCGTTCGGGTCGCAAGACGATGTGCTTGCCACCTGGTGTCTGTATTTCAAACACAGCACTCGCTGCGATGTAATTCGGACCATTGACGCGTTGTAGATCGGCAAAGCGAAAGTCATACGCATTAATTTCGCTGTGCTCTCCTACTCCAAGGCTGACTTCATGGGTACGTTCCTGACTTTTACTGACACTCACGCCAGCGACAAAAACTGCAACTCCTAGATGCGCAATAATCATGCCCCAATAGCTTGCACCAAACGACAACAAGCGGCGCCAACTGCTTAATCCCGGCGTTTGACGGAAGCGTTCTACTACGTGGTAGAGCGTAGCGACGGCAATCCACGCTGACAAGCTCACACCGAGTACCAATAAAACCGACCATTTCCAAATCAAAATGACGGCCACCGCGATACCAAACAGCGCCAATAAGAAATACTGCAACACTGCAAACACAATGTTGATCTTGGCCTGTTTCCACGGCGCATATGGGCCAATGCCCAGTAGCAGCAATAAGGGCAACATCAGTGGTACAAACACCGCGTCAAAGTACGGCGGCCCGACTGAAATTTTACCGAGTTGAAAGGCGTCGAGAATCAGAGGATATAGAGTACCCAACAGTATCGAAGCTGCCGCCACCAAAAGGAAGACGTTATTTAATAAGAGCAGAGATTCACGTGAGAACACTGCGAAACCAGCACCGATTCCAAGTCGCGGCGCTCGCCACGCATATAAGAACAAAGCGCCGCCAATCACGATCACCAAGAATGCCAAGATAAACAAGCCACGTTTGGGGTCGGCTGCGAATGCGTGTACCGAGCTCAGTACGCCCGAACGCACCAAGAAAGTTCCAAGCAAGGAAAGTGAAAAAGCGAGGATCGCCAAGAGCACTGTCCAACGCTTTAAACTACCGCGTTTCTCGCTGACTGCAAGCGTATGAATTAAAGCTGTACCCACTAACCAAGGCATGAACGAAGCGTTTTCAACGGCATCCCAGAACCACCACCCGCCCCAACCTAACTCGTAATAGGCCCAGAAACTACCAAGAAAAATACCGAGCGTTAAAAATGCCCATGCCACCAGGGTCCACGGACGAGACCACTTAGCCCATGCGGCATCCAGCTCGCCACGAATCAGGCCAGCGACGGCAAGCGCAAAGGCGACGGAAAATCCCACATAACCCATGTATAACATCGGTGGATGAATGATCATGCCAAAATCTTGTAATAATGGATTGAGGTCTCTGCCATCCAAGGCGGCCGGTATTTGACGTAAGAACGGATTCGATGCAAAGAGTGTAAAACTGAGGAATCCCACATTAATAAAGCCCAGTACACTCAAAACCAAAGCACCTAAGTGCGGATGCAAAGTGCTGCTGAAGCGCGCAAGTACCGCCGTCCACCCAGCAAGAATGAGCACCCACAATAAGAGAGATCCCTCATGTCCACCCCAAGTTGCCGCCGCACGGTAATACCATGGCAAACGGCTATTGGAATGCTGTACTACATAGCTCACACTAAAATCCTTCAGTAAGAAGGCAGCAATCAACGCGGCAAATGATAAGCTCACAAACAATAGCTGTGCCCAAGCTAATGGTCTCGCTAGCGATTGCAGGTGTTCGCGCTGCCTCAACACGCCATACAAAGGTAGGCCTGCTAATAACAGCGATAAACTCAAGGCGATGACGAGAGCGAAATGCCCTAATTCTGGGATCATGGTCTATCCTGCTGACTTGCTGGACTGGTTGGGCCAATTGGGTTTATAGGGCGAGTCGGTGCTAAAGTCGAAGAAGACTTCGCCGCTTTATCTAAGGCATATTGAGCATCAGGTGGCATATAATTCTCATCGTGTTTAGCTAGAACTTGATCCGCCAAAAAACGCCCAGTCGCATCCATACGTCCTTCCGCAACCACACCTTTCCCCTCACGAAACAAGTCAGGCAAACTGCCGCGATAAGTTGCTGAAATCTTTTCTACCGTGTCCGTAATCACAAAGTTAACCTGCACCCCATCAGCCTGGCGCACAACACTGCCTACTTCTACTAAGCCACCAACACGAAAGGCAGAATCCTTTGGCGCTTGGCCCTTACTCACCTGCGTAGGTGTAAAGAAAAAAACCAAGTTTTGCTTAAAAGCGGAGAGTACAAACCACGCCGCCAGGCTCAACAGTAGCAATCCCACGCCGACCAATGCCAATCGTTTATGCCGCGTTTTCATGTGTGCCCTCCGTGAATTGTTGATATTGCGGAGCTGCAGAAATGAATGCGAGAGCGCGTTGTTCACGTCGACTGATTGCATAGAGTTCGAACCCGATCACGAATACAAACACAGCGAGTGAGCCCCAAACATAAAAAGCGTATCCGCCCATCAGAAAGAAATCTGACCACGACTGCCAATTCATTGTTTTACTCCAGTCTTTTGTCGATTCTGAATTGTCTCGACGAGCCAAGGAGAACCGGCTTCACGTTCGAGAATAATGGCGCGCAAGCGAAGTAGCACTGCGCCAAATGCATAAGCCCAAACCGCAACCGTCATCACCAACAAGGCTAGCAACATCGGCGTAGCGATACTTGGCGCATTACGCACACTAATCGAAGCCCCCTGATGCAAGGTATTCCACCAAACCACCGAAAAATAAATAATCGGCACATTGATTACGCCAACTAAAGCCAAGATCACAGCCGCTTTATCGGCGCGCCGTGGATCGTCGATGGCACTATGCAAGCTTAAGAATCCGAGGTACAGAAAAAGTAGAATCAATTCAGAGGTGAGCCTCGCATCCCACACCCACCAAGTTCCCCAGGTTGGTTTTCCCCACAATGCGCCGGTCCACAAAGCAAGGAAAGTCAGTAGCGCGCCAGTCGGTGCCAAGGCTTGCGCCACCATATGCGATAAGCGCGTATTAAAAACGAGTCCAATGATCGCCCAAAAACACATCGCCACATAAATCACCATCGACAACCATGCAGCCGGAACGTGTAAAAATATAATGCGATAGACATTGCCTTGCTGCGCATCAGTCGGTGCGACCACAAAGCCAAGATACAAACCTATGAGCGCCGTCACCAAAGAAAACAATAAAGCAGCCTTAGCGATGCCACCTAAATAGGGAAATACAGCATGAGGAGATGCAAACCGCCACCACCAACTCTTAGCATGCAGCTGAAATGGTGGAACACTTGAATCTGAACTAAGCAATTTGGTCGTCATCACAAGTCTTAAGAAGGAACCCAACTAAGCTCAATCACTTTGCAAATAAATGAGCGCGCAAAAAAAATAGCCCGCTGGGAAAGCGGGCTAAACCCAATAAATTTGAATTGGGGAGAAGACGAAGTGAACTATACCGAGTGAAGCACAAAATGTATGCGAATTTATTCGCATATGCTTATGAGCATCATGGAAAGTGGTCGACAAAAGGCACCTACCTAAGAAAAACAAAAAACAGGATCTCTATCCAACACTGCTGCAATTTCAGCATTGACTGTGTACAGCTGTTGAAATTGAAACTGCGAATAGTTCAGCAATAAAACTTTATTGCAATTGACTGCTGCCTTCGCAACATAAGCACAAGCTTTAGCCTGATTCCTTGAAGAACTTCCTGGTATGACTCTTGCAAAAGAAATTCTCAACGATGACATCGTCGTTTTTAACAAATCATTCTTTGAGGAAAAGCATGTCTACCATTAAAAGAAATCTCCAAGTACTTTTCTTGGGTCTTAGCCTTTGCAGTATCGCGCACGCTGCCGATCTACAATCGGCCGCTCAGCAATTAAATGTGGCTAATACCAAGAGCATTGAATTCTCAGGCACTGGCTATTGGTATCAATTTGGCCAAGCACCTCACCCGAAATTGGCATGGCCCCAATTTGACGTAAGCAGCTATAAAGCCGCCATCAACTACGATAGTCCTGCGGCACGCGTACAAATTGTGCGCAAACAAACGGTGGAAGCCGGACGTGACCGCCCTTCTCCAGTCGAACAACGTCCAGACCAACACTACAACGCTGGCTACGCTTGGAACCTTGCAACACCAGCGAATGCACAAGCACCGGTGGCCACAGCGCAACCAGGTGCAGTAGAAGAACGTAGTGCAGAAATTTGGTCAACGCCACAAGGCTTCATCAAAGCCGCACTCGCTAATCATGCAGTCAGCAAAAAAGCGAAGAACGGCGTTGAAGTGTCTTTCAAAGTCAATGATAAATACCGCTATGTCGGCTTCATCAATGCCAAGAATCAAGTCGAAAATATCAAGACTTGGATCGATAATCCGGTCCTTGGTGACACCTTAGTAGAAACACGCTTTGCAGAATACCAAGACTTCGCTGGTACGAGCTTTCCAACTCAAATCGAACGTTTGCAAGGTGGCTTTCCAGTGTTAAAACTAAAATTGAATGAAGTGAAATTCAACACTGACTTCGCGCTAAGCACACCAAGTAACGTGGCTGAGTTCAAAGCGCCTGCAATTACGGTAAATGCTGTAAAGTTAGCTGAAGGTGTATATCACCTGACAGGCGGTTCGCACAATAGTGTCGCCATCGAACAAAAGGATCACATCGTTGTTATCGAAGCACCGTTGAACGAAGACCGTTCACTGGCTGTAATTGCCAAAGTCAAAGAAACGATACCAGGGAAACCGATCAAGTATTTGATTAACTCCCATGCGCACTTTGATCACTCCGGCGGCTTACGCACTTACGTCAACGAAGGTGCGACGATCGTAACGGACGCCCAAAACCGTGCCTACTATCAAAAGATTTGGGCAGCTCCACATAGCCTCAATCCAGATACCTTGGCACTCTCGAAAAAACCAGCGCAATTCAAAACCTTTAGCGGTAAGTTGGTTTTAAATGATGGCAACCGTCAGATCGAGATTCATTCTATCGCAGGCAATAGTCATAACGACGCTTTCGCTCTAGTGTATTTACCTGCTGAAAAAATTCTAGTACAAGCAGATGCCTTCAATCCGCCAGCTGCAGGAGCACCCGTGCCAGTATCTGCCAATCCTTACTCGGTGAATTTGTATTCCAATATCAAGAAGTTGGGCTTGCAAGTCGAACAGATCGCAGGCTTGCATGGTCCTAAAGCAGTGAGTTTGGCAGACTTGCAAACCTACATTGGGCAGCCATAATCAACGACGAGCAATGATGTAGCAAAAGGGCTTCGGATTGCAATTGATCAGAGCCCTTCTATTCATAAGCAATCCTCAAGCCCATACATACCAAGATTGGGCTTATTACCACTGCCAGGCTTGTTATCGCCGCCAATAAATACACATGTGCGCTTGGATCCAAGCCTGTCAATACTGCATTCACGCTGGCACTACCAAAAATCAGAACAGGGATATACAAAGGCAAGATCAACAGAGAAATCAGTACATTCGCATTGCGTAGACCCACGGTGAGCGCAGCACCTAGTGCGCCTATTAAACTCAAGGCTGGTGTGCCAAGTGCCAAGGCGATTTCGAGTTGCAACAAGGCGGGCCAATCTAGATCGAACTGTAACGCCAATACAGGCGCAACCAACAACAAAGGTAGACCGGTCGCGAGCCAATGCCCAAGAATCTTTCCCAACACAAGAACAAGCAAAGGCTCGCGTGACAAAAGCAGTTGTTCAAGGCTACCGTCTTCAAAATCTTGGGCGAACAAGCGTGGCAAAGACAAGATCACCGACAATAATGCCGCCACCCAAATGATGCCAGGACCGATCTTACGTAATAACTGCAAATCTGGCCCGAGACCCAAAGGCACAAGAAAACAGACAATGGCGAAAAACAGCAGCGAATTGAGCAAATCTTGGCGCTGTCGGTAGGCCAACAGTAAATCGCGGTGAATGATTCCAATCAAATTTTTCATCGGTTTCAGGCCAATGAAGTAGAGCTTGGAGCAGAACTTGCGTGTTCCAAATTCAAAACGCTGGACGCCACCAAACCTACATCTTGGTGGCTCGTATAAATGACGATACCACCGCTGTGTAGATGACGATTCAAGTGTTCAGTTAATTTTGTAATCATGGCTTGATCGAGTGCACTGAACGGCTCATCTAAGATTAATAAGACAGGTAAGTTCGGTAGGAACAGACGCGCTAATGCAATGCGCTTCTGTTGCCCTTGGGAGAGAAACCGCGCAGGGAGTTGTGCCACATCTTGCAAACCAACTTCTGCCAGCGCATGTTGAATGTCGGTTTCAGTCTTTGACCAGCCTAGAATCGCCACATAAGCACGTAGATTTTCTGCTGCACTGAGTTCGGCCTTATTGCCATAGTGGTGGCCGATATACAGTAACTCTGATTGAAATCGTTCACGGTCTTCAATTAGGGTGTGATGACGCCACCGTATCTCACCTTCTTGGGCTCGCCCTAATCCACATAAGAGCCTAAGCAAGCTTGACTTACCACAGCCATTACGGCCACTAACCCACAAGCTCTGCCCTGCTTCGAGTACAAAACTCAAATCGGCGAACAGCGTGCGAAATCCGCGACAGTAACTGAGGGAAGATACTTGAAGTGACATGGGCATCTGAACAATCAAACTGCTAGTGTAACCAACTCGACAGCAAACAGAAACGAATGAAAACGAGCAGCGATAGTCAAATTTCGCATAAAAAAACCCAAGTACCACGCGGACACTTGGGCTTGTCGATGCGAGTTAGGTTTAGAGTTTGCCGCTAAACAGAACACCAAACCAACGGGGCACAGCTGGGGTGTAGCTATTCCAGGTTTGCAATAATGGTGTCTTATCTTTAAACACGTTTTTTGCAATCAAGCTGACATCAAAGCTTTGATTCTTGGTACCGATGCCAATCGCGAAATCACTGACATAATGACTTGGGATGATCGCATAGCTTGACAAAGAATTGTCTGAGTTGTACTTGCTGGAATACAGCGTATTCAAACTCGCATGCAACTCTCTATTGCCGGACAAAGGTACACGATAGTCAACACCTACATTGAACGTGAATTTCGCAGCACCCGGTAAAGTTTCGCCGGTCAAACTACGATAAGCGGCAGCGCCTGTGAATCCATTCTCTGCTGGTTGTGCGGAATTAGGGAAATCTTTGAATCTCGCATCATTATATGCACCAGAAAAACGAATGTTCGTGTTTGGAATGCCTGAATACACGCCATCAATTTCCAGACCTTGTGCGCGCACCTTCGGTACATTGCCTGTTGCGGAAGTGTAGTACTTAGTTCCATCATTATTCAAATTAGTCGTGTACACATCCAGAACACGCACACCCTGCTGGTAATTCTTGATGTCGGTCAAGAACACTGCCGTATTCAAAATCAAAGTGCCATCGAGTAAAGAAGATTTCAAACCCAATTCAAATGAGTTGGTTTTTTCTGAGTCGACCAAATTCGATACGCCATTCGTGACTTGCGAAATACCCGCTTTAGCACCGTACTGCCATGATGCGTACGTCGTCACATTATCATTAACACGATAAGATGGGCTGATCACGAAAGTTGGCAAGCCCTTCTTATAAGCTTCTGCATTTACTTGACTAAAGACCACACCAATTTGTGATTGACGCAAGGCTTTTGCTGCTGCAACTTGTGCTTTCTGCGCAGCCGTCAAACTATTATAGGCAGTACCAGCCGGGCCTGTAATCGCAGTTCCAAAGTATTTATTTGCAACTTGATCCGCTAGCGCCAATTGCGCTGCTGAATTGCTTGCTGCCAATACGCCAGTCGCATTCGAGGCAAAACCACCCAACTGCACACCGTTGACGGCTGCTGGGTTCAACTCAGGCGCGAAACCATTATCTTCGATGTAGGTGCTTGCTTTATTGCGACGATTTTCATAGGTGTACCGCGCGCCTGTCGTCACCGTCAAATTGTCTGTTGCATGCCAATCTGCCTGTGCAAAAATCGCAGAGCTCTTGTTATTGATGTTTTGTAAGCCAGCTGGGCTATTAAATGCCATCGCTAAGCCAGATAAGGAATTGGTCAACAAATAACGGCCCGCACCATCTTTATCTAAAGTTGCGTATTGCGAATTGCTGGCAAACCATGCACCTGCGTCGTTACCCCAGACACGTTGGTACTTCGAATCATTGACGACTTTGAGTAAATATAGACCAGTTTGATAATCGACAAAGCCACCTGGTTGTGAAGTCAACCGAATCTCTTGACTGACTTGGCGATAATCATTGAAGAAACCACCAGCGTTACGGTAAACATCAAATGGTGTCGCATCATCATTGACAGCATTGAAGTGATAGTCCTTGTAAGCGGTAATCGAAGTCAGACTATGTGCTCCCAAATTCCAATTCAGTTCAGCCGTGGCACCATTGCTACCTGTGACTAATGAGCGAACGGAATCATTCGACACAGCGCCTTGACCAGCGCCATACAGATAAGTGCCCTCGTAAGAATACAGACCTGGATCTTGTATAAACCAACGACGACCTAACTTGGTCTTAGCATCGTTCGTCAATGGATTGACGCTCCCATTCGAGAAAGTCGTTGGTGTCGGGGTATTGAAGCTACGCCCGTTGGTTGCCTCTCCACCACGAGGCTGTGCATCCAATGACAAGCGCGCGCTAAAGTCCTTAGTCGGCGTCAACAAGAACTGAACGCGACCCGATACGCGGTCTTTATTGTTATAGGTAAAATCGCGGTTATACAGATTTGGTACATCACCTTGACCTTTGCTGACGCTCAGATTCCCACGCCACGCTAACAAGCCATCTTCAATCGGACCACCTGCAGCGAAGCGGCCTTGTACCGTATCCCATTGCCCTAGGGTCACAGCATAAGATGCGTCAGGTGTAAATGAAGGGCGGCGGGTGGTCACATTGATCACACCGACGCTCGTATTTTTGCCGAGCAAAGTTCCTTGTGGCCCACGCGTGACTTCAACTGCTTCCACATCGGTAAAATCGAAAGAGGAAGATAAGGCGTTGTACGCATAATTGACACCATCCACAATCAAACCCACACTTGGATCTTGCGCCTCTGTTTGACCTTGTTTACCGATACCGCGAATCGACAAACTACTTGTACGTTGATTTCCTTGATTCCAAGAGACATTAGACACGCGTTGCGCAATCGCGCCGATATCGGTGGCTTGCAAGCGGTCCAGCTCTTTACCCGTCACCACGGAAACAGACAAAGGCACGTCTTGCAAACGTTCAATACGATTACGGCTGCGCACGGTTACCGCACCGAGTAATTCTGGCTCTTCGGCTTCAGCAGCTTTAGCGTTAGTCGTACTCTTGTCAGCTGCTGTTGTAGTCGGGGTGACATTGCTGGCAGCACTTGGGTTAGCCGCATTGCTTGGTGTGGCGGTATTGGATTTATCTAAGGCTTGCTTAGCAATGATATCTTTCAAACGAGCGATTTCAGCTTGCAATTCCGCGACCGAGGGTGTCGCTTGAGATTGCGCATAGACATCACCACTACCCAATAAGCTGAGACTTGCCAGCGCAGTCGCTAACACCGCAGCCATTGGTGATAATTTAAATGCTTGAGAATGATTCGAAGTCTTTGATACACGCTTATCTGAAAACGATAAAGCCTTGGAACGAAGGGAACTCATAAATTGCTTACTCCTAATTAAAGCGAACGGTGAAAGCTCCATCTTTGCAAATTGCATGCCAAGCCATTTTTGAATTCACTCTATTCGCCATTTTTTCTCAACGAACTACCGCTTCCCTCCTATGAAAAATCGAATGCACACGCATACCGCTAGCGCGACTTTCGCTGACTGCTTTCGACTGTGACATGAATGAAATTGAACAGACTCGACTGTTGAATTTGAGACAGGATGGCGCAGAATTAAACAGATATCGACTAAAGAACGTGTTCTCTACTCGTTTTCCAAATAAGTATAGATGCGCATTCCTATTCACTTTTAAACGCGGACATTGAAACCGAATAAAACCTGAGGAAAGTCTCGCAAGAAATTACGGCGAGCGAGAATGTAAGCAAGCAGCGCTCCACCCAACACAAAACTAAGTAAGAAAATAAAAGTAGAAAAGAAGCACTTAGGCTTAGTAAAAAAATCGTCTTACTTAGAAGATTTTTCACTCGAAAAGATCTGCTGCGCATTCTGATACAGGCCATCAAATTGACATGTGCGATTTCACGCAGAATGGCGAACAACAATCTCAGCATCGCACTCACAACTGTTGATTTTTCACCAGATTATTCATGATTTCGCTGGCACAGTTTCTGCTAAAGAGTGAAACATGCAGTGTCAATGCACGTTTATTTATTTTTTTCGAGAGGTGTCACTATGACGAGTCTGACTTTTGAAAGTGCGGTTAACTATAATCGCCGTTCCGTCGCAAGACGCAAACTACAGGTCAACCAACAATCAGCGCCGAAAGCGCTTGCCACACCCAAAGCGGTTCCCTTGGTCGACGAAGCGCAATTGCGTCGACAAGCTGAAGCGAAAGCTGCGAATAAATCAAAACTTTCTTTTGCTTTACTTAGCGCTGGCATCATTGCCTTACATGCTTACGGCTACTACTGGATAAGTATTCCAGGTAATAAAGAGGCATTAGCGAAATACAGCCCAATCACGATAGAAATCGCACCACCACCTCCTATCGAAAAACCAAAACCACCTGAACCCAAAGTGGTCAAGGTACAACAACAAAAACCGATTCCGATTCCCGATAATGTTCCTGTGGTCAATACGCCAGTAGAGCAAGTCGCTACTTCACCCAATACAGTGGCTGTTGCAGTTGCGCCACCACCAGCGCCGCCAGCTCCTGTAGCAGCGCCAGAACCAGTTACCGAGCCACGTGGCTTTGCCGGTTATAAAAATAATCCGGCTCCCGCCTATCCTGCTGTGGCTCAACGCCGCGGTCTGGAAGGCACCGTCGTCTTGCGCGTCAAGGTCTTAGCGAACGGATACCCGGATGACGTCCAAGTGTCGAAATCCAGTGGTCATACGATCTTAGACGAAGCCGCTATCAAGGCCGTTTTAAGTTGGACTTTTGATCCTGCTAAACGAGGCAAGACCCCGATCGACGGCGTGGTTTCGGTACCCATCATTTTCAAAATATAAAAGATATAGACAGAGACAAACATTCAACCCCATTTTCAATTCTCAATTTTTAGGAAAGTAGTACATCATGAGTGAACAAATTCAAAAACTTATCGTCGAAGGCACCTTATACGGCCTCGTCTTTTTCTCCGTGATCACATGGATTTTGATTATTGCAAAGGGCGTTCAACATTTCCGCCTTGGCCGTCAAAACAAACGCTTCACGAAGAAATTTTGGGGTGCGAGTAATCTCGATGCTGCAGCTAACCTCGCTACCGAAACTGGTCCTAAAGCACGTCTCGCTGCGTCGGGTTTTTCTGCTTTATACGTGGTTGACGGTGAAAGCCCAGATCTTGAACATAGCTGGGATAGACAAGAACTTTTGGAACGCCATCTTCGTCAACAAATCCAAAAAGAATATGAATCTTTGGAAGCTGGCTTAGCGGTATTGGCGTCGATCGGTAGTACTTCACCTTTCGTTGGTTTGTTCGGTACCGTATTCGGTATTATTCACGCGCTGTCGGCCTTAAGCAAAGCCGCTTCTCCAAGTATCGATATCGTCGCTGGCCCTATCGGTGAAGCCTTGATCGCGACCGGTGTAGGTATTGCGGTGGCAGTGCCTGCTGTATTGGCTTACAACTTCTATCTCCGTCGCTTGAAACTAGCATCGGCTGATCTCGACAACTACGCCACTGACTTCGTCAACTTGGCCCAGAAGAGTGGATTCCGCGTCACCAAACCGGTCGGCAAAATCTCGACTCAATTGCAATCGGCCGATGCAGCGAATACGGCGACACCAGCTTTAGGACGGGCCGCATAATGGGATTCTCAACTGGAAAAAGTGCAGGCGAATTAAACAGTGAAATCAATGTCACACCGATGGTCGACGTGATGTTGGTGTTATTGGTGGCATTTATTATTACGATTCCCGCTGTGCAGAATGCTGTCAAAATTAATTTACCAAAGACCGCCGCGACAGCGCCCTTAACTGAGGTCAAGCCGATCACCGTTAGCGTTGATGGCGAGTCAAAAATCTACATCAACAAGCAAGAGGTTAGTTTGGAGGGTTTGGAAAGTGATTTGAAATCGCGTGTGACGGCGGCGCCCGATACACCGGTCAACTTCCAAGCCGATGAGGGTGTTCCCTATCGTTATGTGGCGAAAGCAATCGCCAGCGTACAACGCTCGGGCATTACTAAGTTATCTATCGTGACCTCGCCAACCGGCGGTTAGCCTCTCTGCAGAATTGAGCGCATCTCAATTCTGTCGTCAGTTTAGCTTCACATTCCCCCAAGAATAGGGCTAATCAGGGATCAATATTCGATTTTCGTTTATTGATCCTTATTTTAATTCGTTTTCTGTTGTTTTAAATTTCGATACATTGGCAGCTATCAAACTATAAGCTCAAGCCGCACAAGAAAATCATCATGACATCGATCGAATTATTAGAACGCCTCGACACCATTGCATCAACAACGCTCGCTACCAGCGAAGATCCAGCATTGGTGCAAGCACGTACTCAGGCGCAAGAACATAAGACACCATTTGCTGGCAGTGTCGCCCCCCAAGACGTATGGCGTTTAGTGCAAGCAGGTCAAGCCACATTGCTCGACATCCGCACGAACGAAGAAAGGAAGTTCGTGGGACACGTTCCAGAGTCTTTGCACGTCGCATGGGCGACTGGCACTTCCATGACGCGCAACCCTCGCTTTGTGAAAGAAGTGGAGGCGAAGATCAAGGATAAGCAGGCTCTTATCTTTTTATTGTGCCGCAGCGGCAAACGCTCTTACCTAGCGGCAGAGGCGCTCACTAAGGCAGGATTTAGCAACGCATTCAATGTCAGCGAAGGCTTTGAAGGCGACATCGATGAGCAACAACGCCGTGGTGGCTTGGGTGGCTGGCGTTTCCACGCTTTGCCCTGGATTCAAGATTAATGGACTCCTCTATGAATCAGCCTTTCTTTCCTAAAGAACCGCGCACAACGCTTTTCGCGGTCGAGCAAGTGGTGACAGAACTCGCTCAAGTTCGTAAAGCTTGGCGTGCTGCGCAACAACGATCGAATGAACCGGGCGGCCGTGAATTACCATCGCGCGATGCGCTCACCAAGATCATTAACGATTTGCGTGGTGCTCTATTTCCAATGCGTCTTGGTCCTCCCGAACTACGTCAAGAGAGCGAAGATTTTTACGTCGGCCACACACTCGATACGGTGCTGCACTCCCTCTTGGGTCAGGTGCGTTTAGAGCTTAGCTACGCGGCTCGCTACCAACATCCTACTGGCCCAGAGCTCCAAGATGAAGCCGTACGTTTGGTACAAAAATTCGCTTTAGCACTTCCAGAAATCCGACGCTTATTAGATCAAGACGTTATTGCAGCATTTCAAGGCGACCCTGCCGCACGCAGTGTCGACGAAGTTCTCCTATGTTATCCGGGTGTGCTGGCAATGATCCATCATCGTATTGCACACGTACTCTACAACCTAGGCGTTCCTTTGTTAGCGCGTATCGTTGCTGAGATATCTCACGGTCAAACTGGTATAGATATTCACCCTGGGGCAAGTATCGGTGCAGGCTTATTCATCGACCATGGAACTGGTGTCGTGATCGGCGAGACCACAATTATTGGTGAGCGAGTTCGTATCTATCAAGCGGTGACGCTCGGTGCGAAACGCTTCCCAACCGACGATGAAGGAAAGGTACAAAAAGGGCTAGCTCGTCACCCTATCGTCGAAGACGAAGTCATCATTTATGCAGGTGCCACGGTACTAGGGCGAGTCCGCTTGGGCAAAGGCGCCGTCATTGGTGGCAATGTTTGGATTACCCACGACGTGGCACCGGGCGCAAACGTCAGTCAAGCCACTTTACGCCACGAACATACAGATTAAAAAGAGAGAACACTATGAACCCCATTTGCGACAGTTTCGGCATCGCCGTGCGTCAGCTTCGTACTTCTCAAGACATTTCACAAGGTGCGCTTGCCGAAAAGGCACAGCTCAATCGCTCTTATATCAGTGAAATCGAATGCGGAAAAGTCGTACCTTCGATTATCACGATGGACAAAATCGCTGGGGCACTTAACACCAATCTGAGTGATCTTATTCTGCACTACGAACGACTACGACAACGTCATTTCGCTCACCTCCATCTGCAGCCTATTGCGGCCTAGATTCGCTTAGACCCGGGCGTCGCGACTGCAGCTTTATCAAAGCGCACTCACACTCAGCCCAGATTCATTTCATTTTTTCGATCAACTTCAGCATCGTTCTGCGTTGCTGTGGGCGAAGCTTTGTTCTTTTTAACCGCGTCAAACGCACTTATTTACTCACCTACTATCAGGAGAATGTATGTCAGAAGGACCAATTCCAAATCAGGCACTCAGCGACAATGCTGCGCGCCAGCTTGCCAATGCCACCAAGACGGTCGCCCAGCTATCGACCATTTCTCCTCGCTGGCTAGTTCATCTATTGCAATGGTTACCCGTTGAAGCTGGTATCTACCGACTCAACAAAGTAAAGAACCCACGTGATGTGCGAGTCGCTTGCTCACAACGCGATGAATCTGAGTTACCACAAACTTTTGTCGACTACGAAGAACAACCACGCGAATATTTCTTAAATGCCGTGTCGACCATTTTGGACGTCCATACACGTGTGTCGGATCTGTATAGCAGCCCCCATGATCAAATCAAAGAACAATTGCGCTTGACTGTAGAAACGATCAAAGAACGTCAAGAGAGCGAGTTGATCAATAATCCTGATTACGGTCTATTGGCCAACGTCGCCGATGAACAGCGCATCTCTACCTTGACTGGCGCGCCAACGCCGGATGATTTTGATGACCTCATCACCAAAGTATGGAAAGAGCCGGGCTTCTTCTTAGCGCATCCCTTAGCAATTGCTGCCTTCGGTCGCGAATGTACACGCCGCGGAGTACCGCCGCCAACGATTAGTCTGTTTGGTTCGCAATTCCTTACATGGCGCGGTATTCCACTGGTGCCATCTGACAAATTACCAATCGAAGATGGCAAAACGAAAATTATTTTGCTGCGCGTTGGCGAAAAACGTCAGGGCGTGGTCGGTTTATTCCAACCTGGTTTGGCAGGCGAACAAAGCCCTGGTTTATCGGTACGTTTCATGGGAATTAATCGCAATGCGATCGCATCGTATTTAATTTCTCTGTATTGCTCACTGGCGATTTTGACAGATGATGCGATAGCAGTTTTGGAAGACGTTGAGATCGGTAAATACCATGACTATCCTGACACCTACAAATAATCACGGCGGTAATACAGCGAACGAAGTAGCGACACAGGGCGGTTCGCCGATTGATGAAGCAACACTCAACCGCTTAGCGGGTGAATTCTTCGCCAATATACCCGGTGCCGCGCAAATGGCCAGCCATTTCCTGCCTAGCTTAGGAGGGCTCGCCGCCAGTGAAACGCATGCACCTAGCGCTCACAGCAATGGGGTGCCAGGCAATACCGTTCCTGTATTAGAAACCTACCAGCGACCTGGAGCTGTACCCGCAACTGCGCAAGCGGAGCCCGCTCGTCTTGCGCAAGGTATGCCAGCAAACTTTGCACCAGCCCTACCGCAATACGGCACAGCGAATGTACCGAGTGATCAACCCTACTATTTTTTGTCAGCAGACAATCAATTTGGTAGTGCCGATCATCAACTCGATAATCTCGCTGGTTTGGCGATCAATGGTGGTGATCAATCTTATGTCGCGCAGAGTTTTGGCTTGCCAGGTCAGAATCCTTTGCAGGCAAAAGCGCGCAGTATCCCTGATCACTCCGCTACGAAAGAGCCGGAGAAGAATAGCTTTTCGCCCAGTCTAGTCTCGTTCCGACAAGGCCCAGAATCGCATTTTTACTTCGAGCAAGCGAATCAGCTGTATTGGGATCAAGCACCGGCCGTGCGTCAGCAACACAGTGGCGTGCAAGCACCGTTTGACATCAATGCGGTTCGCAGTGACTTTCCGATTTTAGCCGAACGCATCAATGGCAAACAATTGGTCTGGTTCGACAATGCGGCAACGACACAGAAACCGCAAAGCGTGATTGATCGTATCTGCTATTTCTACGAACACGAGAACTCGAATATACATCGCGCCGCACACGAACTCGCTGCCCGTGCCACCGATGCGTATGAAGGTGCGCGCCAAAAGGTTGCTCATTTTCTGGGTGCAGCATCGGTCAATGAAATTATTTTTGTTCGTGGTGCGACCGAAGCCATCAACTTAGTCGCGCAAACCTTCGGTAAGAAGTTCATCGCTGCGGGCGACGAAATTATCGTTTCACACTTAGAGCATCACGCCAACATCGTGCCGTGGCAACAATTAGCAGCTGAAAAAGGCGCGATCATTCGCGTGATTCCGGTCGATGATCACGGTCAGATCTTGCTTGATGAGTATCGTAAGTTACTCAACCATCGAACTAAATTAGTCGCAGTCACCCAAGTCTCGAATGCGCTCGGCACCATCACACCGGTGAAAGAAATCATTGAGCTCGGACATCGTGCTGGCGCCAAAGTGTTGATCGATGGCGCACAAGCAGTTTCGCATTTAGCAGTCAATGTGCAAGCGCTGAATGCTGACTTCTATGTGTTTTCCGGCCACAAGGTCTTCGGCCCGACCGGTATCGGTGTGGTGTATGGAAAAAAAGCACTGCTGGATCAACTTCCACCATGGCAAGGTGGCGGCAATATGATCGTTGATGTGACTTTCGAACGCACTCAATATCACGATGCGCCAGCGCGCTTCGAGGCGGGCACCGGCAATATCGCTGATGCTGTAGGTTTAGGCGCAGCGATTGACTACGTACAAAAACTGGGTTTGGAGAAAATCGCTGCGTATGAGCATGCGCTATTAGAGTATGCAACGCATGGTCTCAAGACTATTCCTGGTGTGCGCCTGATCGGTACTGCTCACGAAAAAGCGAGCGTTGCGTCCTTTGTGTTGGATGGCTATAGCACAGAGGAAGTGGGCAAAGCACTCAATGAGGAAGGCATTGCAGTCCGTTCCGGCCATCATTGTGCGCAACCGATATTACGTCGCTTTGGCGTAGAGGCAACCGTCCGCCCTTCATTCGCGTTTTATAACACCTGCGAGGAAATCGATCGTTTGATCGCAGTCGTTCGGCGATTGGCGAACGCGAAGAAATAAGGCGTATTTTTGCTTTGATTAGAATCCCTCTCGATGTTTTGAGAGGGATTTTTTTGTTCATTTTTCGTGGTAGTCCATGACCCTTAGAATACGTGCTTCGAAAACTCTTGAGCCTGTAGGTCGGGTGTGACCCGACGGCCACTTCCTTTCTTTGCTTCGCCAAAGAAAGGAAGCAAAGAAAGGCGACGCAACCGTCACTGCCCTTCGGGTTCCCATTTGTGCAGGAGGCGAGAAAGTCAACACATACGTGCACATCGGCGGCTAGCAGAAAAAGTAAAGGCTGTCAGGCCACCCGCGGCTTACAAACCGTAATACAAACTAAGCAAAGTTAACAAAAAAACGCAGAGTCACCCCCACGGGACTCTGCGTTTTCTCTCCTCGAGCGCCATTCACGCTCGAGAAAACTACAGCACAAACTTACTTCTTGGTTTGATAGATCTTGTCGAACTCCGCACCATCATCAAAGAATTTTTTCTGAATTTGCTTCCATCCACCAAACACTTCTTCAATTGAAAACAGTGTCACCGGTTTGAAGTTGGCAGCATATTTTTTCGCCACCGCGTCAGAGCGTGGTCGTAAATAGTGTTTCGCGATAATTTCTTGGCCTGCGTCTGAATACAAGAACTGCAAATATGCTGTCGCTTGTTTACGGTTACCGAGCTTATCGACCACTTTATCAACTACTGCGACCGGCGATTCCGCCAGAATAGAAATTTTTGGGTACACCACATCAAAATTTTCGCCAAACTCTTGCTTAATCAGTTGCACTTCGTTTTCGAATGTCACTAGCACATCGCCGATTTCACGCTGAGTAAAAGTCGTCGTGGCACCGCGTCCACCACCGTCCAATACAGGAACATTCTTAAAAATACGCTCGGTTAATTGACGTGCTTGGGCTTCGCTGCCACCTGCTTTGATGACGGATCCCCATGCGGCCAGATAGGAGTAACGTCCATTACCGGAGGTTTTAGGGTTAGGGATGATAATCTTTAAATCTGCTTTGCCGAGATCTTCCCAAGAGCTGATCTTTTTTGGATTTCCCTTGCGGGTCAAAAACACCATCGTTGAATAAAACGGCGAGGAGTTGTTGGGGAACGCTTTGTTCCAAGTCGCCGGCACCAAACCTTTTTCAGCCAAGATATCAATATCACTGGCTTGATTCATCGTTACCACGGCGGCTTCCAAGCCATCAATGACTGAACGTGCTTGTTTACTGGAACCACCATGCGATTGATTGATCGTAATCGTTTCGCCCGTTTTTTTCTTCCACTCCGCGACGAATGCGGGGTTCACATCTTTAAATAGCTCTCGTGTGACATCATAGGACGCATTCAGAATTGGCGCGGCCTGTTGCGCATCGCTCTGGCTGGCGAAACCCATGCTTAAGCTAACAGCAAAGAAAGCCCCTAAGACGGCACGACGCTGTGCGCGGCGTTGCTGCAAAATTTCTTGTATCAAAGTTAAATGCAAACCCATGTTTTACACTCCTAATATGAAGGGTGTCATCATGGTGTTATTTAGCGTGAATGGGAACGAATTTTTCGAATTAAGCTTAGATCAGAAATGCATGAAGGCGTTTAAGCCATTGCAATTACAGCACTCGGTAAGCCAGCCTATCCAAACGTACGCGGCTTAATCTCGCCAAGAACTGCCGAACTTTCGGCGGATAATCATTCAGTTTTTGCAAATCTTGATAGTGTTCGACCAGCATCGTGTGCTGCAAAATTTGCTGCAATTCGACTTCGCGTTGCGCCAGCAATTCTCCTTGTGGATCGCTGAATAACAAGGCGTTCTCGAGGTCTAGTCTAAAAGCGCGTGGATTAAGATTATTCCCCGTCACCAAGGTGTATAGCTCGTCAACCCAAATTCCTTTCAGATGGTAGGTGTTATCACCATCTCGCCACAACTGGATCTTCAGCGCACCACTGGCGATATCTTGCTGATGTTTCTTAGCGAAGCGTCGCAAATTCATCTCGTAAAGGTAGGGCAAACAGCTGATCGCTTTGAACGCTTGATCCGGTGGAATAAAGAAATCATTCGCAAGCTTATCGCCCACGATGATCTGCACTTTTACTCCACGCTTGATGGCGCGATTGACTTCACGCGTAATCGCTAGTGGAAAATTGAAATAAGGTGTGCATATCGTCAACTGCTTCTGCGCCGAAGCGAGTAACTGGCAAATGTAACGATTGAGTCGATTATTATTGCCCAGACCAACGATATTGGTCACCGCCAAGGCCTTTTGCTGCGACAGAATCGGCAAGCTCTGCGCACTAGACAATTGATAGCTGGCCTTCTTCATCTTTTCACGAGAAGCACGAATATCCGAGCGGATCGCGCGCGTCGCAGGTACTTGGTTTTGATCAAGTCGATGAACTGCGGAACTATTTAAAAACTGTTCTCGCATCCAACTAGCCATGCTGTCGGCGAGCGTCGTGTTCTTAATGAGCCAGTATCGATCATGCCTATATTTTTCGAACTGCTGCAGATACACATTATTGATACTCGCCCCGCTATAAATCACGGTGTCATCAATCACATAGCCTTTTAGATGTAGAACACCGAATAATTCGCGTGTTTGTACGGGCACACCATAAATAGGAACGGTTCCACCATGCAGCGCACTTTGCGCTTGATACCACGCTGCATTACCCGCGATTTTGCCGGGAATTTTTTGTTCGCCGATGAGACCGCGTTGACCGCGATGCCAGTCAACGAAAACCAAGATTTCAAGATGTGGAGACCTTTGCTTCGCTGCATACAGCGCATTGAGAATTTCCTGTCCGGCTTCGTCGTGCTGCAAATACAAACTACAAAGCACTATCCTGCGTTTTGCCGCTGCGATTTGCTGGAGTAAGACCTGCTTATACGCGTTTGCAGAATGTAAGATTTGAATATCTTGCGCTTGCAATCCAATCGCGGGTAATTCAGTAAAGGTCGGACGTGGTCTAAAAAAGCGCATGGGGGGAAAGTTTAGTGATTGAACAGCTGGAACGTGCAGGATCATATCACCAGCCCCTGCTATCGCGACAGGACCTAGTCATACTTAGCTTATGTAGGGGCAAATATCAAAAATCCAAGCCCGATTCTTACGAATCGAGCTTAGTAATGGACAGAGAGTAACTTGATCAGCACTTAGGCAGTCATGATGTGCAATTGCTTACGGATTTTTGCTGCCAAATTATCGTACTGCGCACCCAACATTTTATGCAGTTCTTCATCGCTGACATAATCAATCGACTTGCGATAAGCAGCTTTGATCTCTTGCCCTTCTATCCAACG
>CANHZI010000022.1 GCA_947464955.1 Oxalobacteraceae bacterium
GCCGTGCATTCCATCTCGAAAGACTCAGCAAAATCATTTGCTAAGTAACGAGCTGCACCGCGGAAACCCAACATTGGATTTTCTTCATCAGGTTCATAACGAGTGCCGCCAATCAGTTTCTTGTATTCATTCGATTTAAAATCGGACAACCGCACAATCACTTTCTTAGGCCAGAACGCGGCTGCAATTGTCGCCACGCCTTCAGCCAATTTATCGACATAGAACGCTTTTGGTGAAGCATGGCCACGAGCGACAGATTCCACTGCCTTCTTCAAATCAGGATCGATGTTTGGGTATTCGAGAATCGCTTTTGGATGCACACCAATGTTGTTATTGATGATGAACTCCAAACGTGCCAAGCCCACGCCTTCATTCGGAACCGATTGGAAGTCAAATGCCAATTGTGGATTACCTACATTCAGCATAATCTTCAGTGGCAGCTTCGGCAATTCACCACGAATTTCTTCAGTGACTTCTGTCTCTAACAAACCATCGTAGATCTTGCCTTCATCACCCTCTGCGCACGAGACAGTCACCAAGGTGCCATCTTTGAGCAAATCAGTTGCATCACCACATCCAACCACAGCTGGCACACCCAATTCACGCGCGATAATCGCAGCGTGGCAAGTACGACCACCACGATTCGTCACAATCGCCGAAGCGCGCTTCATGACTGGTTCCCAGTTAGGATCAGTCATATCGGCGACTAACACGTCACCTGGCTGCACGCGTTCCATTTCTGAAGGATCGTGAATGACACGTACACGACCTGCGCCAATTTTTTGACCGATGGCGCGACCCGACACCAACACGGTACCCGTGCCTTTGAGCTTGAAGCGTTGTTGAGCATCGGTCGATTTCTGCTGCGATTTAACTGTTTCTGGACGTGCTTGCAAGATGTAGAGCTTGCCGTCACGACCATCTTTACCCCACTCGATGTCCATTGGACGACCGTAATGTTTTTCGATGATCACTGCATATTTCGCCAACTCGACGACTTCTGTATCTGTCAAAGAATAGCGGTTACGTAGTTCGATAGGCACATCGACGGTTTTCACTGAACGACCTGCTTTCGCTTCGCCTGTGAACTCCATCTTGATTAGTTTAGAACCGATGTTGCGACGAATGACTGGCAACTTACCTTGTTCCAGCATCGGTTTATGCACATAAAATTCGTCCGGATTCACCGCGCCCTGCACCACCGTTTCACCGAGACCATAGCTCGAGGTAATAAACACCACATCTTTGAAACCAGACTCAGTATCAATCGTGAACATCACACCCGCAGCGCCAACGTCTGAGCGAACCATACGTTGCACACCAGCAGACAAAGCCACTTCTGCATGCGTAAAGCCTTTATGTACACGGTAAGAAATTGCGCGGTCGTTATACAAAGAAGCGAATACATGCTTCATAGCTTCGAGAACGTTGTCGATACCCACCACGTTCAAGAAAGTTTCTTGTTGACCTGCGAACGAAGCATCTGGCAGATCTTCAGCTGTTGCAGATGAACGCACGGCAAACGACATTTCAGCACTAGAGTCAGCGACAAGTTTGTTGTAGAACTCTTCGATCTCTTTTTGCAAACGCGGTTGGAATGGTGTGTCGATAATCCATTGACGAATTTCAGCGCCAGCTTTTGCCAACTCTTTGACGTCTTCAATATCGAGTTTTTCCAAACGATCTGCGATACGTTGCGCCAATGGCAAACCACCATCAACACTGTGTGATAAGAAATCGCGGAAAGCTTGCGCCGTGGTGGCGAACCCGCCTGGCACACGAACACCAGCAGAAGCAAGCTGGCTAATCATTTCGCCGAGTGAAGCATTTTTTCCACCTACGGATTCGACATCTGTCATCCGTAAATGCTCAAACGAGGCAACGTAAGTTGCTTCGGTATTTGCTGCGTTAGACATAACAACCTCTTTTTTGATGATAAGAAATCTGTCGCACTGCGTTTACTTCTCGCTGCTTACTGCCTGCTGTGTTCGCGGCAAATTCACGCGACTTGCATTATTTTTGTTATTCTGTTGCCAGCATTCAATTAAAATCTTTGTTGAGCATTTTACCTTGTGCGCTGCAAAAAACACATTAGGCACACAAATTTTGTGACTATTTTTAATAATATATCAGCACCCGATTTGTCTTTCGTCCAGCCTGTCTTCTTTCATAGACAAAATCGCGTATTTTTAGCCTTGGTCTTTGCCAAGTCAGCATCGATGTACGGGAATCTTTACGAAGCCGTGCGCTCTAGTGCTATTCTTCAGTTTATTACCAAATCAACTATTTCATCTTCTTATGCCAGATCAAAGCCTGCCACCACTCCCCAACGCCAACCGCACCGTTTTTTTTGTCTCTGACGGCACTGGCATTACCGCAGAAGCCTTTGGGCACTCGGTTATCACCCAATTTGACATGAAGTTCAAACAAGTGCGCTTGCCTTTTATCGACACGCTAGATAAAGCAGAGGAAGCAGTGCGACGTATCAACGAAGCTTTTGATCTTACCGGCAATCGCCCCATTGTCTTCTCAACCTTGGTGAAACCTGAGTTAGCGCACGTGATATTCCGCTCTAAGGGTTTGCATATGGACTTAATCCAAACCTTCGTGGCACCGTTAGAAGAAGAACTAGGCGTCAAGTCGACACACACGGTCGGTCGCAGCCATAACATTGCCGATACCGAAGAATATAAAAATCGTATCGAAGCAATAAACTTTTCTTTGGCGCACGACGACGGACAATCAAACAAGAATCTGGAGATGGCCGACGTCATCTTGGTTGGGGTCTCGCGTTCTGGCAAAACACCAACAACCTTGTACCTAGCGATGCAATATGGGATAAAGGCAGCCAACTATCCACTCATCCCTGACGATTTCGAACGCGGCAAGCTACCATCTGCCTTACCCCAATTTAAAGGGAAAATCTTCGGACTCAGCATCGCTCCAGAACGTCTATCCGAAATTCGCAACGAGCGACGCCCGGGGAGCAAGTATGCCTCATTAGAAAACTGCCGTTATGAGGTGAATGAGGCCGAGGCGATGATGAAGCGCGAAGGCATACGCTGGTTATCTTCGACCGCAAAGTCGATCGAGGAAATCGCGACGACCATTTTGCAAGAAGTTAAACCAGATTCGCGGCTTTGACATACAAAGGGAAATCTAGCGGAATTTGAGCGTTCTGCCATTATTTCGGCGGAGATACAAAATTTGACAACTTCAAAGCCCTATTTTGGGTAGGGCGCTCTCATCAATCGTCATCCTCAATTTGACGACAATCCTTGCCGCACCTGTTCAAAAAAACAAATGGCAGCGCTAGCGGCGACGTTGAGTGATTCTATATCTGGCCGTTGAGGGATTGTCACCGTCTCGTTGGCAAGCGCCATCAATTGCGGCGACACGCCCTGTCCTTCATGGCCAAATAACCAGGCTAATGACTGTTTTAGATTGGCTTGATAGATGGTCGTTTGGGTGTGCGAACTGGTCGCAAAAACAGGTACATGACTTTCTTGAATAAGGTGCTTCAAATCAACCGACTCGAAAATCTCAAGCAAGAAATGCGCTCCCATACCTGCACGCAAAACTTTGGGTGACCAAGCAGAGGCGGTGCCTTCACTGCAATATACTTGCTTGATACCAGCGGCCGCTGCGCTTCTTAAAATTGAACCCAAATTCCCGGGGTCTTGCAAACCGTCAAGCAACACGGCGTTTGTCGACAAGGCACCAAGCACTTCTGAATTTGGGATCACCGTCACAAACACCAAACCAACACCATTTTCAACTTGGCTAATCGCTTGATACAGTGCTTCTGGCAGACAAATAACCTGGGTCGCCCGCGCCTCACAGGCACTAACGATATCGACTACTTCTTGTTTTTGCAAACTTGATTCCGACACCACGCATAACTCTGGACTACCACGATGCTGCAGAAAAGCTTGGCATAAATGTGTACCATCAAGCAAAGTCTTCCCGCTTTTACGGCGTGCGTTCGCATTAGTGGCAAGATGTTTAATTTCTTTGTAAAGCGCATTATCACGCGAGGTGATTTGTTTCATGGCGATTCTTTCAAAAGAGCTTTCACTGGCCCATAGGATTTGCGATGGATAGGTGAAACACCAAATTCTTTCAGACGCGCCAGATGCAATGCCGTCGGATAACCTTTGTGCTGATCGAGCGCATACTGCGGATATTGCTCGTGCAATTTGGCCAAAAGATGGTCGCGCGCCGTTTTCGCTAAAATCGAGGCTGCGGAAATCGCTGGTACTTTATCATCGCCCTTTACAATCGCTTCCGAGCGCACCGACATGACCGGGCATCGATTGCCATCAATCAGTGCTAGGCTTGGCGTAATCTTCAATCCTTCGACCGCTCTGCGCATCGCCAACATCGTGGCTTGTAGGATATTGAGTCTATCAATTTCTTCCTCAGAGCACTCGGCTATTGACCACGCTAAGACTTTCTCTTTAATTTCGATGGCGAGTGCATCGCGCTGCGCCTCGCTCAACTTTTTTGAATCGCGCAAACCAGCAATGGGGCGTTGGGGATCAAGAATTACCGCTGCCGCCGTCACTGGGCCTGCCAAAGGGCCGCGTCCTGCCTCATCGACTCCGCAGATGATTTCATCCTGTTCATCAAAGTCAAATAAGGACATGGTCTCGTTAGATGCCACCATATTAAGCGTCCCTTGATTGTTCTAAAAATGCGTGTAATGAAGCTAGGTCGAAAAAGTAATGGCATAACTGTTGGCTTGACTTACCATCGCGACTTGCCAGCAAAACGGGCACCAATTCGTCATATCGCGCCAATAGTTCCTCATTGCCATCCAAGTCAATATCGATCACTTCGATGGTATGAACAATGTCACCCAAAGCCGCTTGCAATTGCTCAAACATGTCTTGGCAAAGATGGCAATAACTACGGGAGTAAAGAGTAAAGTGAATCATGCATGCAAGTGGAGAGTAAATCTCTGATCGGGACAAGGCATGATTATAAGCCCGACAGCACTAAACGCCCAATCCTATCCAAAAGGCAGAAAAAAACCGTGGCCCCAAAAAGGAACCACGGTTTGGTCGTGAAAGTGTAACGAATAAATTACTGAACAGGGCGAATTACGACAAATTGTGATGACTGACCAGAACGTACCAATAGCACCACTGGCTTTTTCGGATCCAACTTCGATGCCATTGCCTCGAATTGTTTCGCATCCTTAACGTCAACATTATTCATCATCAAGATTACATCACCTGGACGCAAACCGCTCAACGCACCCGCCCCTTCAACGCTATCGATAACCACACCAGATGCATTGGGGACAGCGCGTTTTTGTGCTTCGGTGAGATCTGAAACCGTCACACCTAGAATATTTTCAGCACTATCCTTTTTCGACTTTTTCTCGGGTTTACCTACCGCTTTATCTGGCTCTGCCTCGCCGACGATTGCAGTGATCTCTTTCTGGGCACCTTTTCGCCAAATCGTCATGCTCGCTTTTGTCCCAGGCTTTGTTCCACCAACCACGCGTGGCAAATCTGTACGCTTCTCAATTGCAACTCCATTAAACTTCAGGACCACATCGCCATCCTGCAAGCCTGCTTTGTCGGCAGGACCGCCTGCTTCAACGCGCGCGATCAAGGCACCTTGTTGCTTACTCAAGCCAAGGGACTCAGCCACTTCTTTACTCAGATCCGCAATTTCCACGCCTAACCGGCCACGCGATACAGAACCGGTCGATTTCAATTGTTCGACCACACGCATAGCCTCATCAATTGGGATGGCAAAAGAAATCCCCATGTAACCACCTGAGCGACTATAAATTTGCGAATTGATACCAATGACTTCGCCGCGCATATTGATCAATGGGCCACCAGAGTTACCCGGATTAACTGCGACATCAGTTTGAATCAATGGTAGGAAATCGCCGGTATCACGCGCTTTCGATGAGATGATGCCGGCGGTTACCGTATTATCCAAGTCAAACGGTGAACCGATTGCAATCACCCACTCGCCAGCACGAATTTTATCGGAGTCACCAATCGCCATTTTCGGTAGCTTGCTACCATCTATCTTTAGAACCGCAACGTCAGTGCGACGATCGCTTCCAATCACTTTGGCTTTAAATTCGCGTTTGTCATTGAGCTTCACATACACTTCAGAAGCGCCATCAACCACATGCGTGTTCGTCAAAACATAACCGTCTTGCGAGACGATAAAACCCGAGCCGACACCACGGGGAATCTCTTGTTCTAGTTGCTTAGGTGCTTGTCGGCGATTGCGAGGATTGGGTTGCGCAGGTGCGGGAATTCCGAAGAAACGACGCAACATTTCTTGCGCCTGATCATCGTCCGCGAATGGATCATTTTGAACCTGAGATACTTTTTGCGTGGTGCGAATATTAACAACAGCTGGACTGGTTCTTTCGACCAATTGCGTGAAGTCAGGTAATCCTGTGACTAACACCGGCGCTGGATTTTGCGGTGCAGCTGTAGGAACTTGCGCAATGGCGTCATTGCTCGAGCTGAAATAACTAATCCCTGCAAACACCGAAGCACTGATTAATAGAGAGGAAATTAAGATGGAGATGTGTTTTTCAACAGGAAAAGATCGAACATTTTTCATATTGTCACCGTTATACATTAACCCTATTTTTTGAATTGAATGGAACTCACCACTTGTTTTATTGCGGTTGCTGGCACTTCCCCTACCACCGTCAGCCAATGCTCACCAAGACGTTTAGACGTAATTGTCATTGCGCCTTGCTGCAAACTCCCTTCCGTCCGATTGCCGAAATTCGGTTCGATAAAAACCGAGAATGTCGACAAACCATCCGAAAACATCATTTGAACTACTTCATGCGATTTAGCGCTATTGGCTTCGCTACCCCCCGCAGCTGCTGACATAGGTATTAATCTTCTAGTTTCAAGAGTCTTTTTGTAACCGGAGGGTAAAGATTTTACAGACCAACCTGAATTGACGTTGGCTTTCACCGTCAAATATTCCGTTTTCCAACTTGCTGTACCTGTATAGCTGGGTTTCAAGCGCGCCTTATCAACCTCACCAATACTAATTTGCGTGAAAGCAATTTGCTCTATTACCTCTTGACGGGGGTTTAATGTCTGAATGCCTAGCAGCAGATTCGAATTTTTTTCAACACATAGTTTAAAACCATAACGTGATGTGTCTTTGGGTTGGAAGTTCAACACCTGACATTCGGCACCCGCGACCCGGCTCATCTGCGCTTTACGGATCACGTACGACTGCGGCAAGAGACTCGCATTCTCACTGAGCAATGCCGGAAATTCTTCCTGCGTCAGGTTCTTTTCGACTTGTATCGTTTTACTCTCGGGCAAATAGCAATTCACCTCGCCATTGCGGCGCACATATTCACGCGGCTTTCCGTCCAAAATCTCCAACTTTTCGACTTCGACATCGCCATCATAAGCGTGTGTAATCCTTGAAGTACGAATTTGATTCCCTTGCTGATAAACAAATGTACCGGAATAACTCAATTTCTTTGCTGCAGCTTGAATCGACTGTAGCAGTTTGCCTATCTCAGCATCATCTTGTGCGGTCTGCGCAAAAACGACTGGCGACAAAAAGACGCCAAAAAGAAAAACCGCTAATTGATTCACCATGCTTCGGAACATAGTTTATTTCTCAGTGGGAGTTGGAACAACGTTCGCCTTTTGGATATGACGTGCACCACTCTCCAAGGTTGGCGAGACTTTTTGATGCGCTTGCAAATAGCTATCGAGACGTGGGTCTCGCAACATTTCAACTTGATCCTCAAGTTTTGGGGCAAACTCGATGTCCTTCGGCGTGCCGTTTCCCGTGCTCTGTGGGTTTGTAGTCAAGCCAGAATTTGGGGCACTGCTATTTGAGGCTAGCTTGATGTTAGACCCAAAGCTTTCATTAACCTCAGACTTTGCAAGAATACCCGTGCCCTGTCCTTGCGGGTTGATGCTAGAAATAATTTGCGGTGCCATCACAAAGGCAACCATTAGCGCTGCAGCGATACTCGTCATCGCCATATAACGGGAATTGCTATTAATTCGAACATCCTGATGCTCAGCACCACTCTTCGTCGCGCGAGGCGCCAAAACGACCGGCTCTTGCTCGAGGCGAGCCATTAGCTTTTGAGTGAAATTACTACTCATCGGAACATCTAAATCTTCGGAGCGCAAGACGTCGCCAATGCGATGGTACTCGCTCCACGTCTGCATCATTTGATGGTCGTGATCTTGACGCATCTGCATCAGCAAAGCATCCAACTGAGCATCCGTCAGCTCACCATCGAGGGCCTCTGAAATGCTAGCTTTCGTGTTGATCTTGGTTTCCATCTTAATTCCCCGGCAAAATTTGACTTGTTTCTATTTTTTATCTACTTCACTACCAGCGCTGATCGATTGCTGTCCCGATCAAGGGCCTTAATTTTTCTGCTATGGCTTCACGTGCTCGAAAGATTCGACTGCGTACCGTACCAATCGGACAAAGCATCACTTCTGCAATTTCGTCATAACTGAGCCCTTCAATTTCTCTCAAGGTGATTGCATTACGCAACTCCTCTGGCAATGACTGCATAACGGCGTTGACCGTATTCGCAATTTGCTTACTCGCCAATAAGGATTCGGGTGTATTAATGTCCCTCAAGCCATCGGCATCATTAAAACTTTCAGCTTCATCGACATCAGAATCGGTTGAGGTTGGCGCTCGTCGCCCTTGTGTCACCAAATAATTCTTTGCGGTGTTGATACCAATTCGATAAAGCCAAGTGTAAAACGCAGAATCACCTCTAAAATTTGCTAAAGCACGATACGCCTTAATAAATGCCTCTTGCACCACATCTTCGGCCTCCGCATGATCATGGACGAGACGGGACACGAGCCGAAAAAGTTTCCTTTGATATTTGGAAACAAGCAGCTCAAATGCCCTTTTATCACCCTGTTGAACGCGCTCAACCAGTAATTGATCAATCTCGCGCTCTGTCGTCACGCCTTCATTCCCATTTTTGCATTTATTGTTATGGCCTATGCTGTTCTCTTGCTTTTACATGAGTTATGACCAAGCCTTCATTTGAAAGTTCATTTTTTACAGTTGATTTACCGCAAGTATATTAGAGCTTGGCCTCTGACGTGCAAAACGAACCAGCACCTTCATTCGTCGAAAATCCTGAGGCTGCATACTGTCTGGCAGCACACTCAAATTCAAAACACGACCCGAGGAGCCGCGCAAATGCAAAGAAACAAAATGGGACCACGCTCGACTATTCGGTTGAAGACTGACTTCTTGGGTTGAGATTAATTTGCCGTCTGCGAGGAATTCAGTGATCTGCAGAGAAAAATCTCGACGAATCAATAATTCCAGATACAGATCACTAGCAAACACCTGTTGTAGATCTCGCCAACTCCAAACAACAACGACCAAGAGTGCGAACACAGCAACGGCGCTATAAATACCCCAAGTGATGACCAGATACACCAGCGTCCACAGACACAAAAATAGCATGGACGCGACCGCAAATCGCAACTGCCTTGATGGTCTAATGACAATTTTTAAATCAGTGCGCATTTTAGATTAACAAAAAAAAACACCACATGTCGAATGTGGTGTTTATTTTAATTCAAAAATTGCAAGGACTAAGCTTTTGGTCTTAAACTTTTCCGAAGATCAGGGTACCGTTCGTACCACCAAAACCAAATGAGTTTTTCATTGCATATTGAATTGGCATTTCACGCGCCAGGTTCGCACAGTAGTCGAGATCACACTCTGGATCTTGATTAATGATATTGATCGTTGGAGGAGAAACCTGATGATGTACGGCGAGCACTGACAAGACAGACTCCAAGCCACCAGCACCACCCAACAAGTGACCCGTCATCGACTTAGTCGAATTGATCGTCATCTTGTACGCATGATCTCCAAAAGCGGCCTTGATCGCATCAGTTTCGTTCTTATCACCCAAAGGTGTAGAAGTACCATGTGCATTCAAGTAGCTGATTTGATCGGTGTTTAAACCTGCATTCTTCAATGCACCCAACATACTACGACGCGGGCCATCTACGGTTGGCGTAGTGATGTGGTAAGCGTCGCCGCTCATACCAAAACCCATGACTTCCGCATAGATCTTCGCACCACGTGCCTTGGCATGTTCATATTCTTCCAGCACCATGACGCCAGCGCCTTCACCCAACACGAAACCATCGCGATCTTTATCCCATGGACGAGATGCTGTGGATGGATCATCGTTACGAGAAGACAATGCACGCGCCGAGGCAAAACCGCCCAAGCCCAGCGGCGAGATAGTTGACTCTGCACCACCAGCAATCATGACATCAGCATCGCCGTACTCGATCATGCGAGCAGCGTTACCAATACAGTGCAAACCAGTCGTACATGCGGTGACGATCGCCAAGTTAGGACCTTTCAATCCATACTTAATCGACAAGTTACCGGAAATCATGTTGATGATAGAAGCAGGTACAAAGAATGGCGTAATGCGACGTGGACCACGTGCCATTAGCACTTCTTTAGTTTCTTCGATCAGTGGCAAGCCACCAATACCAGAGCCCACGATCACACCAATGCGATCCGCATTTTCTTCGGTGACCGTGATACCAGAATCCTGAAATGCCTGCACTCCAGCAGCGATGCCATAATGGATAAACGTATCCATGTTGCGCGCTTCTTTTGCTGGAATGTAGTCTTCGATATTGAAGCCTTTCACCTCACCCGCAAAGTGAGTAGAGAAAGGTGTTGCATCAAATTTGGTGATCGTAGCGATACCAGATTTGCCGGCGAGGATGGCAGCCCATGTGTCGGCAATATTATTGCCGACAGGAGACACACAACCAAGGCCAGTAATTACAACTCGACGTTTACTCGTGAGGCTCAAGCGTCTCTCCTGGAATTTAAAAAGCTATCCGACGGAATTAAGCTTTGACGTGCGCAGTTGCGTAGTCGATAGCTTGTTTCACTGTCGTGATTTTTTCTGCTTGTTCGTCAGGGATTTCCATTTCGAATTCATCTTCGAGCGCCATTACCAGCTCAACTGTGTCGAGAGAGTCAGCGCCCAAATCGTCCACGAAGGAAGATTCGATTTTGATGTCGGCTTCTGGCACACCAAGTTGCTCAGCGACGATTTTCTTAACGCGTTGTTCGATATCGGACATGTATGTCTCCATTAGTGGTTACAGAAAGTGCGCGCATTTTATCAGGTTTGCGCGCAAAAAAAGCATTTTTAGGTGCTTAAGCTTTATCTCCGCCCAACTTCAGCGAAAAACATTTATTATACATCAAATCCATTAACACAAATACATTCCACCGTTGACGTGCAATGTCGTACCGGTGATGTAACCTGCGCTTGGAGATGCTAAAAATACGGTGGCCGCGCCAATATCTTCTGGCTGACCCAATTTACCCATAGGGATTTGACTCAAAATAGCCGCCTTTTGGTCCTCTGTCAGCGCCTTCGTCATATCGGTATCGATGAAGCCTGGCGCGATACAGTTAACGGTAATGTTACGACTACCAATTTCCAAAGCCAAGGCACGACTCATCCCCGCTACACCTGCTTTTGCCGCTGCATAATTCATTTGACCAGGGTTGCCAGAAGAGCCGACCACTGAAGTGATATTAATGATGCGTCCATGTTTTGCCTTCATCATGCCGCGCAATACTGCGCGAGATAAACGCGCCACTGAATTCAAATTCGTTGAAATGACATTATCCCAATCATCTTCCTTCATACGGATTGCTAACTGATCTTGGGTAATTCCAGCGTTGTTAACCAAGATTGAAAGGCCGCCAAATTCTTTCTGAATTTCGTCTACCAAAGTCGCGCTACGCTCTACGTCATTGACATTAAATACGACCCCCTTACCCGCTTCAGCGCCGACCTCTTGCAAATAGGCGGAGATAGCTTGAGCTCCCGCCTCGGAAGTTGCAGTGCCGATGACTTTAGCACCTGCTTGCGCCAAAGCGACTGCGATTGCCTTACCAATACCACGCGATGCGCCGGTCACTAAGGCGACTTGATTTACCAATTGTTGCGTCATTTTTTGCCCATCCAAAATTGATTTAATCTTTTTTTGCGCTCTTCTACGTCTATTTACCCTGCACTTACCGCAGCCAAGACTTTATCGAGCGTTTCCTGATCATAAAAAGCTTCACCGACCAGATCGCCATTAATACGCTTTGTTAAACCTGCCAACACCTTGCCAGGTCCGCATTCGATCAGATGCGTCACGCCAGAAGCAGCGATCGCGTTAACTGATTCCACCCAACGTACTGGGCTTGCCGCTTGACGAACTAAGGCGTCTTTAATTAATGCAGGATCAGTCACAATCGCCACATCCACATTATTAATTAATGGAATCGCTGGCGCTGCAAAGGGCACATTTGCCAAATACTCACGCAATTGATCTGAAGCAGGCTTCAACAATGAAGAATGGAACGGCGCAGACACAGGCAATGGCAAGGCGCGTTTAGCGCCCTTCTCTTTTGCTAACTCGCAAGCACGCTCTACAGCAGCTTTCGCACCGGCAATCACCACCTGCGCTGGCGCATTAAAGTTCACTGCCTCGACCACGGACGATGTTGCCGCCGCAGCTTCAGCACATGCTGCTATAACATCGGCATCCGACAAACCCAAAATGGCAGCCATACCGCCCTGACCAACAGGTACCGCACTTTGCATCGCCTGCGCACGGAAACGCACCAGAGGAACTGCATCTTTAAACGCGATCACGCCCGCAGCGACCAAAGCAGAATACTCACCAAGGCTATGACCTGCCACGATACGCGGCGCCTTACCGCCAGCCGCAATCCAGGCGCGATAGCAGGCAACCGCCGCAGTCAACATCACAGGCTGCGTATTAGTCGTCAAATCCAAATCCTCTTTTGGGCCTTCGGCAATCAATTTTGCCAAATCCATCTGCAAAGCATCAGAGGCTTCTTGCACGGTTTGTTGAACCACAGCATTGCCTGCAAAACCATTGAGCATGCCAATCGCTTGTGAGCCCTGGCCTGGAAATACGAATGCAAATTGAGTCATATTCTTCGTTTAATTTAATAATTAGTTGAACAAAACAGCACGCAAAAACTACATCTTAACCAGCGCGGCACCCCAGGTAAAGCCGCCGCCTACACCTTCGAGCATGACGATTTGCCCTTCCTTCACGCGACCATCACGAACTGCAGCATCGAGCGCCAATGGAATCGATGCTGCCGACGTATTACCATGCTGATCAACAGTCACAACAACCTTATCCATCGGCAATTGCAATTTCTTGGCTGTGCTTTGCATGATACGAATGTTTGCTTGATGCGGAATCAACCAATCGACTTGGTCCGCGCTTAAACCCGCGATTTCCAAAGCCTCGTTGGCGACTTTCTCTAAAACAGTGACTGCCAATTTAAATACTGCTTGCCCATCCATATACAAAAAGGCACTGCCTGCGACCACACCACCATTCACATGCCCTGGCACACACAGTACGTGAGATTGACTGCCGTCCGCATGCAACTTCGTCGCCAACACACCAGGCTCTTCTGAACGCGCCATGATGATCGCACCAGCGCCATCCCCGAACAGAACACAAGTTGTACGGTCTTCAAAATTAAGAATCCTTGAGAAGACTTCGGCACCGATGATCAAGACCTTTTGATGGGTACCAGACTTAATCATGCTATCGGCCATCGCCATCGCATAAATAAATCCACTGCAAACTGCCTGCACATCGACTGCCGCCGCACCATTCGTGATGCCCAGTTTATTTTGTACGATACAGGCAGTACTCGGGAAACCACCCAAAAAGTCGGGTGTGGAAGTCGCGAGAATAATTAAGTCGATATCGTTAGCCTGCAATCGAGCAGACTCAAGCGCACGTTTGGCTGCTTCGACACCTAGATCACTAGAGTTGACATTGGCCTCGGCATAATGACGCGCTGAGATCCCACTACGGGAGACGATCCACTCGTCGGACGTCTCAATTCCGCGAGTAGCGAGCTGATCAGCTAATTCTTGATTAGTGACGCGCTTTGGCGGCAGATAGCTACCTGTGCCAATAATTTTACTGAAAAATGTCATGCGTTTTCTTGTGGAGTATTTTGATTCGAATCGGAATTACTCGTCTCTTCGGACGCTGGCATTAATTCCGCAAGTGAAGTGGCAATGCGCGATAACACATCATTCTTTACCGCATCAAAGGCCCGCTGGATGGCCCATTCATAACTATATTTATCTGCACTACCGTGGCTCTTGATGACCACGCCACGCAAGCCCAACAAGCTACCACCATTGTAATTTGAAGGATTCATGGTCTTTGAGATGGCTTTCAAAGCACCACCAGCTATCATGGCGCCCAGCATATTTATTGGGTTACTCTTGAAAGCTTCAGTCATCGTCGTCTTCACGAAACGCCCTAATCCTTCAACAGCCTTGAGCGTGACATTGCCAACAAAACCATCGCAGACAACGATATCGGTAGTGCCTTTGAAAATATCATTACCTTCAACATTGCCATAGAAATTTAAGAGTCCGCGCTCATGATCGGCACGCAGAAGCTGCGCCGTTTTCTTGACCACGTCATTGCCTTTAATATCTTCTTCACCGACATTTAACAAGCCGATTGTTGGGCGAGGCTTTCCTTCTAAAGCAGAAACGAGCGCGGAACCCATAATTGCAAACTGGTGCAAATGGACAGGCTCACAATCAACGTTCGCCCCTAAATCCAACATATAGGTCGGCAACTTTTTTTGATTCGGCAAGATACTGCAAATGGCGGGACGATCAACGCCATTCATCGTTTTCAGGACGTAGCGAGAGACCGCCATCAAGGCACCTGTATTGCCAGCGGAGACACACGCTTGAGCCTCACCCTCCTTAACCTTAGTTAAGGCAACGCGCATGGAAGAATCTTTTTTGCGTCGCAAAGCAATCTCAATCGGATCATCCATTTCCACAGTTTCGCTGGCATGCACCACTGTAATTCGCGGATGATTTAAATAAGAATACTTCTTCAGTTCTGCGTTAAGAATTTCCTCATTTCCGACCAACAAGAACGCGACATCTGGCTCGCGAGATGCAAAAGAAACGGCAGCTGCGACTGTGACTGATGGCCCAAAATCTCCACCCATGCAGTCAATTGAAATTTTTATTGTCATGTAATGTTACTAATTTTCCCACTCCAAGGGGGCTAATCTTATCAAGAATGAGGCAAACAATCACGCCAATTTTTTGATTTATGCGCCAATGGAAAAGAAAAATGATAGGAATTTGAGAATAGATTAGCAATGATGCCAATCTTTTTTGAGCATAAAAAAAAGCGGCGTTAAGTACAAGACTCAGAACGCCGCTTTATTGCTAAGAACGTATTACTCGTCGTTCTTAGTTTTCAAAACTTTACGACCACGGTAGAAACCGTTTGGGCTGATGTGGTGACGCAAGTGCGTTTCACCTGTCGTTGGCTCGATACCCAACTGTGGTGCAGTCAGAAAATCGTGTGAACGGTGCATACCACGCTTGGATGGTGATTTTTTATTTTGCTGAACGGCCATGATAACTCCTAATACTTCAAAAAATGTTTCTAAAATTTAACACACTTGAATCGACAAGCAAACCTCGTTTGCCTTTCAAGAATCCCTAACAATACTTCGACCTGAGTGTTTTTTCAGAATAATGCCACTAGGTACGCCCATTTACTTCTCATTGCAACTTCTTCAGTACAGCGAATGGAGACACTTTACCACCTGTGCTCGCTGCATCTACCGCATCTACATTGTTCGCTGCCTCTGATTGGTTCGATGAAACTAATACTACATCAGGGCATACTGCATGTTTGGGCGATTGGGGTATTGCCAGCAACGCCTCATCCTCTATCAAATCGATGACATTGAATGTCTTGCTGCCTACTACTACATCAACCTCGTCATCCTCAAGCATGTCTTCAATTTCATCTGCATGCTCTTCGTTTTTGGCGAGAATTAATTCTGAACGTGAATCGATATCAAATGAAAACGGGCTCAAACACCGCTGACACATCAATTCAACCTGAGTTTCAACGCTTAAACTTAAGCGTGGGTGTCCTAACTGGTCAAAACCACCGGACAAAGACCAATTCACTACGGCATCAGCATTAGCACATTCCGCTTGCAAACGCGGAAATTCTGCAATTTTTGCACTACCTTCACGTTGCTCATGATTTTGGCAAAACGCAAAAGCGTCAATAACAAATGCTTGCATAGGATTTCTAGACCCAGAAAACCTGCGATAATAACAGGATTACACCTTACTAGTCAAAGCCTTAGCGCTGTTTTGGCGGAAGAAAAGTGATTTTTCCAAAGAAATCTTGCGCAATTTTAACATTTCATGAACAAAATATCAATTTCGCAAGTGAATCTCGATGCCATGGAAACTCCCGTTCGTTTGATACTTGCCTCCAGCTCTCGCTACCGCCAAGAATTACTGGCGCGGCTGCAGTTGCCATTTGAGGCGCTCGCTCCCAACCTTGATGAGACACCGAAAGTCGGTGAACTTCCGGAACAAACGGCACTTCGCTTAGCGCAAGAAAAGGCCATGTGCATCGCACGGTCCCATCCAGAAAGTATTGTTATTGGCTCAGATCAGGTCGCCACCTTAGATGGTGAACAAATCGGAAAACCAGGTAATCACGCGAACGCATTAAGACAGTTGCAATTTATGCGTGGCAGGACAGTCATCTTTCACACCGCCATCTGCGTCTTTGATGGCCGCACGGAATCAATCGGAAAAGAATGGCAATGTCAAACCTACGATTGTCAAACTGAAGTGACATTTCGTGACCTACCCGATCACGAGCTCGACACCTATTTACAAATCGAACAACCCTACGATTGTGCAGGATCAGCGAAAAATGAAGGTCTAGGCATTACAATTATCGAGTCGATCATCAGCAAAGATCCAAGCTCTCTGACTGGATTACCGCTCATCACCTTGACCACCATGCTACGCAAGCTCGGCGTGCGTTTCTACACCAACAAACTATCAGAGAACTAATCGAATGACAGGCACGCTCTACCTCATACCAAACACACTTGGTCAAGATGCTGACTCCAGCAATCCTTTGGCGCACATCATCCCTGAAACTGTGCAGAAAATGAGCGCACAGTTGGAATACTTTGTCGCGGAAAACGCCAAGACGACTCGCGCATATCTGAAGACACTCAATCAATTCCACCCATTGTGCAAGACACTGCAAGAGCTCAAAATTTCCGAACTCAATATCAATACACCGGCAGAGGCCTTACATAGCTTAATCGAACCCTTATTAGCGGGACATGATGTTGGCTTAATCTCTGAAGCTGGCGTCCCTGCCGTCGCCGATCCAGGCGCAAATCTCGTTCGACTTGCGCATCAGAAAAATATCAAAGTCAGGCCACTCGTTGGTCCTTCGTCGCTTTTGCTAGGGCTCATGGGAAGTGGACTAAATGGTCAGAGCTTCGCCTTTAACGGATACTTACCGACGGATGCTGTGGCGCGAGCGAAACGCATTAAAGAATTAGAGGATCGTTCACGCAAAGATAAACAAACTCAATTGTTTATTGAAACACCGTATCGAAATATTGGCATGCTCGAAGCGCTTGCGAATACGCTTCAGGCTCAAACCAGTATTAGCGTTGCGACCGATTTGAGCTTGGCGAGCGAATCAATCACTACTACCAATGCAGCTGACTGGAAAAAACGCCTACAACAGAATAAGGCACCTGATTTCCACAAAAAGCCAACCGTCTTTTTATTTCTCGCCTAGTATTCAGAACTCAGTTCGATGTTATCGCCAATCCATCTCGGAAACATGAATTTCATGCTTCTGAGATGAATAAGCAGAAGATACTGTTCAACGAAATTCCTGACTGCGATACTTTACCCACAAAAGTGAAAGCATAATCAAGCTCAAACCAGTGCCTAGTCCGAGATATAAAGCATTCTGACGCGTACTTAATTCACTCGCATTGAGTGCAGCCATCACATAAGTCCAAGGATGATAAACCCAGTCCTTGGATTGCCCAACCTGAAGGATGGCCATCGTCGCCGCCACACTCAAGGTCAAAGGCGCAACGATATTGGGAACACGCCAGCTAATCCAATGTTGAATCGCAAGGATAGGCAACGACGCCAACATCAAAACCATAATTGCGTGACCGAAATCAAATTCAAAAGCACCAGCAACACTCAATCCAAGCAAGCCAAGAATATAGATACTTCCGGCAGCAAATACGAAAAGTGCGAGATTGGAAGCGAGCAAGAAAATAAAGGCGAGTATGAGTTTAGCGAGGTAAAGCTGGGTTCGAGAAATCGGCATGGTCAACATCACACGCCAGGTGCCATTCCGATGTTCATTTCCATTTAGCAAAGCCGTCACAAGTGCGATATACAGTGGATACATAAAGTAACTCCACACCGCGGTTTGCCCCATCCAATACATTTCCCAATTGACTGCGCGTTTGCTCTTGATCTGAATCATAAAATTAAGCAACACAACGACAAACGGGCATGCGAGCGCCATCAATAATGCAAGCGAACGTCGAGTTTTTGCGAGCTCTATCCTCAACAGGCGAATTAACATTTTTATTTCCCCTCCATCACCGATATTTCGCGGGCAAACCATTGCTCCAAGGAGATGCGTGTAAAGCTAGACGCGAATAGTCGAACACCCGTTTCAATTAAGAGTTGATTGATACGCCAACTTTCTCCAGCGAGCACTCCAGACACAAAGAGTTGCTCTTTGCTCGCAATTTGCGTTTCGAAACCATGTCCTCGCAATACCTGATTTGCAAGGCCAATATCATCAACTTCAACCATGAGCTCATTTTTTTGAAGATTTCTAAACTCGTCCAACTTTGCTTCGAAATGCACTTTGCCTCCGCGAAGAAGTGCAATGTGGGACGCGATCTTCTCGACCTCATCAAGTTGGTGGCTAGAGATAAAAACCGTCGCGCCAGTCTCGCGCGGCAAAGAGGCGATTAGGCTTCGAATTTCCTGTATGCCAGACGGATCAAGTCCATTCGTAGGCTCATCAAGAATAAGTAATTTAGGATTGCCCATGAGAGCATGAGCCAGGGCTAATCTCTGTTTCATGCCCAAGGAATACTGCGCAATCAAAGTACGCTTTACATCACTTAAACCAACAAGACCAAGGCATCGCTCAATCTCCTTTTTAGGTAAATCTTTCAGTAAGCAACTAATTTCAAGAAATTCATGGGCTCGTAAGTTAGGGTAGGCGCTCGGTGAATCTACAAGACAACCAATGTTCTGCAGGATCTGCAGACGCTTGTGCTTAATGCTAAGTCCAAAGATATCGACCGTGCCACGATCGAATTCCAATAGACCCAGCATCATTCGAATCGCGGTCGATTTGCCCTCACCGTTATTACCTAAAAATGCAAAAACACTTGCTTCTGGCACCATAAGATTCAGACCGGACAGGACCTGATGCTTTCCAAAGCTTTTATCGACCTCTCGCATTTCGATCACATTTGAACTCATTTCAACCTCAGTTCGAGTTGACACTATCGATAATGTATCGCCACTACCAAATCACCAGCTTTCATGTGACGAATCATCGAAAATTGGAGACGGAACACCGACTGTAGGGCATGAAAAAATTTCGGGCAGTGAAGACAGAAATTTAGGTCCGATCCAGTCCCTCAAAAAAAGGAAACAGATTTAAATCACCCCAAATGTGATGCTTAATTTTCAAGCAGCGTACCTCCCAAAACAATAAACTTTCATTCATTTCCAACAAGAAATGCCGCCATACAATGTGTACTTTCATATTGACACTATGTATCGCAACCTGTTGTTTTCGGCGAATAATGACGACTATTTTCCGACAAAATTAACTCCTATACTAGTTTTCGCGTTAGTCAAAATACAAGGCCAATAAGAGCCTGCACTAGCGTCAATCACACTTAAACTAGGGAGAGAAATAATGAAGTATCCAGTAAAAACTGTACTCGCTTCAATGCTCGCAATCGCTTTTGTTGGCAATGTACAAGCGGCAAATAGCAAAGATGCGGACAACATCACGTTTTTCAGCGGCTATAAAGCAAGCAATCCACAAGATGTGCTGCGCCAACACGCCTCGCGCTTCGGCCTACCGAGCGACTTGAGTAATCTCGTACTTACACGGGTTCAAGACTCATTAACTGGTAAGCACTATTACTACCAACAAATGCTGCGCGGCTACCCTGTTGATCGCGCCGAGATCATTGTTTCCATCAGCAAAACTGGGGAAGTTCAAAAAATCTACAATGAAACGAAACACATATCTGCAGCAATGGACGCCAATGCTGTAAATCAGCTCTATGTTCAAAAACGCCAAGATACCGAGAAAGCTTTAGATCAGGCTTGGAGCAATATGAAGGTACAACATGCGCTCGTGAGTATGCCGAAAAACGATTTGGTGTGGGTACCAAGTAAAGATGGCGTTCAACTCGCACACAAAGTAAGCATCGCAGCACAGATGCCAACAGGGGGTTTCGTTCAATACTTAAATGCACACACCGGTGATTTATTGAACTACTATTCAACTTCACTACCACGTGTTGGTAAGAATACAGATCGTAGTTTGGAAGCTCGCGCCAATTCATTCGCTCCGACATTGGATCGCCAACAAGCGATGAGAGATCTGACAGCAAAGGGTTTGGCGACTCAAGTGAATTCGACAAATTCTTTGACAACACTCGCTACCGTAGCTTCGGGCATTAACGGTTCAGGATTAGTATTCGATCCGGATCCAAGAACGGCATTGAATAGTGATGCCTTGACAGACACCTCTGCAGCCACCGCCTTTGATGCAGCGTACTCCACCAAGACACTGAAAGACTTAACGGTTACCTCTGGCGTGTACAAACTCAGCGGACCATACGTCAACATCACCAATATCGAAGCACCGAACACAGCACCAAGTACAACGACCAATGGTGTGTGGACAGCGAAACGTGGAAATAATGCATTTGATGACACCAATGTCTATTTTCACTTGGATCAGAACCAACGCTATATTCAATCATTGGGCTTTACTGGAACCAAATCCATCATAAATCGCCCATTCAACGTCGACACTGACGGCGTCAATGGCGACGACAACTCACACTATAGCGGTGGCACTAACGACTATCTCGCTTTCGGCCATGGATGCGTCAATGACTCCGAAGATGCTGACGTGATCTTGCATGAATATGGCCATGGCATTCAAGCCAATATCAACTCCAGCTGGAGCGGTGGCGACACTGGCGCGATGGGCGAAGGCTTTGGCGACTACTGGGCGGCTTCCTATTCATACAGCACACCAAACGGCAAAACCTACCATCCAGAATGGGCGTTTAGCTGGGATGGTCATGGTGCTTGTTGGGCAGGTCGCATGCTCAATCGCACTGATGCGAAGTACAACAGTGCAAAATCTTACGGCGCACATACATCAGTGACTGAAGGTGGCGTCACTTTCCAATCTGATGAATTATGGTCTGCGCCTTTGTTCCAAACATTGGTATCACTCGTTGCAGCTGGCAAACCACGTGAGAATGTCGACAAGATTATTCTCGAAGCGCATTTCGGCTTGGGTGCAAATGTGAAAATGCCAGCGATGGCGAGCGCGATCGTCAATGCGGCGAACACACTCTTCCCTTCTGACCCCACTTACGCCAATACCTTCAAGGCTAAGTTCGAAGCACAAAATATTCTAACGACAGTCACACCTCCGGGAACGACGATTAGCGAAACTGAAAGTAACAACACAACAGCAACGGCGAACAATATCGCGACGGCCAATACTTTGGTAAACGGCACACTCAGTGCTAAGACCGACGTCGATTACTTCAAAGTGAGCATCCCTGCGGGCAAGACTTTGACCTTAACGTTGAAACCAAATGCAACTTCAGACTACGATCTTGAGTTGTATAGCAGCACAGGCACCAAAGTTAGTTCCAGCACAAATGGCACTGGCGCGACAGATACCATCACCAATGCCAATACGGGAACAACCGCAAAAGTTGTTTATGCAAAAGTGATTTACTATGCTGGCGGGACAGGTGCTACCAGCGGAAAATACACGCTGACAGCCGGTTGGTAATGTCTCATTAGGCTCGATCAACACTCGATTAATACTTGATCGAGCCTGAAGTTTTCAAACAAAAATGCCGCCGCAAATTCATATTTTGCAGCGGCATTTTGCTTACTTATTCAGCTTTATATATTCAGCCTTATAGATCCGGCTTTACCGATCTAGGATTTCGCCTTGGATACTGTTTTAACAATGTGGCAGTTTTCACTTAAGAAACGCAAAGCACCTGAGTAATTAGTATCCCAATCATCAAGCAAATAGTTATTTGCTTCTTCAACGAAAGCACTCCAATCTTCTAACAGACCTTCCTGTTTTTCATGCGGCGCTGTGTTCTTAATCCACTCGACAGTACGCTCATGATCCAAGCCTTGTTCACGTATTTTTTTCACAATCGACTTCGCTGTCTTCTCAGGAATGCTGGTCTTCGCAGGCATCTCGACAGCGATGCATAAAAACAATGTCAAGAGCGAATCTACGTCTGTCTTTCCCTTCGTTAGTTTTGCCCACTCCTTCGACACCAAAGCGTCATACTCCGAGGTATCTTCCATTTCATGAGCGCAAATAAAATAGCGCTCCTTCAATTCGAACACTAATTTATCCAAGGAATTCTTAGCATCGGCAATCAAAGGAAAATCACGCAATTGCATTTCTTCGAGGATGTGCAGACTAAGCTCATGAAACTTTGCAGGGATATCACCAGCAAGAATAATTTGACGCCCCAATTCCGCATCAAATACTGGTGATTTCTTCGCCTTTGCTTTTGGCTTCTTGCGCAAACTCTCGATTAGCGTTGCAAACTCAACTTGGTTCTCGATTGGAGAATCAGGCTCGCCGACTAAACGTTTCAAGATTGCCGTACGAACCACAGCGCACGCTTCGACATCTTCTTCTTGCAATTCGGTGTGGGTCAAATCCATGCTTTGACCAAACCAGAAGCCAGCTTCAACTTCCAAGGCATTGTTCTGACGATAAGCAAGCAAATTACGATATTCCTGAGGCTTATCTTTGAGCGACCAAACTTCCAAAAACTCTTCGACACGACCTTTTTGCTCGCGCCCGAGTAGTGCATACTCAGGTAATGCAAACAAAGCTTTGAGCAAGCCCGAACCACCACGCGAGAGCGTCAAGAAAGTATTATCACGAATCAGTTTTGCGGCAATATCCAGATCACCTTGGGACGTTTCTAGCAAATACAAACTCGCTAAATTGACAATGCGCTTACGTGCTAACTCAATCTCGGGGCGCAAATATTTACTGCCGAAAGCTTCAGCAATTTGTACTAGCCCCTTCGGCGCCTCATTGGCAATCGCCTCTAATTTAGCCTTAGTCAAGATGGCATTGCGCACGCCATGACGCAAGGCCGTTTCAAAAAACGGTCTATCGTCATACAGTGCAATTGCCTGTTCGCTATTCACGCTATTTTCTGTCATTGCGTTCTAAGTCTAAAAATTACAATGCAGACTCTTCATCATCGTCATCGCCATCGTCGTTATTCTTTTTATTCGGCGCGACTTCATCATCGTCTTCCTCTTCGCTCACTTGGCCTTCAGCGAACTCGTCATTTTGCAAATTACGCAGATACACTTGATAGCGTGCGCGCAATTTCATTAACACTTCACGGAAAATTTCGGGCAATTCGTAGCGTAGGATGTAAGTCACTTCCATCCAATCGTGGTCTTCTACACTTGCTCTATCCATCGATGAAGCACGCGTTTCAGTATCACTCGTCAAACTCAACAAATCATCGTCGATAGCCTGCGTCTTTGATTCATCACCGTACTCATACAAATCAAACGTCGCATAACGATAGAAGTGTTCTACCATTTGCGTGCGGTCTTGCAGATAATCCGCCAAAGAATCGTAACCACCTTCGACCTCTGCGATCTCATACAAAAATTCCGCGGCGTCCGCGCCATCACGGAAAATCACGGAATTGATCATGCCGCGCAGCTGCTCATGCGTGAGATCTTTGTAGCGCTTCTCGAGCACCACAGCTTGAGCGAATTGTTGCGGTGTTACTAGCAAATTCACCAATGACTCTTTGGACGCATCATATTCACGAATAATCGCCAACAAATCTTTTGCAGGAAATTCGTCTAATGCCGCCACTAAGGCTTGATCGCCTTCTGTTTCCGCCAATGTCGCCAAGGCATGCTCTGCGCCAGCGATATCACCGGCTTTTACTAAACTTTGCGCTTCTATCAATGCTGGATAGTGCATAAATATCCTTTTTAAATAATGTGAAAGGCCGCTTAATCTTTGCGGTCAAAGCCTTGCTCTGCCAACCAATCAGCGCCTGCCTCTTCGAGATCTACGTCGTCGCCATCATCGCCATCATCACGTCCGTGGCGACCGTAATTTCCATCGAGATCACTATCTTCATGCAATTCATCGTGCTCATCTTGATCTTCGTTATCATCTTGTTCAGCCGCTGCACTCGCACGCGTATGATGGCTGCGACTCAGGTATTCCAAACAAGCAGCAGTGACTAAGAAACGATCCCCCTCTTCTTCCGCCAACACTAATTTCGCCAACTTATCTGCCCAAGGCTCCAACTTGACTGCAGCTGCTAAGCTTTTCCAGCTTGGGAGCTTATTACCCTCTTTGGATGCTAAGCTTTCGAAGGTCAAGGGATTCATGAACAGGAAAGCACCATGAAAGGCGGTGGCCAACATTTCGGGATTCTCCGCCATCATAGGAAGCAAAAATGGAAGTTGCTCACGCTTCTCTTTCAAGCGATGACGCATGACGTCCTTGCCTTCAGAATCGGTACGCAAATCGTCCAACTCGGCTTTATAGACCAACATCAATTCTTGAAAATAACGCGAAAACTTCACTGCAATACTCCTGTTAAATAATTCTGCCAAATTTCAGTGGCGGTCTCTATCGGTGACTCTAAAAGATTACGACGACGATTTTCATCGTAAGCGGAACGAGCCGACTCATCCGACAAGACATCGTAGGCCTCTTTCACGGCATGGAACTTCATTGGGGCTAATTCGGAGCTGTTGCGATCTGGATGAAATTCCGCCGCCTTGACCCGATAGGCTTTTTTGATGTCGGCCAGTGAGGCATTCGTCGCCACACCCAGAACAAAATAATGATCCTGCATGAGGAATGCTACTCCAGTTAAAAACGAACAAATTTTGTACTCGTGCAGCTGGTTACTGGTCCACTGCTCGACAATACAAATTACTCGTGATGATGCCCACCTGCGCCATGCACATGACCATGAGCGATCTCTTCTTCGGTCGCTGGGCGCACATCCAATACATGCGCTTCGAAACGCACTTGCATACCAGCCAAAGGATGATTTCCATCAACTGTCACTTTACCAGCGTCGATTGCTGTTACTCGAAATTGGGCGGATTCGCCCGTTTCAGGATCGCGAGTTTCAAACATCATGCCGATTTCCAAATCTGGCGGAAACAAACCAACATCTTCCTCATGTACCAAATTTGGGTCAATTTCACCGAATGCATCGTCTGGATCCATTGTCACGGAAATTGTTTTGCCGACTTCTTGACCGTCCAGCGCAGCTTCTACTGCTGGCAAAATATTGTCGTAGCCGCCATGCAAATAGACGATAGGATCGTGATTTTTATCGATCATGACGCCACTAGCGTCAAACATTTCGTAATTCAAGCTCACGACTGAGTTCATTGAGATTTGCATAGTCTTTGATGTTTAAGATTAATGTTCTTGATTAATGAGACGAGAATGAAGAACTCATTCTGTAGAAAGACCGTCATTGTATCAGAGCACGAATTGGCCGTATCACTCGATTTTTCCTCTACAAAACTGATCTGCGTTAAAGATTTCCCGATAAAACCCTACGAAATGCCAGTTTTTCAATCATGACAAGCCCAAAAAAGACCACCTGAGGTAGAATTGCGCCTGTAGAAAATTTTGCTCAATTGGCCCTAGCACAAGACTCGCCAAAAAAGTTAGAAATCGAGTTCTAAAATAAGATCAAAAACCGAACTCTCAAGACCCAGCAGAAGGTTCAACAAAGAATAGATGATGTAGAAGACAAGAAATTGTCTTCTGATTAGATGAACTTTGAATAAGTTATCTGGTCTATTGCATCGAAAACAATTTAGAGATCTGAGTAGTCCAAGGAAAACAATGAAACGTGTAGATGATTTTCGCCTGCGCTTAGGCAAACATGAATTAGTGCCAATTATGATTGGCGGCATGGGCGTGGATATTTCGACGGCAGAACTGGCCTTAGTCGCAGCACGCTTGGGCGGCATTGGTCACATTTCAGATGCCTTGGTGCACGATGTTTCTGATCGTCGCTTTGACACCAGCTTTGTTAAAGAAAAGACTAAACAGTATAAGTACAACATCAATAATTCCGACAAGACGGATGTGAAATTCGACTTAGAGTTATTGGCGCAAGCGACAAGATTGCATGTCGGAAAAACCATGGAAGCCAAACAAGGCGATGGCATGATCTTCGTCAATTGTATGGAAAAATTGACGATGAATGGACCACGCGACACTTTGCGCGTGCGATTAGCATCTGCTTTAGACGCTGGCATCGACGGTATTACTTTGAGCGCTGGGTTACACCTCGGTTCTTTCGGCTTAATGGAAGACCACCCACGTTTCCGCGATGCCAAACTCGGCATCATCGTATCCTCTGTCCGAGCGCTACAATTATTCCTTCGCAAAAACGCCAAACTTAACCGTTTGCCAGACTATGTGATTGTCGAAGGTCCATTGGCTGGCGGTCATCTTGGCTTTGGTCTCGACTGGGCGAAGTATGACTTGCATACGATCGTCGCTGAAGTATTGCAATATCTCAAAGATGAGAACTTAGACATTCCAGTAATTGCAGCCGGTGGCATCTTCACAGGCAGCGATGCCGTGTCTTTCCTTGAAGCAGGAGCTGGTGGTGTACAAGTAGCGACACGCTTCACCATCACTAAAGAATGCGGCTTGCCAGACGATGTCAAGCAAGATTACTTCAAGGCTAAAGAAGAAGAGATCATTGTTAATACAATTTCTCCAACTGGCTACCCAATGCGCATGCTCAGCAATACGCCAGCCATAGGCTCGAATATTCGCCCAGGTTGCGAGGCATATGGCTACCTACTTGACGGCAATGGCGGCTGCTCTTACATCGACGCTTACAACCGCGAAGTTGAAGCGAATCCTGGCAATAAAGATTTTAAAGTCATGGACAAAACTTGCCTGTGCACTCACATGCGCAATTTCAAATGTTGGACTTGCGGTCAAACCACTTACCGCTTAAAAGATACGACGCGCCAACTCCCCGATGGCACCTACGAGTTATTGAGCGCAGAACATGTGTTCCGCGACTATCAATTCAGTATCAATAATGAAATTGCGCTCCCATAAAGAGCTGATTATCAAATAAAAAAAGGCGCTTTCTAAGGCGCCTTTTCTATTTCCGAATAATATGCATTGCAAGGTGAACTTTATTTTGAAGTTCAAAATTGAGAAGGCTCCCAGTTCACATCATTCAAAAGAACTCATCCGCGAAGCTATCGCCGAACGTTTTCTATTCGAAAAACCCAATCCTTATATCCCGCTGCTCCCTTAAAATACATAAATTGCGTCGGAAAATGATCGATTTTGATCGGCTTTTGATTTGACATGCTATGAATCCCAATGATTGACCGATCGACAGCAAGAATAATGCCCCAATCGGTAGTTTTCGTTATGGGATCCACGTAAATTTTTCTAAGATGCCGTCGTGGTAAACTCGATCTCCTATCAACCAACAAGTCGTCTAAATTTCGGGGGTTTCGAGGCATGCCAGGTGGTGTAGAGTTCGCATAACTTATCAATGCAGACTGAAATTGCGAGCCAATGAACAGAAGTTCCTCTTCGGCCTGTCGACGCTCAATCATTGACGTCACAGTCACACTAGCTAACGACGCAATCGCCATGAGTGAAACCAATAACAGCAAACTTAAATAGGCGATTCCCCGTTGTCGGTGGTCAACACTCAAATTTTGATTGCTCAAAGCTATACGCGTCATTTTCATACGCTTAGAGTTCTGAGAAAGGTTTGCCGTCCGAACGGTTTCCCTCAGCACCGCTACGAATATCTAAGAACGCACCTTCAGCTTCATTTTTTGTCGGGACTAAAATCCACGTCTGATCATTTCCAGTGATAGGATCAACTGGCACAGAACCAAGGTACTTCAATTCGACGAGTTCCAACAAGCTATTTGGATAGCGTCCACGATCAGCATAGAACTTATCGATTGCATCTCGACTCGCACGTAAATTTTCGACCAAAATAACTTCTTTGCTTCGATCGACACTCTGAAAATATCTTGGAAGTGCAATGGTCGTAAGCAGTGCGACAATCGCCAATACCACAAGCAATTCGATCAAGGTAAAGCCCTGCCGTCTACCAACGTCAGTATTACGAAACCTAATCATTTCAATGCTAGACTTCTTCACCATTTTTGATAAGGCACTCCATTTAGTCCTACCGAATTCTCTCGTGGAAAAACATCGAATACATCATCTCCCACTTTGGGGTCTGCAGCATCACTCGCATACGCGCGCTTACCCCAGGTGTCTGCATCATTTTTCTGACTATCAGGAAAAAATGGATTCCGTGGAATCCTCCGAAGAAAAAAAATCTTACGTCGATTTGGATCTCGTTGATCCAATACACCTTCCACCAAAATATCGAGATTGGGAGGATAACCGGAAGCGCCAATATTGCGTAGGATACGCCCTTCGTCGCTAGCCAACTTGTAACGATCTATCGCGGTGCGAATCTCTCTAAGGGCTAAACGGAGTTCGTGTTCTTTGCCTCTTTGCAAATTCAGCTGAGCAAGCGGAACCGCAACGCTCGCCAGCAACGCGATAATCGCCAAAGTCACCAACAACTCAATGAGCGTAAAACCAGAGCTTCGTTTCGTTTTGAGAGAAAACATGATTACTGCGAAATCGATAACACTAATGGTTGCACTTGTGGCACACCGAGCGGCCGACCATTCATGCCGACCGGATCAATCGACAAAACCTGCAACGGTGTCGCGTCTATGCTTGCAATCGCCCGAAAAACCACCGTCACAAAGCCACCTGGGCTCGTCGCACCGCCCAATGTTCGTGAATTAGAAATACTAATCAGACCTTTTGGATCAACCTGTTGCACAAAATTGGTTTGCGCCCCACCCTGCTTCATAAATATACCTTCATTAATATTCACGACTTGAAGATATTGGGGATCAAACGCTAATTTTACTGGCATCCCAGTAACAGCTTGATCCGATTGCGCCACCATCTGTAACGAGAACGTATCTCCAAGCTTAACTTGCCTTGGCCCCTGCCACTGGATCTGCGGTGCGCCGCTCACATTATTAACTATCCCACCGATACCGCCGATAGAACCATTTGTGCCGCGCTGAGGGTTTTGATCATGAGGCAAGTCCGCACCAATCTTCTTATTGCCATCGCTAGCATTTGAACGACCAACCATTGGTGCGACCGGCACCGACGAACCTTGATCGTTGTTTGCTGCCGTTTCACTATTTGCCATCCGCATACGAAGTGCACTTTCCGTTCCAGATGTGAAGGAAGTTGCGGAACTATCTGGAACTTGAATATTGCGGATCAGATGCGGTGTGATCGACAAAATAATTTCTGTCTTTTGGTTCTCATTAACGTTGCTACCAAATAAACGACCAACGATAGGCAAATCTCCAAGCCCAGGAATTTTATTCGAGGAACGACGTTCCTCGTCGTTAATTAAGCCAGCCAAGACCTGCGTCTCTCCATTCTTCAACCGTAGCGTGGTAGAGGCATTCCGAGTGCCTATCTGATACGCAACTGAACCCGATTGTGTCTTCTGCTGATTGGTGATGCTACTCACTTCAAGTCCAACGCGAATTCCGACATCATTATCTAGATAAACAGTTGGCTCAACTTCTAACTTGAGGCCGACTTCGATATAGTTAATGGATTCAGAAACGAAACCAGTTGAAGTCGCCGTTGAGGTGATATTGGGTACGCGCTCACCGATCAGGATATTTGCTTTCTCACGGTTCTTAGCACGGATCCGAGGATTCGCTAAAAGATTGGCATCACCATCTTCCTTGCGTAATTTAGCGGTGGCAGGCCCAATGCTCGCTCCCAAAGTAGAAGCGGTGACGTTATTTGCGAGGTCACGGAAAGTTAAATTCGCGCCTTGCGTCGAAGAAAGCGGGGTTAAACCAAGACTGTTCGGCCATTGAATTCCCATATCGAGTAAACGTGAACGTTTCACCTCCATAATCTCAACTTCCAGCATGACTTCTGGTTCCGCGATATCTTGCATTGCGACGATTTTTTCTGCCATACGAATCGCATCAGGTGAATCGCGCATGATAATCATATTGAGTTTTTCATCAACGACTAAATCTTTTGCTTTGAGTATGCTCTTCAAACTATTCTCGACACGTTTTGCCTCAGCATTCACCAAGTAAAAACTCTTCACCACCATTTCCTGATATTCCTTCTGTTTGGAATTGGGGAATATTAAGATCGAATTACCATCGAGTACTTGCTGGGACAATTGATTTGTGACCAACGCAAATTGAATCGCCGATTCAATCGTACTGTTTTTCAAGAAAATTGATGTGCGTTGGTCCGCGCGCACTTCTTTGTCAAAAATAAAGTTCAAGCCCGAACTACGCGAAATCACATCAAAGACTTGGCGCAATGGTGCATCGCGAAATTCAATCGTTATCGGTTTTCGGAACTGGCTCGCAAGTCTGTTTTCACTACGATTATTTGTTTTTTCTTCGATACTCGACATCAATTGTTTCGCCCGCGCATTCGAAGGATCTTTCGCTTGTACTTCGGTAAGTAGTTTTCTCGCAAGTGCGATGTCTTTTTTCTCGATCGCCGCAACACTTTCATTCAGTGTCTCTGCGATTCGCTCACTCGCATCGATTTTTGCCAAGCCAATTCTTGCTATTTGGTGATTTGGCTCTATCGCAGAAATACGCCTAACGGCTTTTCTAGCATCGTCGAACTTCTCTTGCAAAATCAGTCGATCCAATTCTTCGCTCAGGAGGTAGATACTGCGTTCCTTCGATTGCAAATAGATGCGACGATACTCTTGATTTTCCGGCTCACTATCACTGGCGAGTTTTAATTTCGCGACCCCTTCATCCAAATTGTTTTGGGAGATCAAATTTTTGCCATCGCGGAATGCCAACTGAGCTGCACAACCAAACAACGAGGCGGATAGCAAAAGTATTGCAAGAACATTCCATCGATTTGTATTCATCACAGTTTTCATTTTTTATTAAATTTCATTGATTTGTGCAAGATGTTCGACTTATTCACTAGGGCCAATCGACAGCGTTTGCGCTTGATTTAGTGGCAAATATGTGAGGTGCATCAAAGGTGGCTTGATGGCATCCACGCGATAAGTATTCTCGATAACTGTATTTACCGACACTGCATAGGTCTTATCACCATTGGCCAGAAATACTTCGTAATTACCATCTTCCCATTTTTTTCCAATGTACTGAAATGGCAATGGCGGAAGCACTGGTGCAGGCGGCGCTAAGGGTTTCGTCGCAACGGCCGCAACCGGTTGCGGCACCCAACTTTGCTGCCCGAACAAACTTACTTCTTTGGTCTTCTGGTCAACCTCAATCAAGCTTTTACGATCATGCAGCTCGAGCAAGGGTTCGACTTTCTTTTCGTTCTTACCAGAAGGACGAGAAGCTTTTTCATTGGCCGCCACGTTCTTACTCTTGGCATCCACAACACCTTTATCTGACGGGCCTTCTGCAAAAAACGCCAACCAAATCGTCACCGACAGTGCAACAAATATCAATACATGGCGCGATTTCATTCAAACCGCTCCTTCAACGCTGCGTCACGCTCCAACGCGGCATAAACCGTAAAACTAATTTTGGCTTCAAGCACATTTTGGCTAATTGCATCCCGTTTGAATTGAAGTTCATCGAGCGACGCATACGGCATTTGAACCAAGCAGCGCTCGACAAATCGTCTTATTTGAAGATAGCTTCCTCGCACTGGAAATTTCATGGTGTACGTCACGTAAGCGCCTTGGCTTACGTCACCTCGTTTGTATTCTCCAGAACGCACCACGAGTTCTGATTGTTGGGCAATTGCGAGCACCCGCTTCACTTCCTGCTCGAGATACTTTCTATCAGCAAGTAGTCCCAAAAACTGCTCTTGTTTTTGCATTTCCTGGTCTTTGGCCGCACTAGTTTTATTTGACGAGTTAGCCAACAACTCAGCCTTAACGCTAGCCATGTCTGCCTCCAGACTTCGGTAAGTCGCAACATCGTTTCGCTGCAGCAAATAGCCCATACCAATGCACAAAAGTAGGCCTGCAATCAGGCTAATATTCCACGTGCCCAATTGACGCCAAGCGTAGTGAACATATAAACGTATGAACGAGAATCTCACTTTCGATTCTCCCATTTCAACGATAACTGAAACCGAACAGGCTTATTCGGATCAAGTTCAATAATTTCGTGTTTCGACAAAATTACATCTCGAAAAAGTTCTTGCCGGCTTAGCTTCTCTAAAAAATGAAACATCGATTCAATACTTTTTGACTCCGCAGAAATCGTCATCGACTGCGTCATCACATCCGGCTCCAGCTTTAACACCGCAACCTCATTCACCGTGGCGTCCTGTATCGCATCAAACAGACTCGTCCATGGCATATTCAATCGAAAAATAGCCTGGTTGATCGCTTCAACTTGTTGTGATGTCAGTGTACTTTTCTTGATAGCCAGCTTAGCGCGATCGAACTGTCTCTTCATCTTTTCCAATTCATTGCGTTGCACGTCCACTTTGGCCTGCAATTGCTGCCTAGCTTCATACGCCTTGAACGATCGAAGCCCAAGCAAAGCTACGCTTGCGACCAAAAGCACAAGCAGCAAAGCAGAAACCAGTCGTATTCGGTGTAAGCGAACAAGCAAATTGGGTGGAGCAAAATCGATAGACAATTTACTCATGCTGCAACCTGTTGATCTGGTTTAAGTGAAGGCACAGAAAAAATCCAATAGTCGCCTTGTTTCTTTAGCCAAGCTTGCCAGTCAGTTTCCAACTCGCCAATAAAGACACAGCGCTCTACTACCGTGCTTCCGTGTTGTAATGCTAAACGTAGAAACAAAGATTCCAAATACGACGCATTCTTGACATCGCGCGCTTCAAAACGCGCGAGTGCATGCCATCCACCAGCCGAACGCATGAGTAAATGGCAGGATTCACCTTCAATGCAGCAAATCCAATCTCCGTGACCCAGTTTGAAGTTGGAAGAGTCTAACTTATTGATGGCGGCGACCATCGTCGTCGTCACGCTTAATAAGGCAATCCCTGCTTCTTCACAAACGCGAACGCACATCGCTAGCAATGTAGAGGGCAAGGCGCACGCAAAACTCTTCCCAGAAATACTGAGTTCTATCTCTAACTTCCAGGCTTTAACATCGTCGCCAAACAAATCAACAAATCGTTTGTGCAGAGCACCTTGATAGTCGCTGAGGCTGTTGGCGTTTTTCAATGGCGAAACGAGAAACTGCCGGCCCCAAGATGTCGGCAACACCAGTTCAATAGCGCGTAGCTTATGGGCATTCGATTTACTATTAATAAATTGTCGTAGCTCGAGTTCAAGATTCCCAGTCAGTGCAGCCATTGGCATTAAAGTGCATGGTTTTTGCGAATAGGCAGTGAACTCAGCTGCCACATCATCTTTCGCCAGAAAATTGAGGCCTGCCTTTTTGCGTTGGAAGTGAAATCCCCGTTCACTGAGACGCAATTGCCCGATCGAATAAAAGAGACTAAGCATGCAAGGTAATCCTCTTAATCTCTTCCAGCGTAGTCTCGCCTTTCCTCACTAAGCCCAATGCGGCATCGCGCAGGCTAATCGTGCCGTTGCGCTTGGCCGCTTCTTTGATTTGTCGAATCGGGCGCTTTTCTACAATCATTTCTCGAATCTCGTCATTCAAAGTCAAAATTTCAGCAATTGCTCTTCGCCCTTTGTAGCCGGTACCGCGGCAGTCGCCACAACCACAGCCTCGCTTAAATTTAAAACCATCAATGTCTTGACGGGAAAGACTAAGCTTACTTAACTCTTCGTCGGTGACCTCAACTGCCACCGCGCAATTCACACAATTGAGGCGCACTAAGCGCTGCGCCCAAATGCCGTTTAAGGCAGAAACGAAAGCGTAAGGATCAATTCCCATATGTGTAAATCGACCAAACACATCAAAAACATTATTGGCATGCACAGTTGTCAATACCAAGTGTCCGGTAAGTGCAGACTGCACCGCGATCTCCGCAGTTTCTTGGTCGCGTATTTCGCCTACCATAATTTTGTCTGGATCATGACGCAAAATTGAGCGCAGACCGCGCGCAAACGTCAGCCCTTTTTTCTCATTCACAGGAATTTGCAAAATACCGGGAAGTTGATACTCAACCGGGTCTTCAATCGTCACGATCTTTTCTCGACCATGGTTAATTTCTGTTAGCGCTGCATACAAGGTGGTTGTTTTACCCGACCCGGTGGGGCCAGTCACTAGCAACATCCCGTAAGCCTCTTCAGCAAGTGAGCGCAGTTTGACTAGAGATTCTGCATCAAAGCCCAAAGCCTCTAAACTAAGACTGCCATAGGCCTCGACCATAGCGCGCTTATCCAAAATACGGATAACCGCATCTTCACCATGAATACTCGGCATGATCGACAAACGCAAATCGACTTCACGCTCGTTATATTCGACCGAAAAGCTACCGTCTTGCGGTACCCTGCGCTCAGCAATATCAAGTTCAGCGAGCACTTTTAAACGAGAAATAACCCGTTCGGCTTCTTCAATACCCGGCACTGACGTAACGGAATCGAGCACACCGTCAATGCGGTACTTAATAGCCAGACCCGTCGCTGTACTCTCCAAATGAATATCCGAGGCTGCTGCTTTTAGTGCGTCGTACAAAGTAGCGTTGACCAGCTTTACCGCTGGGCTCGCAATTTCAGAGATCGCTTTAAACGATAAAACAGTACCGAGCTTATCTTCGCGGCGTTGACTGAATGGCTGAGTCGATTCGTTAGCGAGACCATCAGTAGTTCTGGCCGTTTCTTCTTGCATGCTAAGAAATGCATGAATATCTGAGGCCAAGGCGATGCGTATTTCAACCTGGCCACTAGTCAATGAACGAAGCCACGTTTGTAAATCGACGTCAAAAATATCATTCACAACGCCAACAAATTTTTCACTATGCGGGGAGTCAGTTAGATGCACCAAACGAAAGAGAACACATTGCTTTTGCATTGCGCGATTTAAGGGCAGAACATCAAAAGCAGCTCGCAGCGCTTGCAGATCGTGCATCTCTTGCGTTTCAATCACGCTAACACCAAAAACTTCGGCAAGCATTTTTAGTAATTCGCGAGGCTCACTGTTGCTTAATTCAAGCAAACAATCCCACACGGCTTGCCCAGTTTCTTGCGAGCGTGACTGCGCAGTGCGGATATGCTGGTGCACATCCGCTCGCGGCAATTTCGCCAATGCATTCTTTCCATTCGTATTCGTCGCCGCCATCGTATTCGCCTTAGGTGAGCCCATCGGCCAAATCAAAGATCGGCATATACAGTAACACCACGATCCCACCGACAATCACGCCAATAATCGCCATCAAGATAGGCTCGAAGCCACGAATAAAACGATCTATCCAACGGCTAATCTCTGCTTCATAAAAGTTGGCTGACTGCGTAAGCATATTGCCGAGCTCGCCAGAACGTTCGCCTACCCGCAATAATCGGTAAGAGATGGGTGTCGTTAATTCATGCTGAAGAAAAGCGTCAGAAAACAGAGCACCATTTTCAATCTCTGCACCAGCACTTTGCACTGCGGTCTGCAACTTTGCCGTGGTACTCGCTGCTGCCGTGGCCAAGGCTTGCATGACGGGAATACCGCCATCAAGCAACATGCCAAGTGTGAGATACACGCGTGACAAGGCATAAATGCGCAAATAATCACCCACACCAGGTAAGCGTGAGAACAGCGCCGCCACACCACCCTGTCGAATCAAGTGCCGCGCAAACAATACCGAGCCGCTCAGCAGCACCAAACCAACAAGAAAAATCATCTTGCCATGTTGCGATGCAAAGCCGCCCCACTCTAAGAGGCGCTGCGACATCCATGGCAATTCACGCCCCGTCCCTCGGTATACCTCTGAAAATCGTGGCACCACGTAGGCAATTAAAAACAAGCTCACTGCCATGCCAACTGCCAACAAAATAATGGGGTAAATCAATGCACTAACAACCTTATTGCGAATTAGATCAACACGTTTTTGATACTGAATAAAACGCTCTAAAGACACCCCTAAACTACTGGTACGCTCAGAAGCTTGCACGATACCGACATACAGCGGGGTAAATACCTCAGGCTGCTCGGCCAGCGTTTGTGAAAAACGTTTACCTTCTCGCAAGCCTTGTAAGAGACTGTCATACAGCGCAGCGAATGCAGGATGCGTTTCTTTTTCTCGCAAAGCCTCTATGGCCTCGACTATGGTCAAACCTGCCGCCAACAAGGCTTGCAGTTCTTGGCTAAACAAGAGTAAAGAAAATTTGCTTTGGATAAGCGAGAAGCCCTTCCTAACACTGCTACCACTAGTGTGTTCAGGTGAAATTTCCAGTACAAACACGCCACGCTCTTTTGCTTGTTGACGTGCAAGCTCTTCATTCACTGCATCTAAGTGCAAGTGAATTAAATGATCATTGGCATCAATTGCACGAACGGAAAATCGCATGGAAGAAGAGAATCAAAGAATCAAAGAATCATAAAGAATGAGGGCTAATTGCTGACGTCGGCGTTTTCACCTTCGCCACCGGCTTGACCATCTTTGCCTAGAGAGACGATTTCATAATCTTTATCTTTGACATTGGCATGGTATTCATAAGCATGGCCCCATGGGTCCAGCGGAATAGCTTTTTGCATATAAGGCCCATTCCACTTCGGGCTGTTATGCGTGTTCAACATTAGGGCAGCAAGGCCATCTTCATTCGACGGAAATTGCCCCACATCGACACGATAAGCGTCAATCGCTTTTTCAAAAGCGGTGACTTGTGCTTTGGCGACAGCCACTTCCGATTTGCCGATATGAGAAAAATACTTTGGCCCCACGTAAGCCGCTA
>CANHZI010000023.1 GCA_947464955.1 Oxalobacteraceae bacterium
GGCAAAATGTGCTGCGGCAGAACGCCAATGGATACTTTGCTTGAAGGGAAATTGATTTGGGTTGAAAAGAATTTGACTCAAATCTAATCTGACAGACACCCTAGAAAAACTGGTAACTGTCAGATCGGGTATGAGCTAATACACATAAAGAAAGTGATTCAGCGCTCTGTCAGCGTACTGATCAGATCCGATCTTATCCCGCTCCCGATAAATTTGTTCAAATTGGTTGATCAAATCAAGACGAATATCATCCAGTTCCTGTGGCAAGAATCCTTTTTCATCAACTTGCTTTAGAGTGCGACTCACATCTTCTATCGCCTTGAGCGCATTACTATCGAAACTAAGATAGAGATTCACCGCTTCTAAATTATCGATAATTTCAGTCTGATTTAGCCTCGCTTGCTTATAGTTGAGGCTTCCGTGCAAGCGCTGGTTCATCAATTTGAAATAAATTCGGTGAGCCCACTCTTTTTTCAACTCACCCTCATTACGCGAGATTTCGAATGTGCGAATCGACAATGGAATCTGCATCTCGTGACCAACCTGCTGAGCATCGGACATCAGCTGTAGCTCCGCTTTCTCGTACACGGGAAGCCTTGTTGCCGGACGGTGATAAGATTGCTCTGCGCGAGGAATCGAAGAAAACTGCCGTTCTAACTGCCGTAAAACGGCAGCAGCGTCGACATTTCCAACCACCACCAACGCCATACGATCAGCACGGTAGTGTTGATCGTAGAGTTTTTGCAGCATCGGGGCTGTAAACGTGCGGCGAATTTCTCTTACTCCAATTGGCATACGTTTAGCATGCGGGGTTCCACGAAAATAGAAGTCCAGCATCGTCTCAGTACTACGGTAAGAGTAATTCTCACGAATTTGCTGTTCTTGGTCGATGATGCTCATTTCACCTTCAACATCTTCGCTTAAGAACCTTGCCCCACTCGCAATGGCCGCGAGTCCATCTAGGGCCATCTTGACTTGCTGATCATGATTGCTCGGTAAGGACAAGGAATAGACCGTCTTTTCGTGGTGAGTGGAAGCACGCAAGTTTTCACCAATCTTGAGCCCTAAATTACCAAACATAGGAACCAAAGAGTCGGACTTAAACTGTCTACTATTTCGAAACACTAAGTGCTCAATAAAGTGCGCCGCTCCACGCTCAGTTTCTGCCTCATCGATAGAGCCGTATTTCACTGCCAAACGCATCTCAACTTGATTCTTAGGTATTGCGTTACGTTTAATGTAGTAGCTTAGACCATTGCTCAACTTACCGATTTTAATACTAGGATCAGGCGAAATCATGACAGCCCGCGTAGCGGCTTGCTCTGCGAAGGCATGCGGTGCAACCAAACTAAAAAAAAGAAAAAGGACCGCAAATAGCAAGTCTCTTAAGCGGTAGGCGGGATTATTCATCATCAAAAAAATGCAAAATAGTTAATGCGTATTTTACATGGCTTTTATCGAAATCCCTAACTGAGCAATTCACACAAACTAGATCAAGTCTGCTTCCAATTGCCATCCCTAAGTTGCTTCAAATCGGATTTGCATGGCTTCAAGTTTCTTTCGCCAACCAAGTCCTCGCATATAAAGAATCTCGACATCGACCATCGTCTCATCGTCGCTTTGGCCTTCTGCGCTTGCATGAGGTTCGAGCGAACATACTTGGCAAGAACATCATTTTCACTGTACACTCGCAAAGTGCTAAAAATACAATATTAAAATCTATGCCTTCTATCGCATCTGTTGTTCCTGCAACCCCATTTCAAGCTTCAATCATTGGCCTCTATGTCGCACTATTTGGCCGCGCACCCGAGGCCGAGGGAATCGCATATTGGGTTAATCAACTCAATGGCGGCACCACCATTGAGAAGGTAGCGCAAGATATGTTCAATGTTGAGCCCTCTCGCGCCTACTACCCTGCATCCCTGAGCAATCAAGGCCTAGTTACCCAATTTTATACAAACGTCTTGGGGCGCACTCCCGATCAAGAAGGCTTAGCGTACTGGACACAACGACTAGACAGCTTTGCGAAAGAAGGCCCCATACATGAACGCGCACTAGCACAGGGCAAACTCATTCTGGAAATTATTCAGGCGGTCGTCAACTACAAGGGAGTTGACCCACAAGGACTCCTATCGCAATCACTGTTCAAGAACAAAGTAGCGGTTGCCCAAGAATTCGCACTTGGATTTCAAGGGATAGATATAAGTCATGCGACAGAGTTGATTAGAAAAGTCGAAAGTGGCAATCAAGGAACTAGCGGCGCCCTCGACTATCTGTCGAAACTGTATAGCGCTATCCCTAGGTTTGAACAGGCAAGCCTTACGATCGATGGCAAAGAGGACACGATCATTCAAGGCAAATTCCGTGCAAGCGATACTGATCAAGGCGACCTACTTAAGTATACGGTGACCTCAAATCCTAAGCATGGTCATTTAGAGTTGAAATCGGATGGCAGCTATGTGTACACGCCAAATCGGGACTATAACGGCCTCGAGAATTTTGTAATTACAGCGACAGACCTCGCGAACAACCACAGCTCGCAAAATATCAATTTGGTGCTACAAGCACTGAACGACGCGCCAATTGCCAAACCAGAGAAGATCGTCCTCACATATCCTGGAAGCTTTCCTCTTCCAACCGCAAACAACGATAGTGACGATAACGGGAAATTCTTCATTGACTCATACACATCGTCCAACGCGGGAAGTGTCAAGCTAGTGGATGGCAAACTCATCTACCAGACACCAACGACAATAACGAACTCAACCGAGACGATCAGCTACGTATTGAAAGATGCAGAAGGAGCAACCAGCGCACCTACGACGGTAACTATCATTACGGCCAAAGATCTGACACTACCACCCCAAACAGCAAATAGCCTCCAATCGTTTTCTGTGGTTGAAAATCGTAACTCAGGAACTTCGGTAGGTTTCGTTTCACCCAACGTCCCACCACAATACAGCGAACCCGGCGGAGCTGCCTTAATGGAATTTCTTCGCGGTAACGAGAAGGGGATTTTTTCGATAAATTTCTTCACTGGAGAAATATTGGTAGCGAAAAACGGGTTCCTCGACGCCGAGGAGCAGAAAGAGTTTGTACTTACAATTTCCGCAAAGTTTATCTCTGAAACTGACCCGAATACTGATTGGTATATGGTTTTTGATATCTTGATTTACGTCATAAATATCAATGAATTTCACCCAGTTATCGTTGGCGAAAGCAATTACTCCGTACCAGAAAATAGCCTGAATGTAGCAAGCTTGGCGGTGACAGATAAAGATATAAACTCTTTCGTCCAAAGCTACCGACTTGGAGGAAATGATGCGGACAAATTCACAATTAATCAAAAAGGGGAACTCAGTTTCCTCCGTGCTCCCGATTTCGAACGCCCACAATCAAGTAAAGGGACGAATAGCTATGAGCTATACGTCATTGCCAGTGATGGCTATTTTGATTCTGAGCCAAAGAATATTCAGGTAATGGTGACAGATGTCCCCAATTCCCCACCGATCGACCCGACAACAGCTTCAGATTCAGATCATACGCAAACTCAAATGGTCGAACTCATAGGCATTACGCAAATTAACAACGACATTTGCCTTTGATTCCGCCCCGTACAAGCAACAACAGAAAGTCATCAGCATTGATCTAGGTCTTGCCTAATTCTACAATCCGGCTCGATCTGAGGTGTAACTACCGTCAAAAAAAAACCCTCCAAGCATCTACAGGTAGATACATTGGAGGGTAACCTTAAGCTTACTACAGGGTACTACTCTTCAAACTCTTTCAAATCTTTAGCTTATCGCGGCAGTACAGATTCGCCCATCAAGAAAGCGTCGACTTCACGTGCACATTGGCGGCCTTCGCGGATTGCCCATACCACTAAAGATTGTCCGCGACGCATGTCGCCTGCTGCGAATACTTTATCGACATTCGTCTTGTAACAGCCTTCGCCTTCAGTGCTTGCACGTGCATTACCGCGCGCGTCCTTATCTACACCAAAAGCATCAAGCACTTGACCGACTGGCGATACAAAACCCATTGCTAACAACACCAAATCTGCCTTCATCTCGAATTCAGAATCGGGGACTTCGCTCATCTTGCCGTCTTTCCATTCTACGCGGCATGCGATCAGCTTTTCTACTTTACCGCCCTTACCTTCTAGGCGTTTTGTGGCAACTGCCCAATCACGATCACAACCTTCTTCATGCGAAGATGATGTGCGCAGCTTCGTTGGCCAATAAGGCCAAACCAAGGGTTTATTCTCTTGCTCTGGTGGTTGAGGCATCAGTTCAAATTGAGCGACTGATTTGGCGCCATGGCGATTCGAGGTTCCCACACAATCTGAACCTGTATCGCCGCCACCGATCACGACGACATGCTTACCTGCTGCACTGATCTGATCTTTATATTTGTCTCCTGCATTCACCTTATTTTGCACCGGCAAGAATTCCATTGCGAAGTGCACACCTTTGAGCTCGCGACCAGGCACTGGCAAATCACGCGGTACTTCTGCGCCACCAGCAACGATCACGGCATCAAATTCTTTCTTCAACTGGTCAGGAGAAACGGTTTCTTTCGACCAGTTCGTAATATTGCTAGGAAAATCTTTGCCGACCAAAACACCGGTGCGGAAAGTCACGCCTTCCGCCTGCATTTGTTCAACGCGGCGATCGATATGTGATTTTTCCATTTTAAAATCAGGGATGCCATAACGCAGCAATCCACCGACACGATCATTTTTCTCAAATACGGTGACCTCATGACCAGCGCGCGCCAATTGTTGCGCTGCTGCTAAACCAGCTGGACCAGAGCCAACAATCGCGACTTTCTTTCCCGTTTTATGTTCGGCGATCTGCGGTTTTACCCAACCGTTTTCCCAGCCTTTATCGATGATGAAATGCTCAATCGACTTAATGCCGACGGGTAATTCATTAATCCCTAAGGTACATGCAGATTCGCACGGAGCAGGGCAAATGCGTCCCGTGAACTCCGGGAAGTTATTGGTCGAATGCAGCACGTCCAAAGCTTGCTGGTAGTTGCCGTTGTAGGTGAGATCATTCCAGTCGGGGATGATGTTATTGACTGGGCAGCCATTATTACAAAATGGGATACCGCAATCCATACAACGTGCTGCTTGAATTTTGGCTTGGCCATCATCCAAATGCATCAAAAATTCTTTGTAATGCTTGAGACGTGTTTTAGGTGCTTCGCTCGCTTCTTGCAAGCGCTGGTATTCCATAAAGCCGGTTACTTTTCCCATGATAAAACCTCAATCTAGCTAGGCGCAATGCGCGTGTTTAAACTTGTCAAAACTTTTCATTTAAGCGGTATCGATAACAGGTAGCTTTGATTCAACGATCAAATATTTCCAACAACTGTTTCCAATGTCACTCCTGCAGAGGCAGGAGTCCAGCGGCGCTCGTTGATAAACGGAAGACACTGGATTCCCGCCTCCGCGGGAATGACGCCCGAAACTATCGTACAAACTCGACTATTCTTTGTTGACTCCGCCACTCTCCTGCAATACCTCTAAGCCGCTTTTTCCAATTTCGTTGCTGCTTGTTCCGTCACGTACATTTCACCTAAAGCACGTTTGTATTCATGTGGGAATACCTTCACGAACTTCGCACGGCTACGTGCCCAATCGTCGAGCAGATTTCGTGCACGAGTACTACCTGTATGCTTGAAATGACGCTCGATCGCATTACGCAAGATCGCTTCATCAGTCTCACGTTCAGCGCCACGCGTTTTCGCATGCCATTGTGCTTTATCGATGGTTTTTTCTTGCTCGTCACCGGCCAAGACCGATTCCAAACTCACCATAGACATATTGCATTTAGGTGCGAACTCACCATCTGGGTCGTAGACGTAAGCGATACCACCTGACATACCTGCTGCGAAGTTGCGGCCAGTTGCGCCGAGCACGACTACTGTGCCACCTGTCATGTATTCGCACCCATGATCACCTGTGCCTTCGATAATCGCCAAAGCACCAGAGTTACGTACCGCAAAACGTTCACCAGCGACACCGTTGATAAATGCTTCACCTGCAATCGCGCCGTACAGAACGGTATTACCGCAGATGATGTTATCAACAGCCCAACCACGGAATTCGGTGTTAGGACGAATAATAATGCGGCCGCCCGACAAACCTTTACCAACGTAGTCGTTGCCCTCGCCAACCAAATCCAAAGTCACACCGCGCGCTAAGAATGCACCTGCAGATTGACCAGCAGTTCCTTGCAATTGGATATGAATAGTGTCATCTGGCAAACCTGCATGGCCATATCGCTTCGCCACTTCACCTGACAACATCGCACCAACGGTACGGTTCAAGTTTTTGATAGGCTGGATGAAGGATACTTTCTCGCCGGTCTCCAAAGCTAATTTCGCTTGGGCGATTAATTTGTTGTCCAATGCTTTGTCTAAGCCATGGTCTTGTTCTTCAACGTGGCGAATCGCCACTTCTTCGCTTGCATCCACTTGATGGAAGATACGGCTGAAATCCAAACCCTTTGCTTTCCAATGTGTGATCGCTTTGGATTTATCTAAGAGATCAACACGACCAATCAATTCGTCATAGTTGCGGATACCCAATTGCGCCATGATTTGACGTGCTTCTTCAGCGACGAAGAAGAAATAGTTGACCACGTGTTCAGGCTTACCTGAGAACTTCTTACGCAATTCTGGATCTTGTGTCGCCACGCCGACTGGGCAAGTATTCAAATGGCACTTACGCATCATGATGCAACCTTCGACCACCAACGGCGCGGTCGCAAAACCGATTTCATCAGCACCTAACATCGCAGCGATCACGACGTCGCGGCCTGTTTTCATTTGACCGTCTGCTTGTACACGAACACGGCCACGCAAACCATTCAATACCAAAGTTTGCTGTGCTTCAGACAAACCGAGTTCCCATGGCGTACCAGCATGCTTGATCGAAGATAATGGCGATGCACCAGTGCCGCCATCATGACCAGCGATCACGATATGATCAGACTTCGCTTTCGTCACACCAGCCGCAATCGTTCCCACACCGACTTCCGACACCAGCTTCACCGAAATCGATGCACGAGGATTGACGTTTTTCAAGTCATGGATCAACTGTGCCAAGTCTTCGATAGAGTAAATATCATGGTGCGGTGGTGGAGAAATCAAACCGACACCGGGTACAGAGAAACGCAATTTCGCGATGTATTCAGAAACCTTATGGCCTGGCAACTGACCACCCTCACCTGGCTTTGCACCTTGCGCCATCTTGATCTGAATTTGATCTGCCGAACTCAAATACTCTGCAGTCACACCGAAGCGACCAGACGCCACTTGTTTAATACGCGAGCGCAGAGAATCGCCTTCTTGCAAAGGAATATCGACTTCGATTTGGTCTTTACCAATGACCGAAGCCATGGTTGCGCCTTGCTTGATTGGAATGCCTTTCAACTCTTGTGTGTAACGGGCTGGGTCTTCGCCGCCTTCGCCAGTATTGGATTTGCCGCCAATGCGATTCATCGCTACCGCCAAAGTCGCATGCGCTTCGGTACTAATGGAGCCCATCGACATCGCACCCGTCGCGAAACGTTTCACGATTTCCTTAGCGGGTTCAACTTGATCGAGGGGAATCGCTTTGCTTGGGTCAATCTTAAATTCGAACAAGCCGCGCAAAGTCATGTGACGCTTAGACTGGTCATTAATTTGCTGGGCGTATTCTTTGTACGTATTGAAGTTATTAGTACGTGTCGAGTGCTGTAATTTAGCAATCGAATCGGGTGTCCACATGTGGTCTTCACCACGAATACGGAAGGCATATTCACCACCAGCATCGAGCGCATTCGCCAATACTGGATCTGCGCCGAACGCCGCTTTGTGCAAGCGCAGAGCTTCTTCTGCCACTTCAAATACACCGATACCTTCGACGTTAGATGGCGTACCTTTAAAGTACTTATCAACCAAAGATTTGTTCAAGCCAACAGCTTCAAAAATCTGAGCGCCGCAGTACGACATATAAGTCGAAATACCCATTTTCGACATGACTTTATGCAAGCCCTTACCAATTGCTTTGGTATAGTTGTAGATCGCTTTTTCAGCGTCGACATCCTTGAGCTTGTTGGCCATATCAGTGAGCGTCTGCATAGCCAAATAGGGATGAACAGCTTCAGCGCCATAGCCTGCTAACAAGGCGAAATGATGTGTTTCGCGAGCTGAGCCAGTTTCAACGACTAAGCCTGTGGTGGTACGCAAACCCTTGCTCACTAAATGTTGATGCACCGTAGACGTTGCCAACAAAGCAGGGATCGCCACAAAGTTTGCATCCATCTTGCGATCAGTGATGATCATGATGTTATGACCGGATTTCACCGCATCGACGACTTCAGCACAGATAGACGCCAAGCGTGCTTCGATACCATCTTTACCCCAAGCGACTGGATAGCAAATATCGAGTTCGTAGGATTTGAATTTGCCGCCTGTGTTCGCGCTGATATTTCGCAACTTCGCAATGTCTGCAAAATCTAGTACTGGTTGCGATACTTCCAAACGCATTGGTGGATTGATGTTGTTGGTATCGAGCAGATTCGGTTTTGGACCGATGAAGGAAACCAAGGACATGACCATCGCTTCACGGATTGGGTCAATCGGTGGATTCGTCACTTGTGCGAATAACTGTTTGAAATAGTTATACAGTGGCTTCAATTTGTTTGACATCACAGCCAAGGAAGCATCGTTACCCATAGAACCGATCGCTTCTTCACCGGAAACTGCCATAGGTTCCATCAAGAATTTAATATCTTCTTGCGTGTAACCAAAGGCTTGCTGACGATCCAATAAGGACGCCGCTTCTGGCGTATTGTCTTCTTCACCTTTGAGCGAATTCAGTTTAATGCGCACAGAATTGATCCACTGCTTGTATGGCTTAGCATTGGAATAAGTATCTTTGATTTCTTTGTCGTCGATGATGCGACCTGCTTCGAGGTCAATCAAAAACATCTTGCCTGGTTGCAGGCGCCATTTCTTGATAATACGTGCCTCTGGAATTGGCAACACGCCAGATTCAGATGCCATCACGACCAAGTCATCATCGGTGATGATGTAACGCGCTGGACGCAAACCATTGCGATCCAAGGTGCCACCGATTTGGCGACCATCGGTAAATGCCATCGCTGCTGGGCCATCCCATGGCTCCATCATCGCGGCGTGGTATTCGTAGAAGGCACGACGATTGTCGTCCATCATCGTGTGATTTTCCCAGGCTTCTGGAATCATCATCATCATCGCTTGGGCGATTGGGTAACCTGCCATCACCAAGAGTTCAAGCGCATTGTCGAAGCTTGCTGTATCAGATTGGCCTTCAAAAATCAGCGGATACAGTTTTTGCAGATCATCGCCTAGCACCGCAGACTTCATTACGCCTTCACGGGCGCGCATCCAGTTGAAGTTACCTTTCACCGTGTTGATCTCGCCATTATGCGCAATCATGCGGTACGGGTGAGCCAATGGCCATTCTGGGAAAGTATTGGTGGAGAAGCGTTGATGTACCAAGGCCAGAGCCGAGACGCAACGTTCATCTTGCAAGTCTTTGTAGTAGACGCCGACTTGATCCGCCAGCAGCAAGCCTTTGTAGACGATAGTACGCGCCGACATCGACGGTACGAAGTATTCTTTGCCATGCAAGAGGTGCAAAGCCTCAATCGCATGCACTGCAGACTTACGAATCACGTACAGTTTGCGTTCCAAAGCATCGGTGACCATGATGTCTGGGCCGCGACCGATAAAGATCTGGCGAATCACTGGCTCTTTTTCACGCACGGTGGGTGACATTGGCATGTCGCGGTCAACCGGCACGTCACGCCAGCCCAACACCACTTGACCTTCCGCGCGCACGGCGCGTTCAATCTCTTGTTCGCACGCCAAACGGGAAGCGTGCTCCTTCGGCAAAAAGATCATACCCACGCCGTATTCACCTGGCGGCGGCAATTCCACGCCTTGCTTTGCCATTTCTTCGCGGTAGTACTGGTCAGGGATTTGAATCAATACACCCGCACCATCACCCATCAAGGCATCGGCACCCACCGCACCGCGGTGATCCAGATTCTTCAAAATCAACAGACCTTGTTCAACGATGGCGTGCGACTTCTTGCCTTTAATGTGAGCAACAAAACCGACACCGCAGGCGTCTTTTTCATTACTTGGGTCGTATAAACCTTGTGCGTGCATAGCATTCCCCTACTTTGCGTGATACCGAAGTACCTATTGATGTTTTGCGCAAACTGCCAAATAAAGTTTTGGCAACCCACGAACAGACAATAAAAAATCAAATGAAAACCGAACTTGGGCTCAAGAATAGTGCAGCGCAACAGGAAAAACAACAAGAAAAATTAGGGTCAGAGTTTATAAAAACTGGTCTTATTTTCGCACTTTATTTAAAGGGGACGGTGTCATTTTTTTACAGGCGGGTCGCTGCTATGAAAGAGAAGAGAAATCGACGCTTTGGATGGTTCGGATCATTTGTAACTGGTACTCGAAAGTAAACTCACTCCTTGGCTTCGAAGTTTCACTATGTGTTTTTTCATTGCGATAATTAATCATCTCAGCAGAAAAAAATAATTGGCTTAAATTACAAATTTATCCATTTTCGCAAACTTGGATTTTTTGCGCATTAAAGTGAACTCAACGGTTTACCACTTTGCCAACCTTAAACCAAAAAGTCTCTTGAAAATACAATGTAGGTATTATTAGATTCGAATGAGGCGTGTCCAACGCAATAGCAGGTGTCAAGAAAAATCAATTCTCGTTTAATGAAGCCAACTCTGTATTTTTTGCAGAGTTTGTCGTTCAACTTCATGTTGTTAGGAATAATCTTAAACGCAAGACTACTCTTGTTCCGCCACTCAGATCAAAGTCACGGTGCTTTGCTATCATCACCTCAGCCCCAACAAAAAAAGAAGCGACCATATGCAAAAGTGCTCTCTCCCGGGGTGAACCTGACCGAAAAACAAACAAAAGCTCCCACAACTAAAGTCTAAAAAAACCCTACGACCCTACCTCAAGGGGTATGTAACGATGCGAGACTCATAATATGCCGTGAATTGTTGTAGGAGCATGACGTATGCGACTAGTATGTCTTATCAGCGTTTGATCAATTTGTAGTTCCAGAGCTGCATTACTAGTCGATAGAAAGTGAAAATTAAATGGCAAATGGCTGTTTAAAAAGATTTAGAAAGTACTAAAATCCGATTTCTAACTGCGATAGCTCATACATCTCCCCGAAACTCGACACTTTAGATTAGCCTCTATGAGAACATTAATTATTCCTTTTATCCTCTGTAGTCTAACGAGTTGTACTATAGCTCCGACAGCCGCCCAACTAGCGCAAGTAGACACACTCCACCCAGCACAGTTCGATACTTCTGATTGGCAAAGGCCAGGCGTGACGTCATATTCTGCTCGTCTCCAAGAAGAAGTGCTTCGTCCATGTATCTCAATTCGGCAGCCTTATTCAAAAGTAAGCTTGCTTGTATCTCGATTGCTGCTCGAGAACTTGGTTTCTCGCGGACGTACAGGTCCCAATGGCAAACAAGGCACAATTTACAACGACCATATTGCAAAACACGCAAGTGGACTATTGCTTTCAGAGTCCGATGTAAAAGATCCTTACGGATGCAAGCAAACTAAGGACAAAATCCCATACGATGCGGATTCTCTACTTGCCTCGCTTTTGAGATCAGGGCAAGTAGTCGCGATGAACATTGAAACAAACAAAGTCATCAACAATGTCACTGTTCAATACGATAACTCAAATTTTGAGGGCGACGTCAAATATAAAATCGAAGGCGAAGTTATTTTTCGGTTTAAGACATGGATTCGTTAGCGAGAAGGCTCTCACACTTTGCCCGAAGAGAATGACTTGCCAAAAAGCGCAACATAGTTTGTAGGCGCAAATCGAGCATCAACCAAATTGACACTACAAACCCTTCAGAACGTTCAACCAAACGCGACTCCCGTACTTTCGTGAAACCGCGATTTGTAATCGATTTTGGTTGCATGCGGAGACAATTCTGATAGGGTAAGTGAATTAAATCTCTACTCTTATTTTCTAAGCCTTATTATGCTTGACCTTCAACCTAAACTTCATGGCAATCTCGTCAAACTCGAGCCACTGCAAACAAGTGACTTCGCAAAACTATTTGCCGTGGCATCAGATCCCTTAATCTGGGAGCAGCACCCTGCATCCGATCGCTATCAAAAACCAGTCTTCAGACAGTTTTTTGACGATGGAATGGCTTCCGGTGGTGCATTTTTGATTTGCGAAGCCAACTCTGATCGCATTATCGGCTCATCACGGTACTGCCACTATTCGCAACAAGCTAATGAGATTGAAATTGGTTATACCTTTCTCGCACGTGAGTATTGGGGTGGTCGCTATAATGCAGAGATCAAGGCTTTGATGCTGCGGCACGCCTTTCGGTTTGTCGATTCGGTATTGTTTGTGGTTGGCATCCACAATTTTCGCTCACAGCAAGCAGTATTGAAACTTGGCGCCCTTCCAGATCCGACAGACCAACAGCTGCATAGCGACAGGATCATCTACCGTCTGCGTAAAGAGATCTTTCTTGCTCAGGGCTTCCGTTACGGCAAATGAAATTTCTTTACTCTGTCACCAAAGAAACTTAGTTCCTATGCCTATCCCCAGCAGCTACGAAGAATATGCGCATGAGTTCATGCGGTGGCGAGAGCAGTCTGAAATCGGCGTCTCCGTCGTATTGCAATGGTCACGCCTTTTAAAACCACAATCAAGCGTACTTGATCTCGGCTGCGGCTCAGGCAAACCCATTGCCACTGTTCTCGCACAACGCGGTTACACGATGTACGGCATCGATACGTCTTCACGCTTAGTCGAGGCCTATCTACGCCAAGTCGCAAACGCATCGGCTGTCTGCGAATCAATTGAAAGCTCGCGCTTTTATGATCGACAATTCGATGCAGCGATCGCCATTGGTTTGATCTTTCTACTGCCAGAAGCGACACAAATTCAATTCATACGAAGGCTCGCCTCGGTCGTTACGATAGGCGGACATCTTTTGTTCACCGCACCGACCCAAGTACATACCTGGAAAGATGTGTTGACCGGCGCCGACTCCTTGTCTCTAGGGCGCGAGTCTTACCTTCGCATCGGCGCCGACGCTGGCTTTGAACTCGAGAATGAATGGGTGGACCAAGGAGAGAATCATTACTTCGGATTTCGCCGAGTTACCCGCTAATTTCGCACGGCAGTACTTGTTGCAGATTGTTATCTCCACAACAAGATGCTATGTTCTGTGCTCATCCATACTCAATTCATCATCAAACTATGCATGCAGCACCTGACAAGGTCCACAACCCTTACACCGCCCCGACCAATTTAGGTTCTGGTGAAGCGCGAGTTTTATCGCCAATCAAGCTCAAACGCCCCATCAGCGTTTGGTTGATGCAGGTGTTTATGTTCATGTTTGCAGGCTTATTTACCTACTCTAGCATTCGAACCGTGCGCGATTTTGCCGCTCTTGGTACATCCCAAGTCGAGGTATGGAAAATCGTCATCGCACTGGTCTTGCAAATTGCATTCATCTTTGCTTTCGCTGCCACAGCGGTCGCTCTTTTTCGACGAGCGAACTGGAGTAAGTGGGTCAGCCTTGTATTACTTTCACTCTTGATTGCATTTATCATTCTTCGCCCAGACACCACCTACTACGCCAACGATGCCGAACGCATCGGTGGCTTCATCGGTCGCTATCTTTTCTTCCCCCCACTGTTTATGTGGTGGGCTTATGCACTCGCATTCTCACAAAAAGCGAAACGATACTTTTCAACCGAAACTGTCTAATTCATTTTCAACCCAGCATCAGTTTTTTGATCTTTAGAAAGAACAATATGAGTGCCATCGGTAATTTAATTTGGTTTTGTTTAGGCGGCGTGATCATGGGCCTCGGATGGTGGTTCGCTGCATGCCTAGCTTTCATTAGCATCATCGGCATCCCATGGGGCCGCGCCTGCTTTGTCATCGGTACTTTCTCTTTTTTCCCGTTCGGACAAGAAGCCATTGATCGTAAAGAGCTATCACAGGTGGAAGACATCGGCACCAGTACCGCCGGCACGATAGGGAATATCGTCTGGTTTGTTTTCGCGGGGCTGTGGTTAGCGATTGGGCATGTCATCTCAGCTGTCGCTTGCTTCATCACCATTATCGGCATCCCTTTTGGCATCCAACATCTGAAGTTAGCTGGCATCGCCATCGCTCCAATCGGTAAGACGATAGTGTCAAAGGAAGTTGCTGCAGAGGCTCGCCAACGTAACGCGCGGGTTTATGTTGATGCCGTCAGACGCTAAGCTTCATCTTAAGTTTCATTCATCTAGGCTCATGGAAGATCAGAATTTGTACGTTCTGTGAGCAAATGCTTTTCCTTGAAACTACCTAATCTGAATGAAAATCTACTCGAATCTGAAACAAATCTGATTTACACTAGGCTTAATATATTTATCTAAGCCGATCATGAAGATCTCTCTGCAAGCTGTCTTTGCACAACTTTCGTACACAAACTACTCCAAGGCTACCTTAGATTGTTGCAAGCTGTTAGCAGCGATACTTTGCTTCTTGCTGCTAGCGCCGGCAGATGCTCAAGGTGTACCGCCAGACACAAATACGATGATAATCAATCGGCTAGGTACGCCGACTGCGATGCAGGATTTTGATGGCTATGGCAACCAAAGATACAACCCCTTATTTGGTCGTGGCAGTTGGCATGGTTTCTTATTGCCAGATCAAGTTGAACATCGAGCAGGGTTCACCGGCCCTTTAATTGTTGCAGAGGAATATGCCGTTTTTCTTGCAACTGCGCTCGACACCCTAGACATTATCGATGTGCATACCAAGCAGAGCTTTGACAAGAGCAAGGCCAAATGGCGTTATCGCGAATCTTGGGATGGACTACACCAAAGTTTGATCTGGCCTGATCTCGAATTACAGCTTTCTTTGCGCTTCGTATCGGCACACACAGCGATGGTACAAACGCGCATAATCAATACTCGCCGCCACAGCCATTCTCTAGAGCTTCGATGGTATGGGAAATTGCTGTCGCAATGGCAAACAACAACTAGCGCGCAGGCTCAACAATCCTCACTGATAGCCGATGTCTCGACAAAATTTCCACAGTGGCAGCGCACGCTTTCCGCGACGGACGATACCCTCATTGTGAATCTTGGGCGCCTTCGTTCAACCACCGATGTGATGGTGTCGGGTAGCGGGCAATACTGGATTCACCGATCACTCAAGACCCACACGACGATTTCTGATTTAGCCTATGAAAGTCGCACTGATCTCATTCGCTTAGCCCCAAACTCGCATTTAACAGTCTACACCACACATCACTATGCACTAGATGCAGCAGACCTAATTGTAGCGCAAGCCAGTGCTAAGCTAAGCATGAGCAAGCCAGCACAAATGTGGCAAAAGGCAGCGCAACAAGGACTCAAATCAAGCTCAAATCCACGCACACATTTACAGGCAAAAGCGATGGCGACGCTGATCGATAATTGGCGCCACCCTGCTGGCGCCATTGCATATGAGGGAGTCGTGCCATCGACCACTTCACGCTGGTTCAATTGTATGTGGGGATGGGATAGCTATAAACACGCTTACGCCTTGAGCGAAATGAACTCAAGTTTGGCGAAGAATCAGATACGGGCAATGTTCGCTAGTCAAATTCAAGAAGATGACATGCTGCGACCTTTTGACGCGGGCATGATCATCGACAATGTCTGCTATAACCGAGATGCACTACGCGGTGGGGATGGCTATAACTGGAACGAGCGCAATACCAAGCCCCCATTAGCAGCTTGGGCTAGCTGGAAAATTTATACTGAGGACCATGATCGTGCCTGGCTTGCAGAGATCTATCCAAAACTCAAAGCCTTTCACGCTTGGTGGTATCGCCGCCGGGATATTAACCACAATGGTTTGGTGGAGTTTGGTGCCACCTCGCACCCTGAGCACCACAATCCACAAGGAGATCTAAAATTTAGTGTGAACACGACTAACCTGCATTGGCAACAACAATGCACCGCAGCGGGTACCCAGCAACTGGTCTGCTACGGCATGGCGCTGTACAAGCAAGCACAACAGGAAGGTCTCGAAGTATTTGCGCCTGCGCAAGAAGGGACCGGGTATGAATCGGGAATGGATAACGCTGCTCGCTTCGGCTTCATCGAACCAGAGCAGCTCGAGCAGAATGCCAAGCAATATCACCAAGGCGACCTCACACGTGCAAGAGCAGCTTGGCAGGTCGGGTTCTTTGAAAATCGCAATGCGGAAGGAAAACTATTGGCCTACTCGATGAACCAAGAATCGGTCGACCTCAATGCATTTATGTACGCAGATAAACTCTATTTGGCTCAGATCGCGCAAGCGCTCGCACTCAAAGAAGATGCTGCCGAATGGCGTCGGCAAGCCAAGCAACTCAAAGAAAAAATCAATCGATGCATGTACGACCCCGCATCCGCTTACTTTTACGACAGACAATTGCGCACGATAGAAGCACAAGCAAATTCTTGTGCCGACGGCGAGTTACTGACCCAACGTGGCATGGGAAGCGAGGCTTTTGCCGTATTGTGGGCCGGGGCAGCAGATGCGAAGAAAGCGAAATCGGTCATCGCGCGTTGGCAAGATCCATCGAAGTTTGCTAGTTTCTTGCCTTTTCCTACAGCGGCGATCGACAATCCTGCCTTCCATCCGACGAGTTATTGGCGTGGTCGAGTATGGATAGACCAAGCTTATTTCGCCTTGAAAGGGCTTCAGCAATATGGCGAATCTCGTCTTGCGAGAAAAATGGCACGACAATTGATCAGCAATGCAGAAGGTATCAAAAGTAATGCGCCTTTCCGAGAGAACTACCATCCGTTCAATGGCAAAGGGCAAGGTCCCGCCAATTTCAGCTGGTCGGCAGCTCATTTCTGGATGATAGAAAGAGAGATTCTAACTTCCAGCGCAAAAACCAAACACTGAAGTACGGATAGAATTCGATCAGAGTTTTCGCCAGTTTGATGACATCGTATAGCCATTTCGTCACATACTCGCCACTGGATAGAAGGTATTTCGTTAGACTAAGTTGGTGTTCTACCTATTTCACACTTACTGACACTTACTGACTCTTTCTTATTCTATCGTTATGAAATACCTGATAACTGGCCTCGTTCTATCCTTAGGACTGGCTTCAAGCAACCACGCCAACGCCCAGTTGGCCGTGACAGCACAGCATGATCATCAACAACTTCTTCGTAGCAATGATCCTCAATTACAGGCCAACAAAAAACTAGTCTATGACTTCTGGCGCGAAGTATTTGAGGCGGGGCACATGGAACTCGCCGAGAAGTACCTCACTGAAGACTATCAGCAACACAATCCGAATGTCGGCACTGGTCGCGCCGCTTTCGTCGATCTATTGAGTCGTATTCGCAAACCGAGTGAGATTGCGCCACGCATCAAGATGCCATTAGTCAGCATCATCGCGGAGAGAGACCTCGTCACGCTTGTTTTTGTGGCTCAACATCGTGATCCTAAAGATCAGAGTAAAACCTATACCAGCACTTGGTTCGACATGTTCCGTATTGAAAATGGAAAGATTGCAGAACACTGGGATCCAGATACGAAACAGTGAATCAAACTGTAAGCTGTCGACGCCTTAGCAATTACAATAGCGGCATCCCATGACTACGTGAATCTCTATGCCAGCATCGTCTCAGCTCCACTTTCGCCAAGCAACTGCAGAGGACATACCTGCCATGTCTTCAATACGACTTGCGGTTCGTGAAAACATCCTGCGCGACCCAAGTAAAGTCACAATGCAGATGTATCGCGATTACCTAGATCGCGATGGCTGCGCATGGGTTTGTGAGCGCGGACAAAAGATCGTCGGCTTTTCTTACGCTGCGGTCGCCGACCATTCCATATGGGCTTTGTTTGTTGACCCTGAGCATGAAGGTTTCGGTGCGGGTAAAAAGCTTCTAAGCCTCGCTTGTGACTGGCTGTTTGCACAGGGTGCCGAGCAAATTCAATTGAGCACGAGTAAAAATTCGCGCGCTGATTACTTCTATCAAGCGCAAGGCTGGGAACGTATCGAGCTCACTGCATCACAAGAGGTGAAGTACCAACTAAGGAAAAACAGGTGACACTCGCAAAGCTGTGTTTTCTGATCGCCACTGCCATCTCTTTTTTTGGCGCTCTTATCCATTGGGTAGCGCCTTTCGTTGGGGTCGATTGGTACCGTTTTCTGACTTCACCTCAGTGGGTAGTTCAATCCGCCACAGCGCACACTTGGCAAGCACCCGTGGGCGCGGCCGTAATCGGTGCTTTGATGTTCATGTGCGGATTATATGCATGCTCCGGAGCTGGCTTAATCAAGCGCATTCCCCTTCTTCGCACAGCGCTCTGTTTTGTTGCAATGCTGTGTATAGTACGCGGCGCGCTCATTTTTTTGTTCCTAGTAAAAATACCTGAGCGTCTTACTGCCTTTGATATCACTGCCTCGTTCGTCTGGTTGATAGCAGGTATTTGTTTTGCACTTGGCACCGGATTGCGGTGGCAACTACTGCAGGTCAACCGCGCAATTCAGCAATCGGAAAATTGACAAATTAAGGCTGTTGCAAAGGAAATTCGACGAAGAAAATAGTGCCACCGAGCGGGTTGCTTTGGAAGCCTATTCTGCCGTCCATCTTCTCTACCATTTCTTTAGCGATCGCCAAACCTAAACCTGTACCATCTTTAGCCCGTGTATCAGATGCATCCGCTTGTGAGAATTTCTGGAATATACGCTCGCTAAATTCCGGCGGAATGCCAGGACCGCGATCAAGCACTTCAATCCGTATCCAATGATTCTGATCGAGGCTTGCACGTAAAAGCACGCTCTCCCCTTTAGGCGAATACTTACACGCATTCGACATTAAGTTCGCCAGTACCTGAGCGAAACGATCGACATCGACGCGAACCAAGCTATGTTCTACCTGATTTTCCATCGCCAAATTGACGCCTAGTTTTTGTGCAAACGCTTGATTCGACTCTATCACTTCGGCCAATAATTGGGACACCGGCACAATCTGATAATTGAAGTCCATCATATTTGCTTCAATCTTCTGCATGTCGAGCAAATCATTGATCAAGCGCGCTAAACGTTCCGCATTGTTTAAGGCAATTTGCCCTAGTTTGGCTGCTGCTGCCGGCAACTCACCGGTTGCGCCACCAACCATCAATCCAAGACCGCCACGAATCGCGGTTAGCGGCGTTCGCAGCTCGTGGCTGACCGTAGAGACGAATTGCGTCTTCAGTTTCTCGACCCGCCGTTGCTCGGTCACGTCACGCACAATCAAAATGAATTTACGCTGCCCAGCGTCGGCGTACCCACTCAAAGACAACTCCGCAATAAACGCTGTGCCGCCCGCGCGCATCAGCTGCACTTCCATTTCAGTATGGCCTTTTTCGATGAAATCGGGTGCGGCAATCCCTTGCGCTAGACGTTCACTCAAATTATCAACACATAATTTGGTGAATACTTTGCCTTTCATTTCTTCAGCCGTCCAAGCAAAAATCTCCAAGCCCGCACGATTACAGGATTCGATGACCCAATTCTTATCTGTGGTGAGAATCGCATCAGCGGCATTTTGCAAGATTGCTTGCATACGCTCAGCATTATCACGATTGAGCTGCTGCTGAGCCAATAATTCTTGTAAACGCACTGCGACCAATGACTCTAAACGTGCTTGGTCACGGGTGAGGTGGCCTACACGCCAACGATAGATTCCAAATAAAAGTCCACTCACCGCAAAAAACAATATCCATCTAAACCAAACGGTCTGCCAAAAACGCGGTGGAATAGAAATGTTCAAGCTCGAGACATGGTCACTCCAAATTCCCAAATCATTAGTCGCTTTGATTTGAAATGTATATTCACCCGGATTCAGATTCGTATAGGTCGCATTCCGATGATCGGCATCGACTTCTACCCAATCGCGATCAAATCCGGCCAATCGATAGGCATAGCGATTTTTTGGCGGATCGGTAAAATGAAGCGCCGCAAACTCTATCGAAAAAACCGATTCCTGCTGGCGGATACTTAACGACTTCGGTGCTGTGACAGAGCCAACCAGCTGCACGCCGTGCGGTGCCTCGCCCGACTTGAGTGAACGATTGAAAACGCTAATATCAGTAATGGCAATCTGCGGCGCAACTGTGATGCGATTCACGAGTTCAGGGTAGACCGCGGTCATACCCTTGGTGCCGCCAAAATACAAAATGCCTTCAGCGCTGCGATAGGAAGGACCTGCAAAATTATCGGATAAACCATCGCTGACCGTGTATCGATATACCTCACCTGTATCTGGATCAAACCGAATCAAGCCATCGACCGTGCTCAGCCACAACATCCCACGCAGATCGCTCTCAATGGCAACGATTTTGGCAGTGCCGATACTGTTTTTATCGTTGTAGCGTCGGAAACTGATACTGCCATCTTTTGCAGTCAGAATTTGATTTAAACCATTGATCGCACCGACCCAGATTCTCCCCTTTGCATCTTCATGTAGGGAAGAAATATTATCTGCACTAATACTTGCCTCATTCTTTGCATCATGTCTAAAGTGTTTGAAGTTGCCAGTCGCTTTGTCCAACAAATCTAAACCGCCCCCGACCCATTCCGCACCAGCCCACAAACGGCCCGACTTGTCCTGCAAAATAACCGTCGTGCCTTTCGCGCTACGGCTGTTTAGATCCTTTGGATCAGGAGTAAATTTCCGATATTGATCCGCCTTAATATCATAACGAATCAAGCTGTCTCCCGTTCCCAACCACAATACATCCGGATCACCTGGCGCAACGACATTGATGTAATCATCGGCAATACTACCGAAATGGAATACTTTGAATTGTTCACCCGCCTTATCAAGTCGATTTAGGCCAACCGATGTCCCCACCCACAAAGCGCCATCCTTCTCTTGATACATACTATACGCCAGATCATTGCTTAGACTTCCTTTGCGTAGTTTGTCGGCACGATATCGTTTTATTACCTCACCAGTCTTGGGATCAAACAGCGCCACGCCACTATTACTACTCAACCATAATCGACCATCGCCCTTGCCAACAATTCGCAATAAAGAATTATTTGGACGAGGATTATCTGCATCGGCATCAAAAGGAATGATCCGTTTGAAACCACGACTATTCAGATTAGTCAGCGCAATCCCATCGGTTAACGTCGCCACCCACAGCATGCCGCCACGATCATGCAGGATGGCACGCACATCATCAGAGGGAAGACTATACGGATCAATCGCTTGTTTAACGAACTGTGTAAAGCGTTCATGCATCGGATCCCAACGCAGTAAGCCAGCGGACAGGGTGGCGGCCCACAATACCCCGTTTCTATCACTGTACAAGGCATTGACTCGACTCGATGGGCTATCAAGACGCCGGCGATGTGACCAATCTGTCTTGGTGTTCCAACGCACTACACCATTTTCGGTGCCCATCCATAATTGATGCTGATCATCGATGTATAAAGAACGGACTATATTCAATTTGGAATCGGGCGCGCTGTCGTCATCGACGCGAAAATGCTGAAAACTATTGGATCCCGGTGCAAGATAATCAATCCCGGCGGGCCACGTGCCTGCCCACACCCCGCCCTGTTTATCGACGACTATCGTGTTGAGATCGTTTTTACCCAAACTATCTGGTCGCGCAGGATCATGCGCATACAAAGTAAATTTTCCAGTGGCAGGGTCAAAATGTTGCAGACCTCCCCAAGTCGCCAACCACAAGCCTTCTTTTCCATCGGAAACGATCGCCTTAATAATGCGTTGATTGCTCGGACCAGAATCGAGAATAAAGCGTTTGAAATCGTTAGTCTCTGGACTAAATAGTGCCAATCCATTCTGCGTACCAGCCCAAATTCGTCCCAGCTTATCCTCGAATAGAGCGGAAATACGATCATGCGGCAAACTGTTGGGATTATTCGCTTGGCTTTGATACTTCTCGCTGTGATAACCATCGAAGCGATATAAACCAGCATTATTTGTACCTATCCACACAAAGCCTTGTCGATCTTGCAGCAAAGAGAGTGTTGATAGTTGATCAGCGCCCAAAGAAGAAAGGCGTTGGAAACGTAGCTCGGAAGTCGCTCCAGCAAAGACCGGCGCATGCGCACTGACAAACACCAGACCCATGAGGCTTAGCGTAAGGATTCCATGCTTTAATCTTTGCAGCAAATTCTTCAAGCGCACACCCGATTTGTGAAGAGCCGCAACTTATAATTTTAACCATTTGCAAGTGCATCCCGTATCGATCAACTTTGCCAATGGAGTTACCGCATGTCAACACTTTTCCTCGGTCCTAGGCTGGAGCCACGATGTGAACAAGTGTTAAACAGTTTTTTTACAACAGGCTTATATCGGAATCTCCATTTTTGACTTTCGTCGACCTACGTCGACAGAATCTCAGTTCGACCTACAAATCGCCTTAACTTTGCGCCAATAAAGCAAAAGAACATGCCACGAGTTTGAAGTTGCGCAAATTCTCCCGCAAAAATCGCCTCTAGAATTCAAAATTCCAACTGAGCTGGAACAAGCAAAGTTTGGGTACCCAGACAATGCTCATTGCAGTGTGTTTCTCATGATTCTTTTTTGATATCGACCTGTAGCATGCCTAAATCAAAGAACTCACGTAAAGCCTTTCTGCGCCTTTTGCTGTTATGTTCGGCATCTGTTTTTCTCTTATTTCTCAGCGCCATGTATTGCGGCACGACGCTGGCCATGGGCATCGATCTCAAACACCTTGAGGGACAATGGCAAGGCGAATGGCGGCCATACGAAAAAAAATACCAGCATAACGTGGGGTCACTTCCAGTGACTTTCGTCGTTACTGACAAACTTGAGCTCAGTGGCAACATCGGCGGCACAAGTTTCCTTAGCCACAAAACCGAAAACCAAGAAAAACAGTTCCTAGTTTACGCTAAGTTGAGCAAGCCTATCGCATTCGCACCAGATGCACCAAAAGACCATCTAATCATCATCATGACCAAGATCGATCAAGATCAGCTCGTGGCCGATGTCCACTTCAAGTCGCGTTTTGGCTTTGATTTCAGCATGCACCCGGGTGAACTCAAGGCGCGCAAGGCAAAATAATCGTCCCTGAGAAAACCTACGGCGCGAGGCTAAGACCCGCATTTCCGCTAATTCCGGCTGTTTTCCGCTATCATGCTACAGTTTTTAATTGTCCCCAGAGAATAGCATCATGATTATTGATAAAGATACCGTCGTTACTTTGCGCCTAACTGTGAGTGAAAGTACGGGCAAAGTGTTAGAAGATGGCAAAACACCCGTGGCCTATTTGCATGGTGGCTACGACAACTTGCTACCGAAAATTGAAGAAGCATTGCAAGGCCAAGCCGCGGGTTTCAAAGCGAATCTAACTTTGCCGCCTGAAGATGCATTTGGTGTGCGTGACGAGAGCTTGTTGCGTACGATTTCAAAAAAAGATTTTCCACCAGGGGTCAAAGTCGGCGGTGCGATGCAAGGCGTGAACGATCAAGGTGAAGAAACTGTCTACACCGTACTGAAGATCAAGGGCGACCAAGTGATGTTAGATGGTAATCATCCACTCGCAGGTAAAACCTTGAAAGTGGGTTTGAGTGTCTTAGAAGTACGTCCTGCAACACATGAAGAAATCGCTCATCGCCACGTTCATGGCGAGCATGGCCATCATCATTAATCGTTGATAAAAATTGGCGGCATGAACTCGCTTTCATGCCTGCCAAAGTTCAATTATTTTTGACGCGCGGTGTTTGGTTTAAGCCGATCAAACACCAGCTTTCCTCCGACTATCGTCATATCAACTTTCACATCCTTGATACGTTCTGCTTTGATCTGAAAAATGTCTTCGGATAGCAACACCATATCCGCCCATTTTCCAACGCTGATACTCCCCTTATTCTGTTCCTGAAACTCGGCATAAGCAGAGCCCATGGTATAGCCGTACACCACTTCCGCGACGCTCAGCTTTTGTTCTGGGTACCAGCCTTGCGGATGCTTGCCATCGAGCGTGGATCGGCTCACCGCGGCATATATCGTTGCGAGCGGATCTAAAGGTGCGACCGTCCAATCACTACCAATCGCCAACCTCACGCCGTGCTGTAGAAAGCTGCGAAAAGCATAAGTACGACTCGCGCGATCACTGCCTATACGTTGATCGACAAATCGTCCATCATCAATCGCATGATAAGGCTGCACCGACGCAATCACATTGAGTGCCGCAAAGCGCGCGAAATCTTTAGCCGCCAAATGCTGAGCGTGCTCAATACGCAAACGGCGATCACGCGGTCCGTGCAATCGCTGCATCTCTTCAATCAGATCGAGTGTTGCAGAAATACCGGCATCGCCAATCGCATGAATACAAAGTTGATTGCCCGCCGCATCTGCTTTCATTAAGCGTTCACGCATTTGCTGCTGATTGAGCATTTCTGCTGACAACATGCCGCGCGTCTCAGGGGTATCGGTATAGGCTTGTTCGAAATAAGCAGTACTTGAGCCCAGTGATCCATCTGCATAAGTTTTAAAGGCACCCATGCGCAAAAAGTCGCTACCAAAGCCACGTCGAATACCGAGCTTCACCACCTCATCAACATACTCTAACATCGGAGCCACATACATACGCGAACTAAGCTCGCCGCGCTCTGCAAGCGCTGCATAAATTGCGATATCACTTAAGAGTGGGTTCATATCTTGCAGACTCGTCACACCTTGGGTCAGTGCGTACTGCAAACCGGCTTTGATGGTGCGCAAGCGTTTCTCTTTGCTCGGTTCAGGGATCACTTTAAACACATAATCCATTGCAGCATCGCGCAACAAACCCGTGGGATTACCATCTTTGTCGCGCACGATCTCGCCACCGGGTATATCAGGCGTATTGCGATCGATACCCGCTAATTTCAAAACTACAGAATTTGCCACCGCCATATGCCCATCATAACGTGTGACAAATACAGGACGATTAGCGGTAAGTGCATCAATCATTTGTCGCGTGGGCAGTTGTGGTTGAGCGAAGGCTTGGTCGTCCCAATTGCCGCCCAAAATCCACTCGCCCTCGGGCATCTTGGCTGCATGAGAGGCGATTCGCTGTGCAAATTCCTGCGGTGAAGCGGCATCTTTTAATTCGACTTCTGAAAGCGAGTTACCACCATCGGCGAAATGCACATGCGCATCGTTGAAGCCAGGCAGCAAACGTCTTCCTTTGGCATCGATTACCGCAGTATGCTTGCCGCGCCAAGCCATGACCTTGTTCTCTGAGCCGACGGCAACTATCCGATTGTGCAAGACGGCTACAGCTTGCGCCTGGGGCTTATTTACATCGACCGTCCATACCTTTGCATTGTGTATGATCAGATCTGCTGCGGGCTTTTGCGCAAAGGTGTCGGTCACCATGGCACTCGTTACTAGCATGACGCTGAGAATGAGATAACGCATGGTGTTTGCTCCTAATAGGTTCAATCGCTAGGTTTATGTTTGCGCGGACGCCCCCTCGGCACAGGTTCTACTCTGCGCTCGGTGAGTTTCGCCATCTCAGCCTTGTACATGTCAGAACCGAGAACCCAGGCTTTGCTGGTGGCATTCGTAATAGCGCTGAAATTGGCGGAAGACAAACCACGTTCGAGCAGTTCACGATAAGCCGCTTCGCGTTGGAAAGGCGTATTCCCCAAGCCCCAATACATCGCATGATCAGCAACCAAAGGGTCCGCTCGCAAACCTAAATGGTGCTGACAGCTGGACCACGGATAGTTTACAGGCTCTTGCGCCAAGTGCAGTCGAACTGCCATCTCTTCAATCAACACACAACAAGGCAAGAAGTAAGTTGATGCTTCAATCACTGTTGCTTTGAAACGTCCTTGCCACAATAAGCCACTGCGCTTGTACTTCGCATTGAAATACGGAACATAGTAGCGCCCCAGCCATTGCATCATCTTGCCAAGTGCGAGCTCATCATTCGGTGTTGCAAGTAGATGGAAGCGATCAGGCAAAATACTATACGCATGCAAAGCCACACCAAATTGCTTCGCGCCCGACTTTAACCAATCGAGAAAAGCCGTGAAGTCGGCGCTATCGACGAACAAGGTTTTGCCGTCGATACCGGACTGCGTAATATGGTGCGCTTGATGGGGAATAACCAGACGCGGAAGTCTTGCCATTTGTGTTCTACCAATGCCTAAATTAATTAGGGACATTGTAGTGGAAATCACGACAAACGCCTACGCGAGCTTGGCGCATCGCTCGGCAGATCATGCCAATTCGGTTTCAACCATCTTAAGTTTGCAACGCGGTAGCGTCAATTTCACCATCTTAAGAAGCAGCTGTGCGATTGCTTTCGCTTCGTGTAAACCAATGGCATGTATCGCAACCGCCTGCGGCTGGAGGCGACGCAACTCTCTCAATAAAGCGAGGAGGTGAAGATGGCGCTTCTCTGCTTGGCCTTGCGAGAAAGCAGTCTTTAGCTCCAATGTGCCTGAGCGTAAATCGATATGCAGCTGAATGTTGAGAACAGGAGTATTCATTTTGGCTTTGCGCCTCTAAAGTTAATCGAGCGATGACTTTAGAACTGACTTGTGAAGTCATGATGTGCTGCATGTGAACTTTCGCTTTCATTGATTTCCATGCCAAAAACTCTATTATCAGAACCAACTCATGATCTTGGCGCGATACTTGCATTCACTTAGACCCCGATACACAAAACGACCGAGACCGAATCTAACGCTCTGCAAAGGAGATAACTTGCTCGACCCGCATGCCACTAGCTTGAGAATCGTGGTGATTAATACTGTAGAAGAGACTGTAGATGGCACAGTAGACCACTCATCGCTGTCAGAAGCTGATGCTGACCCGGTAATGCAGCGTCAACGTGCACGTTCACGTGACCTCAGAATTGGTCTGCTACAAGCGGGATACAACGTAGTCGCCTCGATTCCTGGTGATATCTACTTGGTAGAACGTCTGACTCAACTACAGCCAGATCTCATCATTATTGATGCAGAGTCCGATGCGCGCGACGTGCTTGAGGACTTAGTCATGGTCAGCCGTGACGCCCCTCGCCCTATCGTCCTCTTTACTGAAGAAGGCACACCCTCACAACTCGAAGCGGCGATGAGCGCCGGGGTCTCCGCCTATGTGGTTGCAGGCTTACAAGTAGAACGAGTGAAGCCGGTATTAGAAGTGGCGGTGGCGCGCTTCAACGCAGATCAGAAACTACGTACCGAGTTAAGCGAAACAAAAAACAAATTAGCCGAACGTAAAATCATTGATAGAGCCAAGGGCATCCTAATGGAAAAGCATCATTTGAGCGAAAACGATGCTTATCAAAAGTTACGTAAACAAGCGATGGAGAAGAATCTCAAATTGGTCGACTTGGCCCAACGCATACTCGATGTTGCCGACCTACTCGGTTGATACCAGTTCGCGTGCGTTTTTGGTGCAACGCACCAATTTGGCATCCAATTCGGTGCATCTTGAACCTATTTTTCACGACTAATTCGACATTGCCGGCGAATTCGAGCAGATACCACTTGGCACGCAACTTGCTAAACTTATTTTAAGTACCCAATCGGTACAGCGGATATCGAGCCAACGGCGGTTCGGTTCCACCAGACAAAGGCGTCTTACTCATTCACTGCTTTCAGTGTGATGAGAAGACGCTTTTTTGCTTTGCGCAATCGGAATAGTTTGATTTTGCCATTTGATGTTTACCTAAAGCAGGAGTGAAACCATGGACAAGCAAGTATCTGCCAACACAAACGATGAGGTTCAACATGCACATATCACCGACCGCCCCGTCAGCCCCAGTCGTCGTCAATTATTACAAGGCGCCAGCGCACTGGCTGCAGGCAGTATGTTAAGCCTGAGTACAGGCGGCGTGTGGGCCGCGGGTTCAGATAAACCAGAAAAAGAAGAAGTCAAAATCGGTTTTATTCCACTGACCGATTGTGCCTCTGTCGTGATGGCTTCCGTGCTCGGTTTCGACAAAAAATACGGTATCAAAATCATTCCCACCAAAGAAGCCTCTTGGGCAAGTGTGCGCGATAAGTTGGTCAATGGCGAACTCGATGCAGCGCACGTTCTCTACGGCTTAATCTATGGTGTGCAACTCGGTATTGGCGGCCCTAAAAAAGACATGAATATTTTGATGACGCTCAATAACAATGGGCAAGCCATCACTCTTTCCAAAAAACTTGCGGATAAGGGGGCTATCGACGGCCCTGGCTTAGCAAAGCTAATGCAAAAAGAAAAACGCGACTACACCTTTGCGCAAACCTTTCCAACCGGTACGCACGCCATGTGGCTCTATTATTGGTTAGCGGCACATGGTGTCAATCCGATCAAAGAAGCCAAAGTCATTACAGTACCGCCACCACAAATGGTCGCCAATATGCGTGTCGATAATATGGACGGCTACTGTGTTGGTGAACCGTGGAATCATCGTGCGGTGGCTGACGGCATAGGCATTACGGCAGCGACCACCCAAGACATTTGGCGCGACCATCCAGAAAAAGTCTTGGGTACCACGGCAGAGTTTTCGCAAAAATATCCCAATACGGCACGTGCTGTCGTCGCTGCGATTCTTGAAGCAGGCCGTTGGATAGACGCATCGCTCAGCAACAAACAAAAAATGGCTGAAACCATCGCTGAAAAATCGTATGTGAATACCTCAGTCGATGTCATCAACCAACGTATTCTTGGTCGCTACCAAAATGGTTTAGGCAAGACTTGGGATGATCCTAACTACATGAAATTCTTTAATGATGGCGCAGTGAACTTCCCTTACCTTTCGGATGGTATGTGGTTCATGACGCAGCATCGTCGTTGGGGACTATTAAAAGCAGATCCAGACTATCTGGCGGTTGCGCAAGCCGTGAACCGTATCGATTTATACAAAGAAGGTGCCAGCTTAGCCAAGGTCAATGTCCCTAAAGACCCTATGCGCAAGAGCAAACTTCTCGATGGCAGCGTATGGGATGGAAAAAATCCCGCGGCATATGCGAACTCCTTCAAAATCAAAGCGTGAGAACGGTCATGACTGCGACAGTAAGTAAGCTAAGCGTGAATGGATTACCTGAAGCAAAGGACAGAAGTCAGCATACGAATCTGACTTCCGCTGCAAGTGTTGCCATGCCCAATGAGGAAAAGCATAGAGTGAAACCTCCTCGTCTATGGCAAAACAAACTTGCCGACATTGGACTGCATTTATTACCTCAAGTGCTTGGGCTAGCACTCTTGGTCTTGATCTGGTCCATCGTCGCTGAAAAAAACAGCGCATTGCCGACACCGACCGCCACTTATCATGAAGCGCTGAAGGTTTTTGCTGATCCGTTCTACCAAAATGGGCCGAACGATCAAGGCATAGGCTGGAACATTTATGCCTCGCTGAAAAGAGTGGCGCTGGGTTTCGGTTTGGCCGCTGTCATCGGCATTCCTCTGGGCTTTATGATAGGACGCTTCCGTTTTCTGGCAGGCATGTTTAATCCTATCATTAGTTTGCTCAAGCCTGTCTCACCACTAGCTTGGCTGCCAATCGGCCTCTTGGTATTTAAAGCGGCGCATCCCGCTGCGATTTGGTCGATCTTTATTTGCTCGATCTGGCCCATGATCATCAACACGTCAATCGGGGTACAAAGGGTACCGCAAGACTACTTAAACGTCGCCCGCGTACTGGATTTGTCGGAATGGAAAATCTTTACCAGCATTTTATTCCCCAGCGTCTTACCTTACATGTTGACTGGTGTGCGCCTAGCAATAGGCACAGCATGGTTGGTTATCGTTGCCGCTGAAATGCTGACTGGTGGCGTAGGTATCGGCTTCTGGGTGTGGGATGAATGGAATAACTTAAATGTTCCGCACATCATTATCGCCATCGTTGTCATTGGTTTAGTCGGGCTCGTACTCGAACAAATCTTGGTCGCCGCTGCGCGTGCTTTTACCTACGACAGTAACTGAGATCGCGTGAAGATAGAGGAAAATAGGATGGATAACACTAGCCACAAAAAGTATATCGAAGTCCAACACGTCGATATGGTGTTCAATACCAAACATGGCAGCTTCCATGCCTTAAGCGATATCAATTTAACGATCGCAAAAGGCGAATTCATTAGCTTGATTGGCCATTCAGGTTGCGGCAAATCGACACTCTTAAACTTACTTGCCGGACTTACTCGGGCGAGCAGCGGTAACTTGATTTGTGCAAATCGAGAAATCTCTGGCCCCTCTCCGGAACGCGGCGTGGTTTTTCAAAACCATTCGCTCCTGCCTTGGCTCACCTGTTTTGAAAATATCTATCTTGCAGTGGAACGAGTCTTTGGTCGCGCTGAACGTGTGAGCAAATTAGTTGATCGTACCCACCGCGCCTTGGCCTTAGTCGGTTTAAGCGCGGCAGAGAAGAAACGCCCACACGAGATTTCAGGCGGCATGAAACAACGGGTCGGCATCGCGCGGGCGTTGGCGATCGAACCGAAAGTATTGCTGATGGACGAGCCTTTTGGCGCACTCGACGCACTCACTCGGGCGCACTTACAAGATGAGTTGATGAAGATCGTCGCCCAAACCGAATCAACGGTAGTGATGGTCACCCATGATGTGGATGAAGCTGTTTTGTTATCCGACAAAATCGTGATGCTCACCAATGGCCCTGCAGCCACTATCGGCGAAGTTCTGACGGTCAGCTTACCACGACCTCGTGATCGCGTTGCACTCGCTCATGATCATGATTACATCCAATACCGAGCTCAGGTTTTGGAGTTCCTCTATCACCGCCAATCGCATCCTACCAAAGACGCTGCCTAAAGTTTTGGAGTTGAAAATGAAAAAAATGAAGCTGGTCATGATTGGCAACGGTATGGCGGGTGTTCGTACGCTGGAAGAGTTATTGAAGATCGCGCCAGAACTCTATGATATTACGGTGTTCGGCGCTGAGCCCTATCCCAACTACAACCGCATTTTGTTGTCGCCAGTACTCGCAGGCGAGCAGACTATAAAAGACATCATGCTCAATGAGCTGGAATGGTATAGCGACAATCACATCAATCTACATCTCGGTAAGAAAATTATCAGCATCGATAGAGTCAATCGTCTCGTCACAGCAGAAGATGGTACGCAAGCGCATTACGATCGGCTCTTAATCGCGACCGGCTCTAGCCCCTTCATGTTGCCAGTCCCAGGCAAAGACTTAAAAGGTGTCATTGCTTATCGCGATATTCACGATACCGAACAAATGATCGCCGCGGCGAGTCAACATAAACACGCGGTCGTCATCGGAGGTGGTTTGCTCGGTTTAGAAGCGGCCAATGGCCTTAAACTCCGTGGAATGGATGTCTCTGTCGTCCATCTACCGGCGTGGCTGATGGATAGACAACTCGATCAGACTGCAGCCAAGATGTTGCAGAAATCGCTAGAGGAACGTGGCCTGCAATTTTTACTTGAGAAAAACACCGAAGCCTTACTGGGCGACGATCAAGGACAGGTGCGCGCTATCCGCTTTAGTGATGGTCTCGAAATTCCAGCACAACTGGTGGTAATGGCGGTCGGCATACGTCCCAATACGAGCCTGGCCGAGTCCGCGGGCCTGTATTGTAATCGCGGCATCGTGGTCAACGACACCATGCAAACTTACGACCCTCGTGTCTATGCGGTCGGTGAATGCGTCAATCATCGTGGCACCGTGTATGGTTTGGTGGCACCTTTGTTTGAAATGGCAAAGGTGTGCGCTAACCATTTGGCGAACTTCGGTATTGGTCGCTATCAGGGTTCTTTAACTTCGACTAAACTGAAAGTCACAGGGATCGACCTCTTCTCCGCAGGCGACTTCACAGGTGGCAAGAATACCGAAGAGATTATCTTGTCCGACCCGATCGGTGGCGTTTACAAGAAACTCGTCATTCAGGACGACAAACTCATTGGCGCTTGCTTATATGGCGATACCGTCGACGGCAGCTGGTATTTCAAGTTACTACGCGAGGGAAAAAACATTGGGGAGATCCGTGACTCTTTAATGTTTGGCGAATCGAATACCGGCGATGTCGGCCATGAAGGCCATACCAAAGCTGCCGCTATGCCAGACAACGCGGAAGTGTGTGGTTGCAATGGCGTCTGCAAGGGTACGATTGTCAAAGCCATTAAAGACAAAGGCTTATTTACCATCGAAGACGTGCGCAAACATACCAAAGCATCGGCGTCTTGCGGTTCTTGCACAGGATTGGTCGAACAGATTCTGATGTTCACTGCCGGTGGCGACTACTCCGCCACACCGAAGGCAAAAGCCATGTGCTCTTGCACTGAACATTCGCACAGCGTTGTGCGCGAAGCGATTCGTCAGCAGCATTTGCTGACGATCGCTGAGGTGCAGAAAAGTATGGGCTGGAAAACCCCTAACGGATGCGCCAGTTGTCGCCCTGCACTGAACTACTATCTGATTTCCACTTGGCCGAAAGAGGCCATCGACGATCCGCAATCGCGCTTCATTAACGAACGTGCGCATGCCAATATCCAAAAGAACGGCACTTATTCTGTGATCCCTAGGATGTGGGGTGGTGAGACCAACGCCTCTGAATTAAGGCGTATTGCTGACGTGGTCGATAAATACCAAATCCCAACGGTAAAAGTCACTGGCGGACAAAGGATAGATCTGCTGGGGGTAAAGAAAGAAGATTTGCGAAACGTCTGGCAAGAACTAGGCATGCCCTCTGGACTTGCTTATGCCAAGGGTCTACGCACAGTAAAAACCTGCGTCGGTAGCGAGTGGTGCCGCTTCGGCACACAGAATTCCACACTGATGGGGCAACAACTCGAACGCGCCTTAGCACGCATGTATGCGCCACACAAAGTGAAACTCGCGGTGTCTGGCTGCCCACGCAATTGTGCTGAAGCGGGCATTAAAGATGTGGGGGTGATCGGGGTCGACTCAGGATGGGAAATCTATATTGGCGGCAATGGTGGCATCAAAACTGAAGTCGCTCAATTCTTAGTCAAACTCAAAACCCATGAGGAAGTGATGCAATACGCGGGCGCCTTTTTGCAGCTGTATCGCGAAGAGGGATGGTACCTCGAGCGCACAGTTCACTACTTGGCGCGAGTTGGCATGGATTACATCAAGAAAACCATGATCGAAGATGCTGAGCGACGCGAGGAGCTCTATCAGCGATTATTGTTCTCGCTCGACGGTGAAGCAGATCCTTGGCACGAGCCAGAAAAAGCGCATGTCGATCTGCGTCAATTTGCACCACTCACTTAGATCAGGTACGTATGCTGACAAGCATAGCGTGCAGATCACATTTTTAGGAGCGTTTTAGTATGTCAACACCGTGGCAAAAAATCTGTCGTGTCAACGACATCCCTAGCCTCGGCGCACGCGTCTTCCAACGACCTGCGGGTGCCGACATCGCCTTGTTTCGCACCGATGCAGATAAGGTGTTCGCTGTTCTCGATAAGTGTCCGCACAAAGGTGGCCCGCTGTCGCAGGGCATTGTGTTTGGCGAGCGGGTCGCTTGCCCTCTACACAATTGGAATATTGAACTCGACAGCGGTTGCGCGAGCGCGCCTGATGTCGGCTGCAGTCAAGTCTTCCAAGTGCAAATTGAAGAGGGTGAAGTGTTTCTGAATGCCGAAGAAGTTCGCAGTTTGGCGATTGAATCTTAAATAGATTTCTCTCACTTACCCTTACTTAGCTTACTTAGCTTACTTAGCATAATTACCTTACTAGTCAAAGATCAGCCGCATGAACTCATCGATAATCGAGACCAAATCTACCTGTTGCTATTGCGGCGTCGGCTGCGGGGTGATTATCGAGCATACGGAAAACGAGATCACCGGTGTTCGAGGCGATCCTCTGCATCCTGCAAATTTTGGGAAGTTATGCAGCAAAGGTAGCACGCTACACTTGAGCGCGAAACGACTGCTGCAACAACAAGTAAGAGCCCTGCACCCGCAAATGCGTCGCCATCGCGACCACCAACTTCAAGACGCAGACTGGGAAAGCTGTATCGACTACGTTAGCGAGCAGATCGCGCAATGCATACAAAACCATGGGCCAGACAGCGTAGGCTTATACGTTTCTGGTCAATTACTGACCGAAGACTACTATGTGTTCAACAAACTCGCCAAAGGACTGATCGGCACCAACAATATCGATAGTAATTCGCGTCTCTGCATGTCGAGTGCAGTTGCTGCCTACAAGCAGAGCCTAGGCGCTGATGCCCCGCCCTGCTGTTATGAAGATATTGACGATGCCGAGCTGATTCTGATTGCAGGCTCAAATACAGCCTTTGCGCATCCCGTGCTCTATCGAAGGATAGAAGAAGCACGTGCGCGCAATCCGAATCTAAAAGTAATTGTAGTCGACCCTAGGCGCACCGAGACAGCACTCGATGCCGACTTACATCTCGCAATCCAACCGGGAACTGATGTCGTTTTATTCAATGGCATGCTGCACCTCTGCCTATGGGAAGACTGGTTTGATGCGGACTTTATTCATGCCCATACCGAGGGTTTCGCCGAGCTCAAGAGCTTAGTGCGCGACTACACACCGAATATGGTTGCACGTACTTGCGGCATTCAAGAACAAGATCTGCTGCAAGCAACGCGTCTCTTCGCTACCGCTAAGGCCAGTTTATCCTTGTATTGCCAAGGCCTAAACCAATCGACCGCAGGTACAGCAAAGAATAGTGCCTTGATCAACCTTCATTTAGCCACAGCTCAAATTGGGCGTGCTGGCGCCGGCCCGTTTTCGTTGACTGGGCAACCCAACGCCATGGGCGGAAGAGAAACAGGCGGCATGGCGAACCTATTATCCGCCCATCGCGATCTCGCCAATCCTGAGCATCGATCCGAAATCGCCAAACTGTGGGGAATAGATGAACTTCCCGCTAAACCAGGGAAGACCGCTGTCGAACTATTTGAGGCGGTACGCCAAGGTGAAATCAAGATTCTATGGATAGTGTGTACCAATCCTGCACAATCGATGCCCGATCAACATTTGATACGTGCAGCCTTGAAGCAAGCTGAACTGGTCATCGTTCAAGAAGCGTATCGAAACACTGCCACGATGGCTTATGCTGATGTGGTTTTCCCGGCTGCATCGTGGGGCGAGAAATCGGGCACGGTCACCAATTCAGAGCGACGCATCTCACGTGTCCGCGCCGCACTCAAGCCAATCGCGCAAGCCAAAGCGGATTGGGAAATCGCCACCGCGGTGGCAGTTTCTCTCGCCCAAAAATTAAAGAAGAAAGCCCCTTACTTTGCTTACCAAAACTGCGAGGAAGTTTGGAATGAGCATCGCGAAAGTACGCGCGGTCGCGATCTTGACATTACCGGCTTGTCTTACGCTTTTTTAGAGAAGGAAGGCCCACAACAGTGGCCATTCCCGGAGGGCGCACAACGAGGGAAGCCCCGACTTTACACCGATGCCGTGTTCGCCACTGCCAATGGCCGCGCTCAATTTATCCCGACTCCTTATGTCGCAGCATCTGAAAAAGTTTCGGCCCGTTACCCATTCTTGTTAAACACGGGTCGGCTCAGAGACCAATGGCATGGGATGAGCCGCACAGGAACGGTCGCACAATTGCATGCTCATGCGTCAGAACCCATCGTGCAATTGGCGGCGAGTGACATGCAGGCACGTTTTATCGCCGATGGTGATTTGCTTGAAATCAGCAATGCGCGTGGCAAAATCATATTGCCAGCCTATCAAAGCAATACTCTCAATCCTGGCCAAATATTTATTGCTATGCATTGGGGGCAAGAGATCACCGGAGGACACCATTACGATAGCGCACAAACCCGCGTTCAACATCTAGGCGTCAATACCCTGTGCACGAGCGCTTTCGATCCTAGTTCTAAGCAGCCTGAATTGAAACTCGCCCATGTCAAGATTAGCAAACTACAATTGAATTGGCGCTTCATGGCAGTCGCTTGGATGGAGGAAGCCGAACTACTCGCAGCACAAACGCAACTGCGACAATTTTATTCAAGCTTTTCGTATGCGAGTTGTAGCCTATTCGGACGAGACGAGCAGGTAGGCCTAATTTTTCGCGGCGCGCATAACGAGGCCATCGAAAGTAGCAAGCTAAAAGCGCTGATGGACATACTGAAGGTCGATAGCAGCACGAGTATAAGATATGAAGATCGTGCACGTTCTGCCTCGCGTTTTATCGAGCTCCAGCAGCTTCACCATCAACACACCATACGCGCCTATATCTTAACTGGGGATATAGATGCTGATAGCTGGCTCAGCCCTCTATTGCGAGAACAAACACCGATCACACAAAGCGCTAGCCTGCTGCAAAAAAATCCAACTAGCAAAAGTGCGGAAGCGAAAACAACTCATATCGTGTGCAGCTGCATGAATGTGTCGCGCAAACAAATTCAAGAAGTGCTAGCCGATGTCGATCAAGTTCCTGCGATGTTGCCAGTGTCAGATAAAATCAGCATCTTAAAGGCACGCCTTTCCTGTGGCACCAATTGCGGCTCCTGCTTACCAGAAGTCAAACGACTGGTTCTTGCTAAAACCGCTACGACTGTGATTGCGAATTAAGAGAGAGCACAAGAATACCCTGTTTTTTTCGTTCGCTTTACCGCACAATGCATGATTGCACTTGCTGTCATTCGCTCTTATATGGCATCCTCGCACCACTCTGGAGCGCACTCGTCTTCACTACTGCTTTTTCCCTGGTTAGGTGCTAATGCAACATTTTCGTTTTTCTATATTAATCTCCTTGGTCTGCCTCACGCTGGCAGCGTATTGGGGCTACAGTCACGGCGGCCTCAGCGCAGCCATTGGCGCGACTGGAATTGCCCTCATTCTGGCTATCCTTGAAATTTCA
>CANHZI010000024.1 GCA_947464955.1 Oxalobacteraceae bacterium
CAATCAACTGCCGATTGAGCGTGAGCGCGCATACTTTTTTCAATCGATCTTACGCGAACTGTTATCGCAACGAGAGATCGACATAGAAGCCCTGATACAAGAAGCAAAAGCGGACTCGGTGAAGTCGAGCGCGAGTTCTTTGGCGTCAGTGCTCGACCGAACATCAAGCACACAAGCTAAGCTGATCACTCAATCAGACGAGACCAGCCACTCATTGGTGAATGCTACCGTGGCCGACGCCAGTAACGAGCAAGAAGCCCTACTTCATAGTATCGGTGCAGATCCCATACCGCATGCGATACGCTTTCTACAAGCGATCGTGACGACGTCGATACCGACAGCATCGACATTTGACAGCGAAGGTCTGAGTGTACCCAAGCATGCAGATATCGCGACAACTCAACAACTATGGCGAAGTAAACCCGCTCTACGCGCTTGGTTTATGAACTTCTTCTGTGAGGCTTTGCTTACCAACATTCGTCAGCAGAGTGTGAACGTCCGTGTCGATAGCACACTGCAAGGAAATTTGACCGAAATCGCACATTGGCGACGCATGATACGCGACAGCCTGCAGCAGGCTCAGGACAGTCACCTAAGTTTGATTTTAGGTGCAGCACTAGCCTCCCCTCATGCGAACTTCTTGAAGAAAGTATTGAAGCAAGAATTCGGCTTTGACGATGCGAAAATTGAGGCGTTTAAGAACCCGGCTTCGGCGCAAGTCGAGCGTACTTCCGATTGGGAACAGGGCTTGATTGAAATGCTAGCCTTGTTCAAAGTATCTTCAGATGCTGAACCAAGAGCGATGCCTGCACCTATTTATGGGGTATCAGACAAGGCGGTATCAAATAATCCAGCATCGGACGATGTCAGATCGAACAGTACTGCAGCATCTCAGCCTACGCTGCTCGAGCACTTGAGCACTTACTTATTCAGCACCCCAAGTGAGCACAAACAAACTGAAGATCAAACTTCTTCAACACCCGCAGAGAGGATTTCCCCTCTGCCGCGCGGATGGCGAGACACATTACCGCAAACACTAGCGGATGCTTTCCTAAGCTTAAACTTAGAAAAATTAGATGTAGTTTGGCCGGCACTGATTGATTTTCATCGCGCTGATCTTGTTCGTGCTCAGCAACGTTATTTATCCCACGCCCATCAACGCCAAGGCCTATTGGAACAAAATCCGCGTGACAAGATTCTCGATTTAATTGAAGTCAATTCGGATAGGCTAGCTGCGCTAGTTCGCGAACTCAGCCTCGAGCTCAATACTCTACAAGAAATTTGGCGACTGCCAAATTCGGTTCAAGCATTGCAGCAGGATTTGTTACAGCACGCTTTCCATGCAAGCCTCAATAGGAGCTATTTACAGAAATCGAGCGCACAACAGTTGCTTCAGCTTTTACGTCAAAACAAAGACTGGCCGAAGAGCAGTGCAGATGAAGCAGATCTATTGCGCAAGGCGCTGTTCACATTCAATAAGAAGAATCGCCCAATACTAGAACAAAGCTTCATCGCGATCTGTCACATGCTCGATATGGAACAGCTGACTATCGCCTTGGAGAATAAACAAGAAGCCAGCACAGAGCAGTTTGATGAAGACTTAAGTCATAGCAGTGCCATAGTCGATGACCTCAAACTTTACGAGCAGTTCAGTCGGAAATCCTTGAGTAAAGCCGATACCGCAGAAGTCTTACGTCAGATTTCTATGCGTAAATCCACCAACGAGGATCAAGGTCAAACTACATCACGCAGCGTTGAGGCTAGAGATAATGGCTCCACGCTGATTCAACAGCTGCAAGTAGAACTCGCCAATCGTGTCTGGACCACCAATACCGTGGAAGAAAGTCCGCACCTGTGGACGAAATTCGCACAAGCACTGCGCGCGCAGGCGAGAGAATTTCCCATCCTCGACGACAACAAACAAAGTACAGAAATCAGTTTTTATCGCTCCGACGAGATTTTGCCAGAACTCATCAGCGATGATCTGATTCAGAGCTTTGCCGAAGCCGATTTTGCTCTAAGTAAACAAGCTATCGAGGAGGAAGTAAATCAGAAGCGTGAATCACCAGTATCGACATCACCAACTCAGGAATCTGCGTTGGAAGAAGTAGAGACAAACGAATTAACATCTGTAGAAAACACTGATCTCATGACCCTCAGTGTCTTGCTTCAGTCTCTCGTGCCCATGAGCTCAGCAGAGCAACTGTGGGCGCGCAAATTTATTCGCGAATCCATGCTAGCGGCGCCGCGTTTTGTGGACTCCATTACGCGACTCTTGACGCGAGAGAGAATCAGGCAACGTTGGTGTGCATTGCTCGAGAATGCCGATCTCGAGTATTTCTTTGGCCGTCATAGCCCAGAGATTTTTCCACATCTAGCAAAACTTGCTCATGCCTTCCATGCCCAAGGGCTTCCCTGCATTAGCCAGAACGGACAGCAGTTCACAAAAGACTTCTGGATCATTGCATATCGCCTGCGCTTCGGATCAGAGTTAAAGAGTTTCAAGCAATTTGCGCCAGCGCTCATGAGTGCGCTCGCACAAGGGCTAGGCTCAACAGAAAAAACTCAGTCGCAGGAAGTCGCCTCTGCGAAAAATATAGAACAAGAACAACAGCAGCTTCGTCAGTTACAGCCACAAGTCGCGCCGTCAACCGACAGCCTACTCCAATCCCTACGCAATGAGCTTGAGCATCAAGCGCAGATCCGCAGCGAGCGACAGATCGCGCTAGAACGACAACAGCAAGCAGAACTTGCTGAGGTGAAGAAAAGAGCTCGCCTATTGGGAGAGGAAGAGGAGATTCCTTATGGCGAAAGCAATGTCAATAACGCGGGTATGGTAATCATTGCGCCTTATGTACAGCGTCTCTTCAATATTCTTGAATTGACCAAAGATGGTGCATTCATTGACGACGCGGCAGCGGAACGGGCGGTCCATTTACTGCAATACGTGGTCTGTGCTCAAAGCCATACACCCGAATATCAACTCGCACTGAATAAACTCTTGTGCGGCATTCATGGTGGCGTGCCTATCGTCGCTGGTATCGAAGTCACGGAACACGAGAAGAATGTGATAGAACAAATGCTAAATGGGGTGATACAACACTGGAGCGCATTAGGAAAGACATCGATCACTGGCTTAAGACAAACATTTTTGGCTAGGGAGGGACAACTCAGTTACGCAGACGAAAGTTGGCAGTTACGTATTCCTCCATCCACTTTTGACATGTTACTCGACCGTTTGCCATGGAGTTTCTCGATGATACGGTTTCCGTGGATGCGCGCACCGCTCCATGTCACTTGGCGCACACAGTCCTAGGAAAAGAAGATGGAAATTACACTCAACACTCATGCCCTTGAGCGAGAAATCGCCTGGTTTAGCAAAGTTTGCGAGACTCGCTTCGAGCACTATTTTCAACACAATGAGCAAGATATCGATCTTGATCAAGTCTGTCCGCCCCCCGCTCTTTCCGCCACTGACGGCCCGTATGCCAAAGTCGTCTTGGAATTTGGATTCGGTTACGCGGAACGGATCGTCATGATGTTAGCGCTGCTGCCCCATATACGACCACAAGCACTCGATTTATTCTCGCTACAGAATTCGGCCTTAGGACGTGCCTATAGCGAAATCGGCGGATGGCGTGGCAAGACGCATAGCGGCTTTTTGCCGACTTGTGAAACGGCTTCTTTTATTTTGGCTGGCAGCAATCTCGGCAAACGATTTGCTGTCGCGCGTCTGTTTAAAGATGATCATGCTTTTGCACGGCGCGGCATCATCAAATTAGACTCACAAGCGAGCGGTGAACCTGCTTTTGGTGCAGCCTTACAACTCAGTCATGAATTTTTGCAATTACTTGCAGATGGAGAAGCAGACAAACCTGACTTCAGTACCAATTTCCCTGCAAAATTAATGCAAACCAAACTCGAGTGGTCTGATTTGGTGCTCAACCAAGAAGTAATGGAAGAGGTCAATAATATTGTGACCTGGCTGCGCAGCCCTGAGAAAATTTTACAGAATTGGGGCTTGGAAAAAGCTCTCAAACCTGGCTATCGAGCCATGTTTTACGGTCCGCCAGGAACAGGAAAGACGCTCACTGCCAGCCTCATCGGCAAGGCTGTGGGTTCAGATGTTTATCGGATTGATTTATCGATGGTCGTTTCAAAATACATCGGTGAAACAGAAAAGAATTTGGCTGGCGTGTTTGACCAAGCGCAAAACAAGAATTGGATTCTGTTCTTTGATGAGGCCGACTCCCTGTTTGGCAAACGTACTCAGGCCAGTAGCTCGAACGACAGACACGCGAACCAAGAAATTTCATATCTCTTGCAAAGAGTTGAAGACTTTCCTGGTGTCGTGATTCTGGCGACAAACCTAAAGGCCAATATCGATGCGGCGTTCGCTCGACGATTTCAAAGTGAGGTTTACTTTGCGATGCCAGATGCGGCGCAACGCGAACGCCTGTGGCGCGGACTCTTCGCCAATACGAATAAACTCGATCAAGATGTGAATTTCCGAGAAATCGCTGAACGCTATGAACTAGCAGGTGGCGCCCTGCTCAATGTCGCTCGTTATGCTGCGATTCGCGCTGTCAAGAGTAACCGTGATGTGATCACACAAGATGATTTACTTGCCGGTATAGGTAGAGAATTTATGAAGGATGGGAAAACACTGTGAAACGACTATATCAGTTCAACAGACAAACGCTCGCTCTCGCGTGCTTATTTGCCGCCAGCGTATTTGCCAGCGCAACTAGCCATGCGTTTCAAATTGAGATTAGCACTACGACCAGTAATCCAGCAAGTGCCGCGAAAAAGAGCCAGGTTGAACCGGCTAAACCGGCAAAAGCGGGAAGCCAAGACGGTGCCGCCTCAGCAGCCAGCGTGACAACGACGCAGACTAAAGCGCCCGGAACAACGAAAACGGTCGATATCGTTGGCTACAACCGCAATATCAAACAAGAGCACTTCAAAGGCTTGAGTAAAGATGTGGTGTTGCGTATGCAAAGGCAACTCGAATCAATTTACAAGCTGCTACCAGATTGGCAGCACGACTACGCACTCAAAGGCGACCCGCTCAACGACGGTATCGTAGGGCCCATCACTCTCTCCTGGTTGCAACGCTTTGCTTTTAGCTTTAAGGCACACACTGAGGGCGACTATGCTAACAGTTTAGCCAACAATATTAATCGTATCGCGCAGTTTAGTATCAAACACAAAGATGAATTAACCATACTCATGAGCCCAGAGTTCGAAGCATGGGATTTCATGCAAGCGGAGAAGGTTAAACAGCAAGACTTTCAAATTCGTCGACAAGGAAGTGATAAGGAGCTAATCGAGCTGGTCAACCGCTTTCGCGGCCAACGCAAATCGGCACCAAGAGTCGCGCCACGTACGGTGATCGATGAAAGTGCATTTTTCTACTACAAGCTCAACCAAAATGATCTCGACCTCCTCGGTGGAAAAGATCAAATTGTGCAGATCCTGAGCGCGCTAAAGGATAAGGAATTCACCTCAAGCGAAGCCTTACGTGTCGCAGTGAAGCAAGCTTTTGGTGGACGCGATCACTTAGTCAATCAGATTTGGCCCTTGATCGAACGTAATGCCGCTGATTTTGACGGTTATCTCATTAACGAAGCCGCACTTAGTCGCTTAAAAGAAGCGAGTGAATTTCCATCGGCGGTTATTGATGAGTTACGTTTGCAGGGAACAATCTATTTCAAGACGCGAGAACTATTTGACGCTTTCATTACTGAAAAATTCGCGAGCGACGCGCTGATCTTGAGCGAAGATGAACGTGAGCAAATCGCTGAAGCCTCGCAAGTGTTTGACAATATTCATCTGACGGCACAATCCATCGCGAATATTAAAGTCCAGCTAAAAGGAAACGTACAGAACAGTGGTATCCCATCAGTACTGGTACGTTTGCTAGGGCAAATCAAAGACGTTAGCTATCCAGAGCTAAGCTTGCTACGTAGCGCAGTCATATCAAAAATGATTATGGGTATTGGCGCCTGTAAGATGAATTCACCAACCAGCAATGCGTATGTCGCCGGCCTTCGCATGCCAGATGAAGAATTCGCATTACTCGCCAAAGATCTCAGCGCTTTGCAACCACAAAGCATGGATGGCAGGATTGACCATAGTTTCGATGCGAAAAAAACCTTCGAAGAACTGAAGCGTCTGCGTCTGCAAGTAAGCCAATGCGATAAGCCAAGTTTTCAAGAAAGCCGTCGATTGATACAAGAGATTTACCACAACTATCTCGCCATCGCGATTGAGAACATGGCGAAGAAACGTATCCCAGATGAGATCGCGCCGATCACCTTGAAAGGTGGGGACTGCGGTTGTGCGCTCGATGATTTCGCTGGCGTCGTGTACGGATTTTATCCCTACTGGAATAATCAAAAAAGCGAACAGACCATGAACTTCCATGTGCTCAATCGCGTCGCCTACTATGGGCTCACGGTCGATAATGTGGGTGATTTGCGCCTTGGTCTGGTGCCATTTGATGTCAAGGATGGTTCAGCAGCATCAAATCAATTTATCCGCCTGGCGCATCAATACAACTCTAAAGTCGATTGGCTTATTCAGAAGAACGACTGGAACGGTGATTGGAAGCGCTACTCACGCGAAAATAAACAAGCAGTCTTGCGCAAGTTGATTGTGAATATCAGCAATCTTCTCAGAACACGTTTGAAGGACACAGGATCTCAATTGCGCCCCTACGTCACTTTAGGGATGTCAGCCCCAATTACTCGCGGAGATGGCGTTACTGTTTACTTCCAAAACTACCCTAAAGATGCAGACTCGGCGCTATTGTTCAATGAATTCTTCCTCGCCTTACGGAAAGAACTGGCGAAAGACAAAGTATGGATCAATATTCTGGTTGCACAAGACGTGCTCAACGACGACACTGAAGGGCGTCAGGGTGCCTTTGCTTTACCTAATTTGATTAAGCTTAAAAAAGCTTCAAACCAAAGAGGGACAACGGTCAATCGCGATCTGATCGACGAATACTTGCTGGTTCTGCTCAACGAGCCAAGTACAGATGCCAAGAAACAATTACGTCTGAATATCGAAAGCGAACAAGGTCTGCATGGGAATGCCCGCGCTGAATTCTTACGTAGCGTCATTCCGGTAATGCAGTTCGACAACCATAATTGGCAACAACTCGAAGATGACGTCGTCTATGCCAGCGACAACTTCGGCGGCATGGGCTTGTGGGCACCTGACTTTGACAACATCGCCAAACCGACAACAAATATGGCAGAACCCTGTTATCGCGGTCAGCAAATTGCTCTGTGCATCTTGCGCAACTTCCGCGAATCTAACCAGGTCGAGAAGCTGCCCTCAGCGATCGCTCGCTTTGCATGCGTCAACCGTTGGTACTTACAATTGGCATTGACCGGCTTCCTTCTCATCGCTATTACTTTAGCCGTTCTGTTCGCAAAATACTGCGAGGTTCAATCCTTAATTAAGCGCTACTTCCTGTGGGTGCTCGCTTTCAATATTGTGCCGCCACTGGTGATCTTCATACTTCTCCTGTTTTTTGATCCCTATTTGACAAGCCTATCGAAAGGCAATTTGCCGTTTATTATTGCGATTGGAGTGATCTTGGTAGGGACGATTGCAGGCTATCTCTATCTTCGTTCGCAACGTGATCTGCCGCAAAGGCAACGAGCATTGCCGCAACGCCAAGGAATGGGTTTCCCGATTATCTCGTGGACGATAGAAACCGATGAACATGGCTTCCGTTGGATCATTCGCAATCGCGGAACGGGCTACGGCATCATTAAGAAGGTTGAAATTCTGCTCGATGGTCAATCAGTGGCAGATGCTAAGACCGCGCTTGAGGCAGTGCTTGGACCCGACAAAAATCTGCTGTGGAAGAGCCTGCCGCTGATCGGGCAGAAGATTATGCCTGGTGAAACCGTGACAGGGATCTCAATTACCGATCCCGAGTCTGCACTTGCCTTTGACAAGAAGCTGCGTGAACATCAGCTTCAAGTCATGATCACCTATTACTCCGCCAATAATGAACATTGGATTAGCGACGGTAAAGAGGTATCGGCGATTGGCGCGGCTTCCTATTAGCGTCTGATTTGCTTCAGTTCAAAAAGAGATGGTCTCGCATAGACTCATGTGGACCGTCTCTTTTTTTTACTCCGACTTCGCACTCGCTCCGTGTACCACCACCATGAGTAAGCCACCCGCAAGCGCCAAGTTTTTCATGAAGTGAATCATTTGGTTTTGCATCTCTGCTGCTGGAACTGACCAGAAATCATGGAAGATCACTGCAGCAACAACGGTGAAACCTGCTAATAAGAAAGCTGCAATACGAGCGCGATAAGCGAATACCAACATCAAGCCACCGCCAAGTTCAACGATGATGGCCATGATCGCGGCGAGGCTCGCCAATGGCAAACCCTTGCTCGCGATATACCCTACCGTACCATCAAAGCTGGTGATTTTGCTGGCGCCAGAGAGTACGAAGATCAACGCGATCAGAATGCGAGCGACGATTGGGAGTGTTTTTTCTAAGGTTTTCATAGGTCTTCCTTTTTAATGATTTAGTTCGTTTGGTTTAGAAAATGCGGGCGTGACTTCACCCGCGAGCATCGTGAGGATGCTCGTTGCTTTTACTGCCGTTCAACTTTATTGACTAACTTAGATTATTAGACTTACGCAAAATTGCGCTGGCTCGGCAAGGCCAACTCAACAACGCCAGCGTCTGTTTTGCGTAAGTTCTAATTAAATGCCTTGTCCCAGATTCGTCGTGATCGTATCGACCAAACGTCCGTGACGGAAGTCATCAATCGCTTTAAAGATTTCCTCTTGCGAGTTCATCACAAAAGGACCGTACTGGGCGATCGTCTCGCCCAATGGACGACCGGCAACCAAGATCAGACGTGCGTCTTCACTGGCGGTGATGGTGACGCCATCGGCCATTGGCCATTTCTTCAAGATCGCCATTCTTTGCAAGGGCACTTGCTGTTGGCCGACTTTCACTTCACCGCGATACACATAAATGAAGGCGTTAAAGTCTGCTGGAATCGCTTGCGTAAAACTTGATCCTGCTGGCATGTGCACATCGAGATAGATAGGCTCAGTGGTAACGCGATACATAGCACCGGCAACGCCGTGGCTTTGCCCCGCGATCACACGGGCAACCACGGCAGCAGATGTTTCAATTTCAGGAATATCTGCTGCCTTAAAATCGCGATACCACGCGGGTGTCATTTTGTCTTTGGCTGCCAAGTTCAACCACAACTGAAAACCTTCCATCCGACCATGTTCTTGTTCAGGTAGTTCAGAGTGAATCACACCACGACCCGCCGTCATCCATTGCACGCCGCCATTTTCCAGCAAACCCTCATTGCCAGCGCTATCGCGATGACGCATGCGACCTTCTAGCATATAGGTGATAGTCTCAAAACCACGATGCGGATGGTCGGGGAAACCAGCGATATACTCGTCTGGATTATCGCTACCAAAGGCGTCGAGCATCAAGAAAGGGTCGAGGCGATACTGGTAAGGCTGGGTTAGTACACGAGTCAACTTCACGCCAGCGCCATCGGAGGTGGCCTGACCCACCACCAATTGCTCCACTGCGCGCGATTGTTGGATGACTTCTGAAGTGACGACGGTTTTCATGGTGCTACTCTCTTTCTGTTGTGAGGTTTTGGCCAGTACAAAAGTCTGGCCAACTAATTATGCAACTAAGGCTTCAATCTGCGATTGTGCCTCGCTAATGGCGCGTTGTTCACCTTCAGTGCCCATCGCCAAGCCTTCAGCGTAAATAAATTCCACATCGGTCATGCCGAGGAAAGCGAAGAAAGCTTTCAAGTATGGCATTTGCGTATCATTGGGCGTGTTGCGATACAAGCCACCGCGGGTTAATACGACGTAGACTTTTTTACCTTTCAGCAGACCTTCTGGGCCAGTGGCAGTGTAGCGGAAAGTCACGCCTGCTCGGGAAATCGCATCAATCCAGTTTTTTAATTGGGATGAGATACCAAAGTTGTACATCGGTGCGCCAATCACCAACACATCTGCCGCTTGCACTTCAGCGATCAATGCATCATCGAGCGCAACGCGAGCTGCTTGTTCTGGCGTGCGTTTATCTGCTGGCGTGAACAATGCTTGTAAGGCCGTTTCGTCCAATGCTGGTTGAGGCGTAATCGCTAAATCGCGCAGTTTGAAATTGGCATTCGCATGCTGTTCCTGCAAACGTGCACTGACTTGATTTGCCAAGTTAGTGGAATGGGAACCGGCTACCCGGGCGCTGGAATTAATTTGCAAAATGTTCATGGTGTCGCTCCTTGTCGTTAATTCAGCGATCACTCATTTGGGTCGCTGCGTTGAAAGTAAGCACACTTTATACGTTCCAAAAACTATGCGGAAGATCATAAAATGGATATGATTGTTCCATAGTTGAACCAATGAGGAAATACTATGCAACTCGACCCCAACGACTTATTGCTGTTTGCCCGTGTCGTGCAAGAGGGTAGCTTTAGCAAAGCAGCGCAACGATTAGCGATCCCCAAGTCGACTTTATCGCGGCGCATGAGCGCCTTAGAGACCCAGCTAGGGGAGCGCTTACTTCTGCGGACAACACGCAAGCTCGTAGTAACTGATTTCGGCAATAGCGTGTTAGCCCACGCTCAACAAGTCACCGAAGAAGTCGAAGCAACGCTCGCCTTGACCCAGCTTCGGCATTCCGAACCCAGCGGTCGTTTGCGTGTTTCTATGCCAGCCGACTTCGCCAACAACACCATGACCTCGTTGCTTGTGCGCTTTATGAAGAAATATCCCGCCATTACTTTGGAGATGGATCTGACACCGCGACGCGTCGATATCATCGGAGAGAACTTCGATTTGGCGATTCGTATGGGCACACTACCCGATGATGCTTCTCTCGCAGCCAAACTATTAGCAGTGTTTTCGGCCAGCCTGTATGCGGCACCGAGCTATCTTGCCCAGTTTGGTGAGCCGCAAGAACCTGAGGCGCTGATGGAACACAAAACTTTGCGATTACTGGCGCGTAATGGTGACCCGGCCGTTTGGAACTTGAAATCGGGAGATCAGACTTGGGTAGGTGTGCCACCCGGTAGCGCCACTGCCAATTCACCTGAAATGCTACGACGGCTGGCACTGGAAGGCATGGGCATTGCGCTGCTATCTGAGCAATTCGCGCGTTGTCATGTGCATGATGGAAGCCTAATTCGCGTGCTCCCAGAATGGCATTCACCGGAATTCAATGCTTGGGCGGTGTTCCCTGGTCGACGTCTGATGCCTGCCAGAACTAGAGTGTTTATTGATGCCATGATGGAGGAATTAAGCAACTAGGCCAATAAGACCGCCGCCTTGTTCCCAGGTTCATATTCGGAACACGCAGAATTTAAATAAAACATCACAAATATTAATCGAGCCACCGCCCCTCAGATGAATTGTTCAAGTTGCCATACGATGTCAGGGTGATATCAAGCGTAAGCAGTAAATACGACACTTTCTTAAAACTAAAGAAAGATTTGCTCGAGGCCACCGAAGATTCTGATCTTCGCCCCAAAAAACTCTACTAAGATTAAAGTTCAGTCCCTGTTGATCGCTTGCAATCTCGATTGCTAAGCATACTCGCCAAGGACCACAAGGTCTTGAATTACGGCCTGCTAGATACCCAGAGGGATTTACTCATCAGGGGGAGTTTCGCCATGACAAACGCACCTGCAATTCGCTTCGGATCAGCATCTTGGTTCTGGCTGGGTTTCGTTTCTTTGCTCTTAGTTGCGCTATGTTGCGGCCAAAACGCGAGCGCTATCACTGCACAACAGCAGAATAATTTAGAACAAATTACTCAGGATAGCCAGCAATCCTACACTCTCACCGAAGCCAAGATTCTTGCGGAGTTAAAGACCAACGCTGATCCCGATTATCGTTTACAGCTTTTAATCAAACAGGCACAACTTCACGACCTGTATCAACGCTATGAGCTCTTGCTTTCAGTCGCAAAAGAAGGCCAAGTACTTGCACAAACATTAAAGCAAGACTCATCCCAGCTTTTGTTTAACATCATGGAAGCAAATGCACTTAACCTCATTGGAAAGTCGTACGAGGCTTTACGTATTCACCAGGGCGCGGCAAGCCTGCTTCAGGGAAGCAAGCCTGAAGTTCGCTATTTCGGAATACTGTCATTAGCAAATGCCCATATGGCCCTCAACCAAAACGAACTTGCGACCAAAGAGCTCAATAGCATCGTCAATGCGACCGATGCACCGCCGATGTTGAAGTCCAAAGCGAGTTTGGCACTCGCTGAGCTACAAATGAATATCCTTCAATATGCCAAAAGTCTTGAGTATTAACGCAAAGCTTTAGAGATAAGCCCAGCATCCATGAACCAACTTATACTCACCGCAGAAATGGGCATTGCGCAGGCACTCAATGGGCTCAAAAAACACCAAGAGGCCATCCTCAAAATTGATAAAGTCATTCACGACTTTCATCAAAGTGGCAACCTGAACGCAGAAGCATATGCCTTGTTATTAAGAGGCTATTTCTATTCCAAATTACATCAATTCTCACGTGCTGAACCTTCATACCTTCAATCTGCAGCGCTTTATGAAAAACTCGGCAATCCACAAAAACTCTCGAATATCTATACGCATTTATCCGGTCACTATACTGATCTTAAAGACATAGACAAAGCGCTTGAATATGGAGAGAAAACCCTTGCACTCGCACTCAAGTCAAGCAATCTAGGACTACAATGGGATGCCTATGCCATCTTGGCTGAAGCGAGAGCGGTCGAGGGCAATCACAAGTTAGCTTACCAACATATGGGTAAGGCGTTTGAGACACTGCTTGAGAGTTCCAAACAAACTTTAGAGAGCCAGACTATCTTAATGCGTGAGCAATTTGATGCCGAACGCAAGGAAAAGGAGAACACCATCTTGGCCGAGAAACTGGCGATAGATGGGCTTATTCTAAGTAGCAAGAAGCGCGAAATTTGGATCTTGAGCATACTCGTCATTGTCATGACGATTTCCCTCGTCGCTTTGCTTCGCGCTTATCGCAGCACGCGCTACCTAGCGCAGCACGATGGTCTAACAGGCCTGCTCAATCGGCGTCAAGTTCTCCGTCAAGGAGAACAAGAGTTCGAACGCGCCAAACGCTACCATACGCCGCTTTCGATCGTCAGTTTCGACATCGATCATTTCAAAGAAATCAATGACGAGTTCGGACATGCAGAAGGTGATAAGGTCTTGAAGTGCGTTGGCAATATTTGTAAAGACGTCGTTCGAGGCAGTGATTTTGTAGGCCGGCTCGGTGGAGAAGAGTTTCTCATTGTTCTCTCGCATAGCGAAAAAGAAGGCGCCCTTAAGTTTGCGGAGCGTGTGCGCGAACGGCTCAGCCAAGACGTCAATCATCATTTACGTTGTACTGTCACTGCGAGCTTTGGAGTCGTACAAATGTCAGCTAATGACACTGATTTCGAAAGTCTCTTACAACGCGCTGACATCGCCATGTATCACGCTAAATCACATGGTCGAAATCAATGCTCAACCGTTGATTTGCAAATTGTCTCAAGCGCCTAGAGCGATTGATCAGCGACATTCCTGATCTGTTCGAGTCCATAAAACTGGTGTCACCTGCGCTTGTTTCTCACTTATTCTAGGGTTTGATCTAAGAATCGAATATGTCTACGTACATATGTGGGTCTCAAGTGTCCATCATCCTTGTACTTAGGCGTCAAGTCATCGTCAACGCTACTGCAAACGTCGTCTCGGCATATGGTATCGGTTGGATCAATTACGATGGCACCACTGTCATGCCCAAGTTGAATCAAATCCTGCTTTATTTTCGAAAAAGCCGACTCAAACTCACTTAGGCGCCTGCCGCCGGTGCGTAAGGAAAAGCCTTGCCAGAGACTCATGATCGACCGCTTGGCGATGTACGATGGATTAAACTCGAGACCGATGGGAATGTTCAAAACCAAATAAACATCCAAGCCGCGACGCTTCATCATCTTGATTTCGTCCGCTAGCGCGCTTAAGGCTTTACGGTATCCCTCAGAGTCCTTACCGATCGGATACTCTTTTCCATCTGCTACAAATTTCGTGTTTTGAGTCTCAATAAAAAGATAGCCATACCACTGTGCAGCGATTACCACTTTGCGAATATCTGCCCTTGAATTCAAAACTTTGACAACGCCATTGGCAACGCCCTCGCATAGGGTATTTTGTTTGGATACGGTATTTGGAATGGGCAAACATCCGCCTTCACTCAAGAAAATGATCTTGTTCGATTTGGGATTTTCTTCGATCAAATGAGCGGCTCTTGGATAGTACTGTTCTAAGTTACTGTCGCCAATGAACAAAGTCGTTGCGTTACCTTCGGAATTTTGCTGAAACAGACTTACACCAGCCAAATCGCCGCGTTTCATTTGCCCCGGAAATTCCCACTCATTCTGTGCTTTTGAAATCGCCTGAAATTGTGATGCACGGAAAACCAATCCATCACGTGAGTAGGTGTTATAGCCGAGATAGGCTAGCGCCATCATCAAGATCAGCAATACTGCACTAACCATCACTGGAGACCTCGTATGACGTATCGGCTTCTCGATCAAGAGGTAGGTTAGCGTAGCAAGCACGACCGCCAAGGCCAACATCCATAACTTCATTTGGTTGGTCGCTTGGCCGACTTCTAAGATGGTGAGCAAGGACAATAGAGGCCAATGCCAAAGATATAGGGGGAAACTAATTAATCCTATCGCCACCATTAGCCGATTTGACAGCAACACCTTAGCGAGTTGGCTATCTTTACCAGCGAATATTAGGCATGCAGCACCCATCGTCGGCAACAAGCCATACCAGCCCGGAAATTGTTTTTCATCTCGAATTAGAATAAAAGCGCTTGCGATGACGATGGCACCGATCACGGACAATAAATTCGAAGCATTTACACTCAAGCTTGAACCGTTTTCATCGATGCCTCTAAGGTCTTCTCTTCGTTTAACAAAGATCGCGACGATGCCGCCAATCGCGAGTTCCCAAGCTCTAGTATGAGGAAGGAAAAAGGTTTGCACTGGGTCAATTGTGATCAAGCACACGTTCGCAACAAAAGAGCATAAGGCTAAAACTACCATTGGAATCAAGGGCCTAGCTCTACACTTCAATATCAAGATTAAGAATAAAGGCCAGAAAACATAGAACTGTTCTTCAACGCCGAGTGACCAAAGATGCAGTAATGGCTTTTGTTGAGAAGCAACATCAAAGTAGCCGCTTTCAAGCCAGTACATTACATTCGCACCAAAGCCCGCACTCGCAGCCATATGCTGACCGAGCATCTTATATTCGGATGCCAGCAAGCTACGCCAGCCGAGGACATAGACACTCAACATCACCAGCAGAAGTGCCGGAAAAATGCGGCGTATTCGGCGCCCATAGAAATCCAAGATACTGAAATGACCTTGATCAACCTGTTTCAGGATAATCGATGTAATTAAAAATCCGGAAATCACAAAAAAGATATCGACACCAATGAATCCCGAAGGTAAGAGGTGGGGGAATGCATGGTAAATCAGCACAGCGATAACAGCGATTGCGCGCAATCCATCAATATCGGGGCGATAAGCATTGTGAAAGGGTTTAGGTGAGGCGGAGTTCGGCGATTTTTTGATGGTCATAGTAGTTTACCAAGTACCTCAAGCGATTAAGGCGCTCGAAGTACCTCTTTGATTTTTTGGGTCTTGGACCCTGCGCTGGGGAATGGCAAATTATATAACAAGCTACGCTTGTAGCATCTATTTTTTCGAGCTAGAGAGCAAAAAACAGAAAATATATTTAGATTTTCTTGCCTCAGCTATCCAATAAATCCGAGTCAGGACGACCGTTGACAGCCATAACACGGTACTTTTCACTTCGAAAGATCACAACAATGGCATCAATTTGAAAACAAATTGATTATTAAATTCACATTGAATTATAATGATTTTTTGTTATTTAAAATAGTCAATTCATGCATATTCGAAAACTATGGCAGTTTCACCTGCTTTCATTAAGCTTGCTCTTGAGTGCTTGTGGAGGCGAAACAAACGAACTGCTTCCTAGCCCCGTGCAGGTCACAGAAGCACAAATCCTGCAGCATCAGTCGATCTGGAATGCCAACAAACTCAGCAACTATCGTTTCGTGTATAGCAGTGTGGCTCGATGTGACTCAGCCGATGCACTTCCTGCTGTGACAATTACAGTGAAAAACGGTCAAGCGGTCAGTGCAACCATCCCCACTTACGTTGAGGTCAAGGCTGGCACTCCCGGTGCGATTGCAGAAACAATCTCTGGTCCGGATGGCAGTAGCACACGATACTTCGTCGTTGGGTTAAGCGAGATCTCTGGCCTCCGTCTCGTGATAAACGACGTGTTTAAAACGATGTTAGAGCTCAATCAAAAACAAAAAATCAAGGGTATTCGTTTTCATGAATCCACCGGCAGCCCTGAGACTTTCGAAAGTGTAGGGCAAAGTAAATGCGAGAGTTTTGTCGTGGGGCTCAGTAAACCCGAACCAATCTAAAAGGATCTGAAGGGATTTAACCAAGCCTATCCTCCTCACCAATCTGGAGCAATCGCACTATGTTATTTCGTAATTTGATGTTTTCCCTAGCTCTTACCCTGAGCTATGCGCTCCCTGCTCTAGCGGCTGATGTTGATCCCTTATGGACGAAAGTGATTGCGTCGAATAAGGAGGCAAAAAAATGGGCCGCAAAGGACGTAGAGCAGGTTATTCATGCAAACAAAGATGGCGACCCAGTCAAAACGGTCACGATCAAGAAGCAGCTTAGCGGATGGGACAAGGGAAAGCCTCAATACACCATTCTAAGCATGAATCCGCCAGCAAAAGACGGCAAAGAAAAACCAAAGGCATTTGATTTAGCAGAAATGTTTGAGCCGATGGAACCCGAGTTTTTCTCGCCGAAAGCAAAAGTAAAACGTAGCGACAACCAAACTTACAATGGCAAACCTAGTGTCGTTTTCGAAGTATCAGAGTCAGCTGGCACACTCAAAATCTGGGCTGATCCAAGCAATGGTTTGATTCAAAAGCGTGTGCTCGAAATGAGTATGCCACTGGCTTTCGAAGGAAACATCACGACTTTTTACCAAGTTGATAGTAGCGGCAAAAGTTTGCCCAGCGAGTCCGAAAGCAATATAGAAGTTAAAATCCCGTTTAAGAAAGCCAAAGTACAAATGAAAGATATCTACGCAAACTGGGTTGCACAAGCAAAGTAATTACAGACACTCGGGACCATTGACAAGGATTGAACCTTGAGTCGACAAGCTAATTTTTCCGGGAACAACAAAATTACAACAAGTACTCTTAGGGGCCAATACCGACGTGATTGAAAAACCAAAAACTATCAATAAGCTAGGCATGGCGGGAAATCTTAGTAGGGAAAATGTGGATCCCTTTTGTTCAATGCTCCCGAGAGAAATGGTTTCCCTATAACGAATAGGGATAATAGAAAAATCATTGGATTTAATATTGCTTTCGACTTAATCTTAATTGCTAGGTACGGCAAAAAGCCCTTCTACCAAAATTATTGTCGAGGTGAACATGCAATCTGCAGCAATACCTTTGAATGAGAAGGAGCGTCTACAATCCCTCTTGAATCTTGCAGTACTCGACTCTAACGCCGAGCAAGAGTTCGACGCCTTGGTCAACGCCGCAGCCTTAGTTTGTGGCGTGCCGATTTCCCTAATTAGCTTGGTCGATGCGGAGCGGCAATGGTTCAAAGCTAACGTGGGGCTTGAGGAAGCCAAAGAGACCTCTAGAGAAATCGCCTTTTGTTCCCATGCGATTTTATCCAATGATTTGTTTGAGGTGACAGACGCAACACAGGACCTGCGTTTCTTCGACAATCCATTAGTTACTGGCACCCCCGATATTCGTTTTTATGCTGGCGTTCCATTAACTCTCAAAGATGGTAGCAACGTTGGCACATTATGCGTGATCGACCGCCAAGCCAAACAATTGACTCGAACACAAAAAGACATTCTCGCCAATTTAGGCCAAGTGGCAGTGCTAGCGCTTGAAGGACGTCGCTTGGCTCTGGAGCAGGCAAACGTCAGCGCTCAATTTAGTGCGCTTTGCGAAGCTTCACCGCTAGGCATTTTCGCGACCAACAAAGACGGTGATTGCATCTACACGAATGAGCGCTGGCAAAAAATATACGGCCTCAGTATGGCTCAAAGTCTTGGGAATGGATGGGCAAATACCTTGCATCCTGAGGACAAACAAAAAGTATTCAGTAACTGGCAAGAAAGCGCACGTCTGAACATAGACTTCGATATGCAGTTCCGTATTCAAATGCCAGGCGGCGATTTACGTATCGTTCATAGCATCGCGCGCCAGACACAAAATGATAGAGGCGAGTGCACTGGCTTTGTCGGCACCGTTCAGGACATTACCGCACAAGTTTCGGCACAGCGCATTAACGATTCTCTCTTGACCATGATTCGTGATCAAAGAATTATGTCGATTACAGATCTCGAAGGCAATATGATCGAAGTCAACGACGCGTTCTGCGACATTAGCGGCTATTCTCGTGAGGAGTTAATCGGACAAAATCATCGAATGATCAGCTCTGGAGTGCATACTCATTCCTTTTTCCAAGAAATGTGGCGTTCAATTTCAAATGGCAATTCATGGAACGGAGAAATTTGTAACCGCAGCAAATCTGGCAGACTCTATTGGGTCGAAAGTTTAATCGCTCCTCTAAGAGGCGCAGATGGCGCAATTGAGCGTTACGTATCGATCCGCACCGATGTCACAAAACGACGTAAGGAACAGGAGCAATTACGCCAAAGTGAGACTTTCTTAGATAAGACGGGACGTCTTGCCGGTATCGGTGGCTGGGAGGTCGACTTACTTGATAATTCAATTTTCTGGTCTGCCGAAACTTGTCGTATCCATGAGGTTGAAGTTGGATATCGCCCAAGCTTAGAAGAAGCAATCAATTTCTATGCGCCAGAAGCCAAGTCTATTATATCCAATGCGGTACAGTCAGCGATACAGTCCGGAAAATCATGGGATCTCACATTACCCTTAATCACAAAGGCGGACAAAAGAATTCATGTTCGTGTTTTTGGTAGCGTCGAATTTGAGAATGGATTGCCCCGCCGCTTGGTTGGCGCGTTTCAGGATGTCAGCGCACAAGTGAACCAAAGCTTGCAGCTGCAAGAGTCCACCAAACGTTTTGAACTTGCAGCTGACGCAGGTGAAATCGGTATTTGGGAGTACGATTTACGCGAACAAAGTTTGAATTGGGATTCGCGTATGTACAAGTTATATGGCATTCCCCCAACCAAAGACCTTGATAACTATAGTTTGTTGTCGCAGCATATTCACCCAGAAGACTTGGCTAAAGCCGAGAGCGCGCTAACTGATGCGATTCGTGGCATCGCTGAGTTCAATACTGAATTTAGGATTGTTAGTTTTGGCAAAGACATTCGTCACATTCGCGGTGCCGCCACTGTTGATCGTGACGCTTTTGGCAGAGCAATACGTGTAGTTGGCGTCAACTGGGACGTGAGCTATCAACGCGAAATCGAAGCGAATCTAGCGCAGCAGCATGAGCTGCTAAGGGTCACCCTCAACTCAATCGGTGACTCAGTGATTACCACCGACGCTAAAGGTCACGTGACTTGGCTTAATCCTGTAGCAGAAAGAATGACGGGCTGGGCCAGCTCTGACGCTGTCGGCCGACCGCTTTCACAGGTCTTCCATATCGTCAACGCGGAGACTCGCCTTGCGACCGAAAATCCAATTGAGACCTGTTTGGATCAAGGAAAAATCGTGGGGCTCGCTAACCACACCTTGTTAATTTCACGTCACGGTGAAGAGTTCGGCATCGAAGATTCCGCCGCACCCATTCGTGACGAACAAGGAACACTACTTGGTGCCGTTTTGGTATTTCACGACGTTACCGAACAACGCCGCATGTCCGGTGAAATGAGCTACCGTGCAACCCATGATGACCTTACGGGCCTATTCAATCGGACAGAGTTCGAAACTCGATTGCGACGCTTGCTGCAAAAGACACATGAGGAAGCTAGCGTACATGCATTACTCTACATCGATCTGGATCAATTTAAATTGGTTAACGACGCTTGTGGACACTCCGCAGGTGACCAGTTACTACAGCAGGTAAGCAAGATCATGGCAGAAGGAATACGCTCCGGCGATACGCTCGCCCGATTAGGCGGTGATGAATTCGGCGTAATTCTCGATCACTGTAACGCCGAACAAGCGCAAAGAGTGGCACAACAATTGTGCGATCGAATGGAAGAGTTCCGTTTTTCTCATGATGGACGACGTTTTAGAATCGGTACAAGTATTGGTCTCGTACAGATCAGCAACGTGTTTGGCACTACGGCGGCGATCATGCAAGCTGCTGACACATCCTGTTACGCTGCAAAGGAGGCAGGTCGAAATCGCGTTCACACCTGGTTCGACACAGACCAAGCAATGCGCGAACGTCATGGCGAGATGCAATGGACAACCCGCATCGAGCAAGCATTAGATGATGATGACTTCGTGCTTTTCGCGCAAAGAATTGAGAACCTAGCTCCAGACGCACATGGTATACATGCGGAAGTTTTAGTGCGTATGCAAGAACGTGATGGCAGTATTATCGCTCCTGGTGCATTTTTACCTGCCGCAGAACGTTTTAATCTTGTATCCAGAATCGATCGCTGGGTACTCAACCATGTTGTTCTGTGGATGCAGAATCTAAATGACTTAGACGCAATTGAAACGCTCTGCATCAATCTTTCGGGGCAATCGATAGGCGATCGTGCCTTCCATCGCCTAGTCACAGAAAAACTCTCAACTCTAGATCAAAAAATTTGCAAACGGCTTTGCATCGAGATCACGGAAACCGCAGCAGTAACTAACCTTGCAGATGCCGCGCTGTTTATAGAAAGTATGCATTCACTTGGCGTACGCATCGCCCTCGATGACTTTGGTGCTGGCGCCTCTTCGTTTGGATATCTTAAAAATCTCAAAGTCGACTATATCAAAATCGATGGGCAATTCATTAAAGACATCATTGACGATCCCCTTGATGACGCCGCAGTAAAGTGTTTCGTCGATGTCGCGAGGGTCTTGGGCGTCAAAACGATTGCTGAATATGTCGACAAAAAAATCGTGTTAGACCGAATTTCAGAATTGGGCGTGCATTACGCACAAGGGTTCTATTTGCATAAACCTGCCCCGCTAGAAAATCTGATCGCAGCACGTATTGCTTACTAGTTCTCTAGGTCAACGTGGCTGAAAAAAGAAAGGTGTTTTTACCAGATTTCTTTGCCTCGTACATGGCATCGTCTGCCAGTTTAAGTAATTGCTCCGCTGTTTGATCATCGTTCTGCAACATGCCGATACCTATCGAAGTGCCAACATTCAGTTCATGGATACCTACCTGTATCGGTATATTCACGACTTCGATCAGGCGTGACGCGATTATCGCAACATTATCGTGACTATCTGGATTATCTAATAAAATGACAAATTCATCCCCCCCAAAGCGGGCTACAGTGTCGGAATCCCGTAATTCACTTGAAAGTCGATTAGCGACTGCTTGGAGCACAAAGTCACCAATTTCATGGCCACACAGATCATTAACTAACTTAAATCCATCTAAGTCTAAAAATAGTAATGCAATCTGACGCTTCTCGCGCTTAGCCATTGAGATTAAGCGCTCAAGGCGTTCCATAAAAAGTAGACGGTTCGGCAGACCTGTCAAACCATCATGGAAGGCCATGTGGTGCATCATTTGCTCTTTGTCCCACCTTTTTGTGACATCATCAAACACGCCGACAAAACTAGTGATCTCACTCTCATCATTTCGGATCGCTGAGATTGATAAAGCTTCTAAAAAATCTGAATCATCTTTGCGTTTACTCCAGACCTCACCTTTCCATTTCCCTTTACTTTTCAATTCCCGGTAAAGGCCTCGAAAGAATTCATCGCTATGACGAGATGACTTAAATAAGCTGGCATTCTTACCAATGGCTTCCTCAGCGGAATAGCCAGTTAATCGGGTAAAGGCTTGGTTCACAGATAGGATGATTAAATTGGGATCAGTGACCATAATACCTTCGGAAGTCACTTCAAAAACACTAGCCGCCAATCGTATTGCAGCGTCCGCTTCCCTTAGCGTCGAAATATTGGTAATCAGTGCAAAGAAACCGTTGATCTCTCCCATAGAATCACGATCGGGTAAATAGTGGGCGAGTGTGTAGGCTAGGCTACCGTCCGGTCGACGTATTTCGCGTTCAAACTCCTGAGGCTGTCCCGCCAATACTCCCTCGATATGAGGTACATTTCGAGAAAAAAGCTGCACTCCCAACAGATCTTGCATGTTGATACCCAACATCTCCGCCTTGTTTATCCCAAACCATTTAACGTATTCGGCATTTGCAAATCGGCAGATTAAATTTTTATCCCAGTATGCGATTAAACTTGGCAGGCCATCTGTAATGGTGCGTATAAACCTCTCTCTCTTGGTGCTTTCAAAAGACAAGTTTTCAGCCTTCTGTCGAGCTTGCAATAATTCTTGCTCAAAACGGCTACGCTCCATCGTTACATAGAAAATCCACGTGTACCTTTCAAGGTCATTCGACGTCGTTTTCTGACAGTTAACATAAACTGGGATCTTGGTCCCCGCGCTATTAATTAACTGAAGTCGGATTTCATTGACCAGCCCATCCTTCAACAGCATGGGAAATACATGCGTTTGCAAGAAGATCCTACTTGCCATTGGAAAAAACACATCCATGGCCTTCGAAACGACGGAAGTTAGATCTGCATCCGTAAGTCTCAGAAGGCTCTGGTTCGCAAAGCAAATGATGCCTTTGCGATCCGTGACTAAGACTGGGCACGGTATCTGGTCAAAGTTTTCCACGAATACAAAATCAGTCTGATGTGCCGAGATATTCGCGAATACAATCAACCACTAGCGCGGGTTCACTCATGTGAGCACAATGTCCCTGAACCTCTAAAACCCTAAGGCTACTACCTGCGAGGTGACGATGAACATACTCGCCCACACTTAGCGGAGCCAATGTATCGGTCTGGTGTTGTATGATCAGTGAAGGACAATCTACTTTCGGCAAATCTGCTCGATTGTCAGAAAAAAAGGTGGTCCTAGCGAAAACTTTCGTAGTAATAGGATCTGTCGAACAAAAACTGTCCGATAACTCCACCGTGATTGTGCCAGAATCACCCTGTGCGGAAACTACAGGAGCTAAGTAGTTTGCCCAACCAATGTAATTTTGCTCCATCAGTTCCAACAGCCCTTCCAAATCCTCTTTTTCAAAGCCACCAAAGTAACTTGGAGGATCATTGATAAAACAAGGATTTGGCCCCACCAAAATCATCCGTTCAAACAATCCAGGACGAGCAATCGATGCAAGTATTCCGACGTTACAGCTCACTGAATGCCCAATAAAAGTTACTCCACTCTTTAGGCCCAGTGCGTCGCAAACCTCTAATACATCCTGCGCATAGCCTTTGAGATGGGAATACCGTGATGGATCAAATGCCGACAGATCAGACTTACCAGAACCGACATAATCAAACAACACCTGCTGATGGGTTTCTCTGAATGCAGGCGTTATCCTGTCCCACATCGTCTGATTACATCCAAATCCGTGTGCGTACAAAAGCACGGGGCCTGCAGAACCGAGAATACGAACGTTGTTCCGCAGCAGAACGGCTTTTTCGCCATGATTGATTTGCATTTCGATATCCTCTCGCGATGAATTGACTGAAGGGTGGTCCCTCTAGCGGACAATATTCACCATAGTAAAGAGAAATCCTGAATAGTCAAACTAAACCGGTTTTCTCTTCCCCAAAAAAGGAATTTTCTTAAATGACCAAGATTCGCCAAGTATAAATAGCATGAATTTGCTCCGTCGTATCGATGAGCAAATCAAAAACGGACGAGCATCACGCCATCCGCAATTCTCTAAATGAAATTCACTAATCAATAATTTTCAATGGATTGGTGCGCTTCCAATCCCCGCGAGTGAAATCGGGGAAGACTTGCGAACGGCCCTCCTCTGCCACTGACTTCTCACTCAATGGCCCAACAGCTGACCAGAAAGCGCCTTCATACACGTTTTGATCGAGTGCTTCACCTTTGCGTAAGCATTCGATAATGCGATATAGCATCAAGAAGTCCATGCCGCCATGACCGCCCATCTTGGTTGCTAATTCACCTAAGCGAACATATAAAGGATGCTCATACTTTTGTGCAATCGCTTCCCACTCTTTACCTTCCGCCCACTTGTGATAGTTGCTGGTAATGCCTTCCACTGAAATGCGATTGGGGAAGCCAGCTAACACGCCATTCACACCTTGTATCATATTGTGACGGGTGTAAGGACGTGGTGTGGTTTCATCCCACTGCACCATGATGGTACGCCCGAGCTGCGTCTTGATAATCGAGGTATTGATATCGCCACCTTTGAAATCGAGCTCTTTGAATTTGGGTGAAGTCAGTTTGGTCGATTTCTGTGCATAAGCGGCACGGCCTTTGGCGGGCGATGAGAATGAAGTGATACGACCGAAATTATCTTCACCACGCGCCAAGTTCATGTATTGAGCGACTGGTCCCAAACCATGGGTAGGATACAAATTACCATTGCGTTTCGCGTATTCGAAAGTACGCCAAGAACCCGTTGAATCACCATTCTCCATTTGGAAACGCAAAGCGTGAATGTAAGCAGCTTCTGCATGTAACAAATCACCAAGCACGCCTTGACGCACCATGTTCAGATACAACAATTCTTCACGCCCGTAATTGACGTTTTCCATCATCATGCAATGACGGCCTGTCGCTTCGGAGGTATCAACTATCGCCCACAGGTCTTTGATGGTGGTGGCCATCGGCACTTCAACAAAAGCATGTGCACCAGCCTTCATACTGGCAATCGCCATTGGCGCGTGTAAATCCCATGGCGTGTTGATAAATACGGCGTCGGGCTTAGTTTCCGACAACATCGCACGCCAGCCGTTTTCATCGCCAAAATAAACTTTAGGCGTATGTCCAAATTTGGCGACTGCAGCTTCCGACTTACGAGCGCGTGCTTCTACTAAGTCAGCAATACCAACGAACTGCACACCTTCAATTTCAGCCAATTGCGAAGCATGGCCTGAACCGCGTGCACCAACACCAATAATCGCCACTTTCACTTTGTCGAGCTTAGGCGCGATAAAGTCACCCATGTATTTGCCAGTTTTTGGCCGCTCATTGCCATTGATCGCTTTTTTGCTTTGGGCGTCGGCTTGACTCGCTGTCAAAGCGGCCAGACTAGCGCTAATACCGCCCAAGGTTTTCAAAAATCCACGACGCATAGGTGTTTGGTTGGACATAGTGCACTCACAAAGTAAGGAGGGGTTTAGGGCATAATGGGGCGAATATCTTGACTGCCTCAAGTATTGCTCCACACGCAAACAAAATTAGACGAGTAAATTCTACAGAAACTTAAGCAAGGTGCGCGTGATTAATATTCAAGGCCTCCTTAAGTTTTTATAAATGAAGAAGGAAACACCACGCCATGATGCCTATCGATACCATGCAAGACTTTCTCGCGAGAGAATTCCCACAAAGTACCGTACAAGTGATCTCCTTGGGCGATCACACAGCGAGCGTGCGCCAGGATATCAATGATGCGCATCTACGACCTGGTGGCACGGTCTCGGGCCCGGTTTTGATGACTGTCGCCGACGTCGCCATGTATGTTGCGGTACTCAATGAAATTGGTATCGTGCCACTGGCAGTCACAAGCAATTTGAACATCAACTTTCTACGCAAACCCTCAGCCGAGCGGGCGATTATTGGCGTTTGCCATTTGCTCAAAGTGGGCAAGAGCTTGGCTGTGGGTGAAGTCAGTTTGTATTCTGAAGGTAGCGAAGATGTCGTAGCACATGTAGTCGCAAGCTATGCGATTCCACCAAAACGGGTCTAGTTCGAATACGCGCAACGCAACACTTGCGCTTTTTCTTGGTTGATAGGCATTTCATTTTACTCAGACGGGTAATTCTTTTTGACAAGTCAACAACGACTTCGTATGCTGTGCTGAGTTTGTGTGAGCACACACCAAAGATTCAACTAAAGGAATCGAACAATGTGGAAACAGTTCGTCCCACGAGCGCTCGTACTATGTGCCCTCAGCGCAAGCTGGCAGAACATTCACGCGGCAGAACCGCTCAAGCTCTTATACGAAACCCGCGAACCGTTTGTTTTTAAAGATCCCCAAGGAAAAATAACTGGCGTAATCGCGGAAACAGTTGCACGCGCACTCTCTAAGTCCAACATTCGCTTCGAGTGGGTAGAAACGCCATTTAAGCGTCAATTGAGCGTAATCGAACGCAATGACCAAAGTAGTTGTGCCGTGGGCCTATTTAAAAATTCTGAGCGCAGTCGCTACGCGAAGTTTTCTGAAGCAATTTTTCATGATCAGGATCGCCCATCGATCATGCTAACCCATCGTGACTTGAAATTACCGCCGTCACTCGATTTACTACAAGCATTGACTCAAAGCGGCGGACGCTTACTTAAGAAAGAAACCGCTTCTTACGGCCAGACCATAGATGATGCGATTGCCAAGTCTGGGGTTCAAATCGTGACTACCACAGCAGAATCACGCAATATGGCCAAGATGATCGTCGCTCGCCGGGCAGACTTTATATTTGTGTCAGTAGAAGAAGCACAACAATTAATCAAAACCATCCCAAATGGAGAGCAACTCTACATCTATACGCCAAGCGGCATGCCGCAAGTGCAGGATCGCTACCTGATGTGCACTCAACGCGTACCAGAAGATTTGCTCAAACGTTTTAATCAGTCGATTTCATTCTGAATCGTATTCACAACACTAAAGGAAACTCATGCCCCGTCAACGCATTAGCTCAGGCTCCACCTTCGAAGAAACCATAGGCTATTCACGGGCCGTCGTTCATGAAAACTGGGTCTTTGTTTCTGGCACGACTGGCTTTGACTATAGCAATATGACGATTGCCGATGACATTGTGACCCAAACTGATCAATGTCTACGCAATATCGCCGCAGCCTTAGAACAAGCAGGCTCGAGTTTAGCTGATGTGGTGCGGGTCAATTATGTAGTGCCGAATGCCGATGAGTTTCCGCTTTGCTGGCCGACCTTGCGCCAGTATTTCGGCGAAGTTCGCCCTGCAGCCATGATGATTTCAGCAGGCTTGGCCGACCCGCGCATGAAGATAGAAATTGAAGTGACGGCCATCAAAGCTTCTGCCTAAAACGCGATGAATGAAGGCATCGCTGGATTTCGGGTGTAAACTAGCGACTTGGTTCACAAACACAAGAAGTGCAAGACATGAAATTTGAACATCTCGTTGAAATCAACGATCTAGAGAATCCGATGATCGAGGTCATCACCCGCGAGCAACTGTGGCGCGGTTTAGTGCTGCGTGCCGAGTCGCCCAAGATGTTTATTTCTTACATCGATCAATGCGCAATTACGGATCGCACAGAAGTATCGATGACGCGCGAAATTCAATATGGCAATTTGCTCGTCACCGATCATGTCAGCATGGTGCATAACGATTACGTGCATTATCAAGTACCTGCACAAAATGAAATTCCACCCTCATCACTGCGCATGACGATAGAAGAACCTGAACCTGAGCGCTTGTTCGTGCGCTTCTGCTATGAAGATGCACACACAGCAGAAGAGGACGAAGCCAATGAAATGTATGATGATTATCGCCGTTCCGCCTATCACGAGGCTGATGTTGATACCATACGCGTCATTCGCGAATTAGCCGAAGGCGGCCTACTCAACGCCCTCATAAACTAAGCGACAATAATTGACGGACCTTTGGCAATCCTTGCGCAACACAGCCCATCACCTTATACCGATTGAAAGCAACCTATGTCTACTACACCAGCACCCTTCCTCGCTAAGAAGCTCAAACGCAAACAGTTCGCCTGCACAGGTGATGCCCATATCCAAGGGGATCTGCAAATCACCAACCAAGTGATCGTCGGTGGTGATTTGTTGGTTGACGGTCACCTCGAAGCGGAAGAAGTATTTTGCCTCGGTAAGTTGACCGTTACCGGCGACATTCGCGTGCAATCTTTGTACGTAGGTCAGGCACTCGATTGCGCCGGTGATATCGATGTGGAACACATGCTTAAGACGGGTGCGAATGCCGAATGGATGGCGCGCCTGTTAGAGTTTGATCAAGCTAAACCTGCCAAAGACGGCAGCTCTTTCATCGATAAACTGGTACACCCCAGTATCTTGAAACGGGACGCCCACCACGAGACTTTCGGTGGCTACGGCGACATCCAAGTGCTCGGCTATCTCGCTTGTGACGTCTTAGATTGCCATGGCAATGTACAACTCGACGACGTACTTGATGTCGGTGAAATTCAATACGTCGGTGGCCACTTGAGCGCAATTGCGATTGCCGCCGATGGTGACATCAACATCAAAGGTGAATTGTTCTCAGAAACCGATATTGCCGTCCATGGCGGTATCTACGTCGGCGAAATTATTTGCCAAGGCAATCTGCAAGCAGACTCTATCCATAGCAATGGCGACATCAGCGCCTGGGGCAGCATTCGCGCTGTCGGCCAGATCACTAGCCTCAACGGCGAAATCCACAGCGGTCGTTGGATCGCAACTAAAGGCACGATCTACGCAGCGAAATACATCAAAGCGGGTGAAGCGGTCGTGGCAGAAAAAGGCCTGACCTGCGGTGCCGACTACGGCATCCTCGCGGCAACCACCATGAAACGTTCCTTGTGGGAAGAACGCGGCTACGTCTCAGCACCAACCAAACCGAAATTGCTGTTATCAGGTAAATTCGTTGAAGGTAAAAAGCTCAAGCATATCGACAGCTTGGAAAAGAAACGTGACTGGGAACTCGACTGGGAAGTACCACGTCGTTTGGCGCGGGATATGATTAACTGATGATGCTCACGACTGGCGAGTATCGGTTTACGTCCTCTCTGTTTCAAATCGAAGCAGGAGAGGAATCAGAAACAAACCCGCAATGCTTCGGAAAGGCACTCGCCCAGTGGATGCTATCTCAACTCAAAACCAATGGTCTTTCGATTACCGAAGAGATCGTTGCGGAAGATTGGGGTTGGTTGGTGATGGTGAGCCGCAAGCCATTTCAGTTTTGGGTGGGCTGTGTGAGTCAAAAGGACGATGACTATAAAAGTATTCCGAATGCTTGGTGCGTTGTCGTTGGCACTGAACCTAGTCTCATACAGTCAATATTCAAAGCACAAGAGATCCAGGACACTCTGGCAGATCTAAACTCAAGAGTTGAGGAAATTTTACAATCGAGCACCGAGATATTTGATCTCCATTTCCACCGCACCACAACTTGAGAAGAATCGTAAGCCGATTGATAACAGTTCGTGCTTTCTTGTCCTGATGCTGGTTGACGACTAATTAATTTCAACTTCATCATATAAAGAGTTAGATCAACATTGTCACTCTAACCACAAAAATCAAAATTTCCCACAGTAAAAAGCACGACCGTCCAAACAAAATACCGTTCCATTTTTGCCACGAAAAATACCAGTTAGAGTATTTATTCTAATTTTTACTCTCAGCCGCAAAAACTCCCAATGCCAGAGGGCAGACCAGTCTATTTTCCTTTCTTTTCTTCCCGCAGTTTGAAAACACGATGTCATTTTGTAATTGAATTGTCACATCGCTGTGTCAGGCTTCGTTTGTTTGCAAAACAAACATATAAAGAGTATTGATTTCAGGCAAAAAAAGCAGCTCGAAAGCGAGCACCCAATGCATCCTGGGCGATACCGAAAAAATTTTTATAACTAGAAATGGCGATTCAGCGCTGCGCATAAACACGATTTATTCGTCTTGGCGCTGCGTCATCAGTTCGCAAAGACCATGTTTGGTGCGGGACACACTGCCCACACCAAAACATGTGGGAGAGGAAACCATGATTCACCTGAAGAATATCCGGCGCAAGTCCGGAGCAGTTTGCTTGTTCGCGCTCAGCGCACTGACTTTCACCGCAAGTTCCACTGTTTATGCGGCAATCACAGACCATCACGAATTCGAAGCCAGCTTACACGTGCCTTACCGTGCGGCCGCGAATGCAAGAGCCGGCGATGAGTCCCGCACTTTTACTCTGGACTTCAGTTTTCCGCACAATCAAAAGGAACAGACAGTCGCTTGGAAGCTCGAACTGCTGACGCCCAGTGGACGCGTTGTGCAAACTTGGAACGGTGCAGAAAAATTACTAAAGCAAGCTGTTCTAAAACAAATCTACTGGGCCGGCCGTACCGCAGCGAATGCTAACGCACTGCCGGATGGTGTTTATCAATTACGCTTAACTGCCGCCGCGGTTGAAACGAAGGAAGTCTTAGGCGCGACCAGAAAACCAGTTCCGCAATTGGTCAATGAGGTCTTGCTCCACAATAAAGCAGAAGTCACAGAGCAATCTTGGCCTATGCAAGTTGGTGTAGCCAACCAGGTCGCGATGCCAGCCTTCGCGCCAATGAACACTGGCAAGAGCCCACGTCAGATGAGTGCGCCACCGGCGGCAAAGACGACAATGGCACCTGCCGTCCCTGCCACAAACTCACTGCCATATACGGTTTACTATGGTAACTTGCACAGCCAAACCAACCATAGCGATGGTGGTGGCAACTTAAGCTCTTGTACTGGCGCACAGAATCCACAATCCGCGGCATTTGGCCCGACGGATGCTTACCAATATGCGTTGAATCGTGGCCTCGATTTCTTGATGACCTCAGAGCACAACCACATGTACGACGGCTCTGACGCCACCAACGCTAGTGCGAACCCTGTCACTGCGAAGAATCTTTACCAATCAGGTTTGACAGCAGCCAGTAGCTTCAATTCCAGCCACCCTAACTTCTTGGGTATCTATGGCATGGAATGGGGTGTGATCAATAACGGCGGTCACATGAATATTTTCAACGCGAATGAATTATTGGGTTGGGAATACAACAGCAGCAGCCAACTGATCGCTGATACTTTAACGACTAAAGGTGACTATGCTGCGCTCTACACCTTGATGCGTCAACGTGGCTGGATTGGTCAATTCAATCATCCTGCAACCAGCGGTCAGTTCCAAGTCAATGGCGTTCCACTGGCCTATACCGCTGACGGTGACCAAGCGATGGTGGCTTGTGAGGTATTAAACACCTCTGCTTTCTCCACCAACACCACTGAAACAGAAACCGGTCGCAGCAGTTATGAATCTGCTTGCAACAAAGCTCTGGAAGCGGGTTACCACGTTGCCTTCACGACCAACCAAGATAACCATTGCGCGAACTGGGGAGCTTCCTACACCAACCGCAATGGCGTCTTGATTCCGAATGGTCTTCCGCTCAACAACGCCAATTTTATCGCTGCTTTGAAAGCACGTCGCATGTTTGCGACCATGGATAAGAATTCGCAATTGGTATTGACTGCGAATGGCCGCATGATGGGCGAACGCTTCAGCAATTCTGGTGCTTTGACTTTAACGACGAATTTCGCCAACAGCGCAGGACGTACTGTCAGCACTGTCCAAATTTTCGAAGGTGTACCAGGCCGTAATGGCACTGTCACTCAGTTGAGCAATACAGCGGTGACAACAATTACTCCAGCATCTGGCGAACACTTCTACTATGCCAAAGTGACGCAAGATGACGGCAAGATCTTGTGGTCAGCACCGATCTGGGTGAGCCAAGGCACAAGCGCAGGCGACACCACGGCACCGACTGTAACAGCAACAGAAACAGGCACCAGCGGCACAATTACCTTGAATGCGACAGCGAGCGACAATGTTGGCGTGAGCAAAGTGGAATTCTATGTGGATACCGTGTTGAAAGGTACAGCAACAACTGCACCTTACAGTTTAGCGCTCAACTCGACGACATTAACCAACGGCACACACAGCTATATCGCAAAAGCCTACGATGCAGCGAACAATATGGGAAGTTCAAGCCCAGTGAGCTTTAGCATCAACAATCCTGTTGCTGATACTACCGCACCGACCGTCAGCGCCAGCGAGACTGGCGGCAGCGGCACCATTACTTTGAGTGCGACGGCGAGCGACAACGTTGGTGTCAGCAAGGTGGAACTATATGTCGACGGCAGTTTGAAATCGACCTTGACCAGCGCTCCTTACAGTACAACATTGAATTCGACGACACTGGCCAACGGCAGCCATACTTTGGTCGCCAAAGCCTACGATGCAGCCAACAACATCGGCACCTCATCGAGCGTAGCGTTCAGCATCAACAACACAGTATCGAAACAATTGATCTTGAACGGTGGTTTTGAAAGTGGCGCCACTTCTTGGACTGCAACAAGTGGCGTGATCAGCAATGACACCACACAAGCATCACGTGCGGGTACTTACAAAGCCTGGCTCAATGGTTACGGTGCGGCACATGTCGATAGTTTGTATCAACAAATTACGATTCCAAGTACAAGCACTTCAACCACCTTGAATTTCTGGTTGAAAGTTGTGTCAGATGAAACCACGACGACACAGGCCTACGACACGCTGGCAGTTCAAATTCGTAATAGCAGTGGCACCGTGCTCAGTACACTTGCGACTTACTCCAACTTGAACAAAGGCACGACCTACATCAGCAAGTCTTTCGACTTGAGTGCTTATAAAGGTCAAACAATACGTATCTACTTCTTGGGAACTGAAGGATCGGTCACAGCGACATCGTTCTTGATCGATGATGTCAGTGTCGTCACACAGTAAATCAAGCAGTAAATCGATTAGTGCTTAGAAGTTAAAGCAAAATGAAAAAGGCTCGCAAATTAGCGAGCCTTTTTCATCGTTAGGACTGCACTTAGATTCAATGCGCACTTGGATGAAACCACAAAGAGGCGTCTTGCAAAGGCGTTTCTTTGGGTAGCAGATGGTTTTTCATTTCTATCAGTCGACGATGTTTGAGATTGAGTTGCTCGATCGCGCGCGCATTGTACTTCCAAAAAATCGCATCAAAACTGCCGTCTTTCAACATGGTACGTATGCCCGTTTCCAACCTACGATGCAGTTGCGGCTGATTCTTAGAGACAAACAAATAGTCAGGCCAAGGATAGTGGATCAGTAAGCTTTTTTCGATCACAAGCTTGCTCCCCTCCTCTTGTGCTCGAGCTAATGATTTTGCTGCTTCGTTAATTCCCATTGGCAGAAAATCAAAGCGGCCATAACTTAACATCCGGAACAAATTACTATATTTGGCTTCGACCACTGCGATACCATTGGCCTGATACAGGCGACCATCATCCCAGCCGACTCCCTGCCCGATACTATACTTTCGCAAGTCAGCCAAGCGCTGCACCTTTTGCATCGCATCTTGCTTGTCCTCGACAATCAGGGCCACCCGATATCCAAGCAAGCCTTTGCGCAAAGGCACGCGTATCGGCAGCAGGAGTTTTTCTTTTTCTACCGTGGTCGAAGTCCAAATCACCGATAACTCACCAGCATCAAGACTGGCTCTCGCCCTACGCCCATTCATGAATACTTTGGATGGCATCAGTTCAAAAGGACCAAATTGGTCGGTAGTCTTTTCGAGCGCTGTTTTCAGAATCTCTTTGATATCAGCATAGCGATCTTCATCTTTGTCCTCGTCAGCTGGATAGATCACGCGCGTCACTGAAGCTTGAGGCTGTTGAGCAGTCACTGGCGAAGCCAAGGCTACATAGGCGACACACCATATCGAGAAAAATGTCAGTGAGATTTTCATGGCGAATATGAATTGATGGCAAGCATTGACCTTGCTTTGGCTGTTTCAGGCATTGTGCGCCAACAATTCACCACTCACAAAACAAAACGGTGTGCTATCCACCTCAGGTGATAGCACACCGTTCAAAAAACGACAGACTCTTATTATTGTTGTATCAAATCAAAACTTAGGACCTCACAACACTCAAGCCTGTTAGCGTCTGACGTTCTACCTTAAGATTCTGTTGGCCTGACAAATCCCGCTCTAAGTCAAAGTTTTCGACCAAATGGCCAAAACAAAAAGCTGGTGCTGCTTGAATCTTATTGCTCTCAAAGTTATAAGCTAAAACGGCCATGTTTAATCGATTCACCTGAAACCAATTTTGGTTGAGCAAAGCGTGTTGATGCTCGTGAAAAATGGCGCGATATAGTGTCAACGATTCAGCAAAGCAACCAAATACACTATTCGGTGCGAGGTTCAACATGCCAGAGGAGACCTTGCCCAACACAAAACGCAAGTTAGGCGACCATGCATTGCCTGCGTCTTGACGTACGACGACATGCTCACAGCGGGCGTAGGTCGCAGCATCGAGATTCGCAGGCTCCGCCACATCCACCACGAGCAATTTCTTATTCGCATGGCGCAAATGTTCAATCGCATCGACTGTCAATTTTGCATTTGGGCTATGAGTGCAAGCAAATACCGCATCGACTTTGCCGATGTGCGCGATATCGCTATGTAATTCGATTGGGAAGTTGGAAGAGAACTCATTCAACAAGGTCGGATTGGTTCCGAAACCAACGACCTCATACCCTTCGGCCAGCAAGAACTTGGTCACCTCTGTTCCCAAAATACCGTAAGGACCAATCACCAATACGCGACTTTGCTTACTGAGTTTCGCTTTCTGCAAAGCGGCAGCGATATCCTGGCACAAGAGCAAGGCAGTTCCGTTATCACCAATCGTGAACAACATATGGGGGAACATCGCCTTCAACTCCGCGCCATCGCGGCCGAACAAACGTTTGGTCGAGGCTGCTAACAGAACAACCTTAGCGCCGCGCTTGTCGGCCCACTTCACTGCATTGATAAACTGTTGCTTGGCCATTTGGCGGCCAGATTTGGTCAATAACTCTTCTGCGGTAACATAGATACCACGTACCCTTCCAGCTACGCCATTCATGTAAATACGGGCGCCCGAAGAATGTCCTTCGCGTGGGGACAAATTTCCCCAAAACAGATGACGCTCTTGCTCATCACGCACATTGGTAACAATCACGACGTCGACCGTCGCACGACCGGTCAAAAAGCGCCAATGGCTACGCCAATCAAGAATTGCTAAGCTTGCACGCCAGAGGCTAACTAAAATTGCTGCGAACATATTTCACTCCCATCACTGAATGTTTCAATGATGAGCAGTGTAGAGATTGGCGGTTGGCGAGGACATACGGAAAACACCGTATTCGCATCAAACTAAGGTAACACGTAGGCAAAAAGCGCTGCCTTTGCCTGGCTGAGAAAGAATGCTCAATTGATAATTGCATTGGCGGCATAGGCTGTTGACGATGTAAAGACCAAGGCCAAAACCCTCGCTAGCCTGCTGAGCTTCCTCGCCGCGGGTAAAGGCTTGCATCAGTTGCTCGCGCAGATCAGAAGCGATGCCAGGGCCGGTATCCCATACTTGAAACTCTACAGCATCGGGTCGACGCCGCACGCCGACGACGACGCGTCCTTTTGCGGTATAGCGAATTGCATTCGACACTAAATTACTCAAGATCCGATACAACAGCACCGAAGAACCCTGCAAATGTTGGTCACAGGCGTGTATCGATAGTCGCAAACCCTTTTGCTGTGCCACAGTCTCAAACTCACGCAGCAATTGTTGTAATAAATCATGCACGGCAAAGGATTGACTCAAGTCCACGGCTTCATCTCGGGTTTGCACAATCAATTCTTTGAGTAAGCCTTGTGCATAATTGAGCGTGTTCTCTACATGCTCGGCGACCGCTTTGTTTTCTGGCTTTTGGCCCATTGCTGCTAAAGCAAACCTTAAGGAAGCGAGCGGTTGTGCGATATCGTGGCTGGCGGAGGCCAATTGCATTTGCTGTTGTTTCGCTTTTTCTAGCGCTTGCAATTTGCTCTGCTCAGCTTGCAAGAGTTGTTCGGTCTCTGCCATACGGCGCAGGCGCAATTCCGCTTGGTGTTCGTTGAAAAGTCGTATTTGATTCCATACTGCAGCTGCGAAGAAGATCGCTTCCAGAACATAACCAATCTTAGGATAACTAAGAAAATCAATTTGCGGAAAAGGATTGCCGACCGTGATACTCAACATCAAGAGCACCACCACAAACAACACCTGAGACGCGGTACCAATCAAATAGAAACGTGCGGCTGGAATTTGTAATCGCAAGGCATGCACGGCAGCGATCAAGGCCAGAAGCGCGTAAATCATCGATATCGGCATTGCGATCTGATCAACGCCGATCACAACTTGGAAGATCAACGCCACCATATGCAACCAAAACGCGCCGATATGCCACAGATAGAGTTTAAGCATCCGTGTGCGCATCTGCAGGAAGCGAATGGCAAACGTGATATGCCATAGGGTCATGATTAGTGCCAAAGTCCCTGGCATCTTCATATTCATGACAGGACTATCTGGCCATAGGTATTGAAATCCATAACCTTCAAATTGCGAAAGCAAGGCCAAATTAGAAAGCACTAAGCCTGCATAAATGCGGTAATTAGCATTGTGTACCGAACTAAACACCAGCACCAAGAGTGGAACGACCACGATTAAGAAGCCAAAAATCGCCCCATTCAGCAAATGCGATAAGGCATCGTGCTCCAGAAAAGCCTTTTCATCGTACATCTGCATCTGCAAAGGTGTGTTGCCGTGCGTTTGAAAGTGCACAACAAGCTCAGATGCTTGCGCTTGCGGTTCGAGCGGCACCATCAAACGGCG
>CANHZI010000025.1 GCA_947464955.1 Oxalobacteraceae bacterium
CGACCGGGTGGTATGGGATAGAAAACGCGCCCTCGAATTATTCGATTTCGATTACCGCCTCGAGTGCTACACACCCGAAGCAAAAAGAAAATTCGGCTACTTCACTTTGCCGATTTTGCGTAGAGGAAAATTGATTGGCCGCGTCGATGCCAAAGCCCATCGAAAACAGGCGGAGATGGAGATCAAAGCGCTACATGTCGAAGAGACGGTTGAAGTGAATGATGCGCTATGCAAAGATTTGGCGAAAGCCTTACACGCTTTCGCCCTGTGGCATGAAACACCAAACATACGCATTGAACGCTGTGATCACAAAAGCTTGAAGAAGAGCCTCATTGCCTTACTAGTTTAAGCTTTACTCCACATCGACTTTTGGCAATCGACTCAATCCTTTCGGCAGCGGGAAAGTAACATTTTCTTCTTCGCCTTCCAGCTTGCGTACACTTTTCACGCCAAACTCTTTCAAGCGATCGATCACTTGATTGACCAAAATCTCTGGCGCAGAAGCTCCTGCGGTGACACCAACTCGAACAGCTCGCTCCAACCATTTAGCATCGATGTCGTCAGCTTTATCAACCATATAGGCGGCAGTCCCCATTTTCTCTGCGACTTCGCGGAGACGATTAGAGTTTGAACTGTTCTTACTGCCGACCACGATTACAACATCGACTTGCGGTGCCATAAACTTCACAGCGGCCTGACGATTAGTGGTGGCGTAGCAAATGTCACCTTTTTTCGGCTCAGCGATCAGCGGGAAGCGTGCTTTCAGGGCTGCAATGATATCTGCTGTGTCATCAACAGAAAGAGTAGTCTGCGATACATAGGCCAACATCGACGGATCTTTGACATCGAGCGTAGACACGTCTTCGACCGTTTCGACCAGATACATCCCATCTTCACTCTGCCCCATTGTTCCTTCAACTTCAGGGTGACCTTGGTGGCCTATCATGATAATTTCACGGCCTTCTTTGCGCATCTTCGAAACCTCGATATGTACCTTGGTCACTAAGGGGCAAGTCGCATCGAAAATCTTGAGTCCACGTTTTTCCGCATCTTCACGAATCGCCTGTGACACACCATGTGCAGAAAAAATCAGCGTATTCCCCGCCGGCACATCATCGAGCTCTTCGATAAAGATCGCGCCTTTTTGACGCAAATCATTAACGACATAAGCGTTATGAACAATTTCATGACGCACATAGATAGGCGCGCCAAATTGTGCCAGCGCCAATTCGACGATATCGATTGCTCGATCAACACCCGCACAGAAACCACGCGGTTGTGCCAGTAAAATTTCTTGATGTAGTTCGCTCATGTTGTGGCTCACAAAATGCCAATAATCTTGGTTTCAAATAATACGCGCTGACCAGCCAATGGATGATTAAAGTCGAACAAGGCGGACTCATCATCAATCTCTTGAATCACACCAGCGAACTTACCGCCCGATGGTGCGGAGAAGTCGATCAAGTCTCCAACCTTAAATTCCTCCCCAAAGGCTGAATTTTCACGCAAGGTTTTTAGGGAAACACGCTGAATCAGGTCTGGATTTCGCAAGCCAAAAGCCTGTTCTGGAGCAAGTTCCTGCGTTGTATGCGAGCCCTCTTCCAAGCCCAGCAAGGCCTCTTCCAAGCTCGGCGCCAATTGACCTTGACCGAGCAATAAGGTGGCAGGACTTTCGTGAAAAGTCGAAATAATATCCTCGCCATCAAGAGTGGCAAGGCGGTAATGTAGTGTCAAATATGCACCATTGTTAACGACAAGTATAGACTTTTCAGACATAATTTATTGATCGGAGCGGTAAATTCTAGATAAGCTTCAGTAAATTTACCCTGCCCCACCTTTCAAATAGGATTTCGTAAGCAGCAAAACCGCTATTGTAAGGCAGACAGAGTGGAATTGCTTCCTAACCGAAGTCTCCAACTTAGTTTAAGGAGCAAGAAAGCATGGGAATCAATCATTGGCCAGAAGATCAACGTCCGCGTGAGCGTTTAATTCGACAAGGCGCTCAGGTCTTATCGGACGCTGAACTCCTCTCCGTGTTTCTGCGTGTCGGCGTTCGCGGAAAAAGTGCGGTCGACCTCGGGCGCGATATGCTTGACGAATTTGGTTCTCTGCGTACCCTTTTTTCTGCCAGTTTGCAGGATTTCTCCAAAGTACACGGTCTTGGCACCGCCAAATTTGCTCAATTACAAGCGGTGTTAGAACTTGCGAAACGCTCGATCTCGGAAGAGCTGCAATTTAACTCAACATTATCATCGCCCCAGGCGGTCAAGCAATTCCTTCAACTCCAAATTGGAAACAAGCAGTACGAGTCCTTTACTGTACTTTTCCTCGATGTTAAGAACCGTCTAATCAGCGCACAAGAGCTCTTTCGAGGTAGTTTGAGCCATGCAAGCGTGTATCCCCGTGAGGTGGTAAAGACCGCCCTCAGCTATAACGCTGCTAGTCTTATCCTGGCCCACAACCACCCATCAGGTTCAACCGAGCCCAGTCAAGCAGATTTAAGTCTGACGCAGACCCTTAAATCTGCCTTAGCTTTAGTAGATATCCGCGTACTGGATCATTTTATTGTGGCCAACAACCAAATCTATTCTTTTGCTGAAAACGGGCAGATTTAAGCGTTCTCATAGAGGAGAATTGGCCCAAATTCAAATTGTTAAATTTTTCGATCAACAAAAGACACAATTGTTTTTCGCAAGTCGTTGATATTCCGTAGTTTTTTCGTTATACTCTCATTTTTTCCAATTTCGGAAATCATTAAGGAGTGAAACATGGCGCGTGTATGCCAAGTTACAGGGAAAGGGCCAATGGTTGGCAACAACGTTTCCCATGCGAACAACAAAACTAAACGTCGTTTTTTGCCTAACCTGCAAAATCGTCGCTTTTTCGTAGAATCAGAGAATCGCTGGGTTTCCTTGCGTTTGTCTAACGCAGGTTTGCGTATCGTTGACAAAATCGGTATTGATGCCGTTTTGGCCGACTTACGTGCTCGCGGCGAAAAAGTCTAAGCTGACGCTGTTTATACAGAAATAATTGTTAGGAAAATATCATGGCTAAATCTGGTCGCGACAAAATCAAATTAGAATCGACTGCTGGTACGGGTCACTTCTATACGACATCCAAAAACAAACGTACGATGCCTGAAAAAATGGAAATCATGAAGTTTGATCCAAAGGCACGTAAGCACGTTATCTACAAAGAAACAAAAATTAAGTAATCCTTACTTGGTTTCTGCTTCGGTAGAATGTCAAAAAAACCTGCAATTCTTTGCAGGTTTTTTTTCGCCTCTTGTTTTATCGGAACACCAATTCAACGGCACGGACAACACCGTTGACATCGACTGAGTTCGCCTCTCTCGTCTGAACGTCGAAGAGGCAAGCTTAGTAGAAATAAAAAATGGCGCACTAGGCGCCATTTTTAGTAGTTCAACTCAAGCATTAAGCATACGTACGCAAACGCAAAGAGAACTCCTGCAAAGTCTTGATGCCGGACGCTTCAGCACGTGCACACCAATCTTGCAGCTGGGCCACCAACTGTTCGCGCGTGGCGCTAGAACGTTCCCAAATCGCATTTAGTTCAACACGCATATCATGCATGGTTTTCAAGGCGCTGCTGTGGTCGAACAATTCACGTAAAGTTTGCAATTGCGTCGCCTCCAACTTAGCTGGCTCACGTTGCAAGGCTTTCTTCGCAGATTTCAAGAAGCTCTTTTCCAATTGCGCCTTTTCGCGCAACTGTTGAAACTCTTCGCTCCACTCCTTTTTGAGTGACTTCGCATATTTAGCCATAACGTCATAGCGATTCGCGATAACCGCTTGCAGCGTTTCAACGTCAACCATCATTTTCTCTTTTGAGAATTTAGGACGAGGTGCCACTTTCTTCACTTTTGCAAGGCCAATTGTTTCCAAAATACGGATATACCCCCAGCCAATATCGAATTCATACCATTTGGAGGACAACTTCGCCGAGGTACCAAAAGTATGATGATTATTGTGCAGCTCTTCACCGCCAATCAAAATACCCCAAGGCACGATGTTCGTTGCCGCATCATTACATTCGTAGTTACGGTAGCCCCAGTAGTGACCAATACCGTTAATGATGCCGGCCGCTGTCACTGGAATCCACAACATCTGTACCGCCCAAACCGTCACACCAATCACACCAAACAACATGAAATCAATGATCAACATTAAGGCAACGCCCTGCCAACTGAAACGGGTATACAAATTACGTTCAATCCAGTCATCCGGAGTACCGTGACCATATTTTTGAATCGTCTCTAAGTTCTTTGATTCGGCACGATATAACTCAGCCCCTTCGAACAAAACTTTTTTAATACCACGTGTCACAGGACTATGCGGATCTTCCTCAGTTTCACATTTGGCATGGTGTTTACGGTGCACGGCAGCCCATTCTTTGGTCACCTGCCCTGTCGTCAGCCATAACCATAAGCGGAAGAAATGGCTTGGGATCGCATGCAATTCGAGTGCACGATGCGCCTGGCAACGGTGCAAGAAAATTGTGACGCTGGCGATCGTGATGTGCGTTACGACCATCGTAAAGATAAATACTTGCCATGCTGTTGCGCGGGTAAAACCGTTACTCAGGAAGTCCACAGCGCTATCGATAAAATTACTCAAAATATATAACCACTCCAAAAGATTTTGAAACTCAGTCACCGAAACCTTCGGCAACAAATACCACTAAATTGTACGCTCGTTTAGCCTTTCGTCGCAGGCGCTAGGCACAAAAACGACGCTATCTCTTTGGTTCTGCTTGATGAATTGTTATGTCTCGATGCGGATATGGCAATTCAACATTCAATTCTTTCAACAATTTCCAAATAACCCGGTTCACCTCGGAAGTAATATTGGTGCGTCCATTTTCCGGATCATCAATCCAAAAACCAACACGCACATCAAAACCATCCGCACCAAACTTCAGCAAGTAGGATGAAGGTGGGATTGCTTGCGATACTCGCGGTACCACACTCACCACCTCAATCAATCGAGGCAAGAGAGTATCCAGATCTGTCTTGTAGTCGACCGTAAAATCTGTCGTAATTATGACCGCTCTATCAGTCAATGAAAGGTTTTGTACGGGATTCGAAACTAGCATCTCATTTGGGATAATCGACTCCACACCATCAAGGCCTTTAAGAACCGTGTAGCGGGTATTGATTTGTGTGACGCGACCACTAAATTTATCCACCGTAATCATGTCATCGATCGATAAACTACGATCAAACAAAATAATGAAACCAGAAACATAGCTGCTGGTAATGCGTTGCAAACCCAAACCTAAACCAACGCCGAGAGCGCCGCCAAAGACCGACAACACAGTCAGATCGATACCAACCAGTGACAAGCTAATCAGGATCGCCATCAGAATAAAAATCGCCCGACCCAGACGCGACAGCACAACTTTCAATGAGGAATGCATGCTAGGAATCAGCATCAAACGGGCTTCCAGCATCGCACTCACCCACAGTGCCAAGACCACCGTCAATGCCACAGATGCAATTCCTTGCAATATCGCTAGCAAACTTACTTTACTCTTACCCAAGGGTAAAATGACTTCAGAGAGGCTGAGCAATAATTCATCCCAAAGCCCAGTCATGTACAACACCACGCCCAGCCAAACCAAAGACGCGAATACTTTCTCAAACACGAGTAAAGTATTTCCAACGGCTCCCTCGCGTACGAACGCACGCCGAAAAACATAAAAACTAAAGCGAATTAAAGCAAAGCTCGCCAATATCGGGAAAGATAGCTTGAGCAAACTTGTGTGTTGAAATTTCGCGAGGAAAAACTTTGCAAGAAACAAGAAAGCAAGCGCAAGCAAGGGCCACAATACGCGCGAAAAACTCTCCACCCCGATTTTGACGACATCAGAAGTATCGCCGACTTTGGCAAACATCTTATGCAATTGTTTTGACAGAAACCAAGCCAGCACAAAGCACAAAACGATGCTAAAGACCTGCCACATAAAATTGGCATCGCCAAAATCAGCAGAAATATCAGAAACCAAATGGGATATGGTATGCGTGCCCATGATCAATTTCATTCGTCGTTTTTTCTCTTCTTACTAAAACCAATTGTGGCAAATTCTATTCTTCGTTGGCGTCTTCGGCTTTAGCCACTTTCGCTGCTTTCACCACATCGAGCTTCTTACGCTGCAAAACTGCGGCAAAGAAGCCATCGGTCTGATGCAAGTGTGGGTAGAGTTTTAAGTAGTCTCCCATTTCCATCGCGATTTTTTGTTCTTGCAAGACTTGAGAGACCGGTAGCAATTCAAAATCTGGATGATTACTCAAGAATTGCGTCACAATTCCCTCGTTTTCTTCGTCCAAAATACTACAGGTTGCATACACCAAACGACCACCCGCCTTCACTAAGCGCGCGGCGCTATCAAGAATGGAAGCTTGCTTTTCATTCAGCTCGGCCACGCCCTTCTCTGTTTGACGCCACTTGACGTCGGGATTGCGGCGCAGGGTGCCGAGTCCACTGCAAGGCGCATCGACCAACACACGATCTAATTTACCAGCTAAGCGTTTGATCTTTGCATCACGTTCGTGGGCGATCACCACTGGATGAACATTTGACAGGCCACTACGCGCCAAGCGCGGCTTCAATTTGGCTAAACGTTTTTCGGAAATATCGAAAGCATACAAACGGCCAGTGTTTCTCATAATGGCACCAAGCGCCAAAGTCTTGCCACCCGCGCCCGCACAGAAATCGGCAACCATCTCACCACGTTTTGCACCAACTAACTGTGCTAACACTTGACTGCCCTCATCTTGCACTTCGATTGTGCCGTCTTTAAACAACGGCAAATTTTGAATCGATGGCTTTTTCAAGACGCGCAAACCTGTTGCGGAAAACGGCGTTGGTTCTGCGATGATTGGTGCTTGCGCCAACGAACTAATGACATCGTCGCGGTTCGATTTCAAAGTATTTACGCGTAGATCCAAGGATGCAGGCGTGTTGAGCGAAGACGCCAACTTCAATGCATCTTCTTCGCCAAATTTGGACTGTAACTTTTGCCATAGCCAATCTGGTAAATTTGACTTCAAAGCCAGCGGCAAATGGGTACGATCGATATCCATCACACGACGCAACCAAGCATCTTCATCTTCTGTCAGACCGCCTAATGAATCGATGCCAACCGCATCCGCCAAGCCCAACAGAGTCAGGCGGCGCATCGCAGAGCCCGAGCCAGACTCTGAAAAGCTGGTATAGACGCTCTTATTACGCAGCAATCCATAGATAGCTTCAGCGATGACGCCTCGCTCACGAGAGCCAAGACGTGGATGTTCGCGGAAATAGCGAGAGAGAGTACCATCTGCTGGCCCGGTGAAACGCAAAATTTCACGTAGAACTTCTTCTGCATGGCCAATAATCGCTGGTGGTAATCTCATGGTATTCCTCGGTAACTTGGTATAAATCGCTAATGCTGAACGGGCACAAAGGAAACATCATTTGCGCCTCTTTTTTTGTATCGACAGTCAAACACCGTCGATTTTAGAACTGGCTGGTATCTGCCTTAATCAAAACACGATCGCCCTGAACTTCTAACTTGTCTTCGACGAACAAGCGTACTGCACGGGGATAAATCAAGTGTTCTTTTTCAAGCAGGCGCTGTGCCAAGGACTGTTCCGTATCATCGGATAAGACACGAATACATGCCTGGTCGATAATCGGACCATGATCCAACTCGGCAGTCACGAAATGCACTGTGGCTCCATGCAATTTGACGCCAGCGTCCAGAGCTTGTTGGTGCGTGTGCAATCCAATAAAACTCGGCAATAGAGATGGATGAATATTGATGATTCGATTTTCGTAATGCTGCACGAATGCAGGCGTCAAAATACGCATAAAACCGGCCAACACAACTAAATCCGCTTGATATTCGTCTATTGCTGTTTGCAATGCTTGATCAAAAACCTCGCGGGTCAATCCCTTGCTTTCAATCACTCGTGTAGGAATACCTTGGCTCTGTGCAAATTGCAAACCAGCAGCATCGGCTTTGTTACTAATCACAGCAGCGATTTGTGCTGTCCATTGTTCTTTCTGGGAGGCTTGGACGATGGCTTGCATATTGCTACCGCGTCCAGAAATGAGGATAACGATCTTTTTCATGCCAGCATTGTACCTGTGTCGGGCTTGAAGCCCAAGAAAAAAGCCCGAATTTGGGTGCTTTCCTCGCTTTTTACTATCATTTAGTTAATAAACGCTAGGCGTCCGCCGACGCTTCCGAGACAAAAACATCGGGGCTCAAACGAAGGAATAAAACATGCGGAAGGGAATCTGTCGTTTGTTCCAGTATTCCGCCGCATCACGAAAGACGTCGATCAAGGTCTCCCTCGCATCACGATCAAACTCATCTGTGTAGGGCAATTGCTCAACAACCACCACAAACCCATTTTGTTTGCCTGATCTTTGGATTGAATCTGTCAGGCAATCATATAGGGCATCAAAGTTGAGACCAAAGTGCGCGGGAAAACCGAAAGAATTGCCGATACTACCGAGAACCTCATCCTTATTCTTCGTATCGCCGCAATAGGCATACAAAAAGTGCTGCCCCATCTCGACCGCATCCTGCTGTAACTCACTCACACGATAGGCACGAATTGATTGCACAACATTACTGGGAATTTCACTCAGCAAATTCATTTGAACCTCAACTTAGGAAAGCTAGTATTTTAAACAAGTAACAAGACTCGCTCGACAAACTTAATTGATCACTTCGCGAAAACTTCGGTAATGGTCTTCTGTATAGTAGTAACGGTAACTTGGACTTCGTCCTCCGGTGACGATGCGCTTGGCCCCGCGATTTCTGGCATGAGGCGTCTTCACAGTGTATTCGCGGTAATAGCCTCGTTGTCGCTTTGGTAGTTGCTTCTCGTAATTACCAAAAACAGATCCATCTTTTTCATAAGGGAACGGTCCCCCTTGTTTAATCAATTCAATAGTTGCCTTGGCTTCACGCGGCAATTGTGCGAAGGCGACCACACCAAGCTCTGCAGCTTGAAGTATGCCCCCATAGCCGATTAAACAAGCAAACAATGCCCATCTTAAAAATAAAACGATTCGAGAAAAACTCATAGTTCACAACCAAACAAATAATGACTGAAGATACTAGTGCTTCTTCACACCAAAAAATGCAACGACTTCCGCTCGTTTTGCGTGCGTATCGCGCATACCCAATTCGATCAACTCCCGCGTGTAACTCGATTCAAACAAAAGATAGGATGCCAAAGCAGACCCACGTGCTTCTGTCGCACCGATCCCTCCCAACATAGTTCGTACTGGAAGTGGCAAACTTTGGATATGACGGCTCGCCATTTCATCCAAACGTTCAGAGGGTGCGATGACCAAAAGGTCAACTGGCTTTAATGGTGTTTGCTCTAACAACTCAGGCGGCAACATCGACAAGGTTTTATTGATCCTAGTCAGGCGTTCAATGTCGACTGCAAGACTATCCAAGAAAATACTAGACATCGCATGACCAGCAATTTGCGCTAGGCTTGGGTACCGTGCCGCATCAAAATTTTGACGCACAGGTTCCGATAAACGTCCTGCACCAACAATCAATACTTTGCTGGCACCCAAATGAATAGCAGGTGAGATCGGCGCTAACTGGCGCATTGATCCATCGCCACAGTACTCGAGATGCCCACCCCAATTTAAAGGAACCGAGGGAAAAATAAATGGGATCGCGGACGATGCCATTAGATGTTGAATCCCAATAAAATCACGTTGCGCCAATCGTTGGCTACGTACCCAAGGCTGAATCTCAGCTAAGGTCTGATAGAAAGTTAGATGATGTCCTGTCGTATAAGAAGATGCAGTCACCGCTAATGCATGTAAATCGCCATTCATGAATGCTTGATCTAAGCGCTCCATGTCTAACATACGATGCAATAGACCTTCTAAAGGAGAGTGATCCAGCAAAGAAGTGGGTGGTGCTTTTCGCCATTTATTAAGCAGCCAACCGAAGGATAAGATCGACAGCCATTTTGCGCCCGAACGAATAACACCGAGAGAATCGGCACGATACACTTGAGCTGCTTCGAAATTGCTCCAAACTTGGTGCACGTTTGTGACCGATTCGCGAAAATCGTCTGCACGGCAAGCTAAAGCAGTCGCATTAATCGCGCCAGCCGATGTCCCACAAATGATGCCGAAAGGATTGTCGCGCGGCGCCCATCCCTCTTCCAAGAGAATATCGGAAATGGCTTTAAGGACACCCACTTGATAGCCAGCACGGGCGCCACCGCCTGTCAAAATTAATCCGGTACTCGCATTAGGGTGCATGCAAAAACGGCTCCTCAAATCAGTTTAGTCAGATTCCATAATTTGCCTAAGTGTATTCTGAGACACAAAAAATGTCTGCATTTACCAGCAATTCAAATGGGATTTGTCTGATTTTGGGAGCCGATTTCCTCAATGGCGAAGCAGATTCCTCGATTCAGAATCTACTTCTTCACCGAATTTATTTTGGTTGCATACGGATGGCGCCATCGAGACGAATTGTCTCGCCGTTCAACATCATATTTTCGATGATTGTTTTTGCCAATTGTGCATACTCTTCTGGCTTACCCAAACGAGATGGGAAAGGTACCATTTTGCCGAGCGCATCTTGTACTTCTTGCGGCATACCCAACAGCATCGGCGTTTCGAAAATGCCTGGAGCTACAGTCATAACACGGATACCATTACGTGACAAATCGCGCGCCATAGGCAAAGTCAAACCAACAACCGCAGCTTTAGAGGAAGCATAAGCCGCTTGGCCCATTTGACCATCAAAGGCCGCCACGGATGCGGTATTAATGATCACGCCGCGTTCATCTTGGCTCGTTGCTTCTGTCTTAGACATTGCTTCAGCAGCCAAGCGAGCCATGTTGAAAGTACCAACCAAATTAATATTGACCACACGTTGGAACAACTCCAAAGGATGCGCGCCATCTTTGCCCACTGTTTTCACTGCTGGTGCAACGCCCGCGCAGTTGATCAACCCGCGCAAGGTTCCTGCCGCGGTCGCAGCCGCAACAACCTCTTTACCATCGGCTTCGGAAGTTACATCGCATTTCACGAAAATCGCATTGAGTTCAGTTGCTAATTTTTGACCCGCTTCAGCTTGAACGTCAGCGATCACCACTTGACCACCGTTTGCCTTAATCATACGCGCCGTTGCTTCGCCCAAACCAGATGCGCCACCAGTAATAATAAAAACGTTATTTTGAATTTGCATAATTTCCTCTTGTTTTAGTTCAATTAATTCGATTGACGCATTTCAGGCAAAGGCCAGTAAAGCATGCCAACTGGGTCGCCAAATTTAACGTTAACGTAAACGTCAATTAACGCTATTGTATCGAATTTGGTCGCTCCCTCAAAATAAAAAAGGCAGCCTCAGCTGCCTTTCCTATGTTAGCCCAGTATTAATAATACATTAACAGGCTAACAAGATGAGATCAGTCCTATTTTCCAGCATCAGCCGCGGAAGCAGAACTCGCTGGGCTTGTTGGCGCTGGTGCAGCTGCCTTTACTTTCACCACATCCATACCTTCCGGTGCGGTTACAGCAGGTAATGGCGCTTCTACTTGGTGCACCACTGGTGCGGGTGCTGCGGGAGCTTTTAACCATGGAACCAAGGGGAATAAAGGTACCAAAAGCAAAGCAACAATGTTGATAATCTTAATCAATGGATTCACCGCAGGACCTGCAGTATCTTTATAAGGATCACCAACGGTATCGCCTGTCACTGCTGCTTTATGGGCTTCAGAGCCCTTGCCACCAAAATTTCCGTCTTCGATGTATTTCTTCGCATTGTCCCAAGCACCACCGCCAGTTGTCATCGAGATCGCAACGAACAATCCAGTAATGATGGTACCCATCAACATTCCACCTAAAGCGGCCGCACCCAAGGTCAAACCTACGATAATAGGTACTGCTACGGGCAACAAGGAAGGCAAGATCATTTCTTTGATCGCAGACGCCGTCAACATATCGACTGCTTTGTCATACTCAGGTTTCCCTGTGCCATCCATGATGCCTTTGATATCACGGAATTGGCGACGCACTTCCACCACCACCGCACCAGCCGCACGCCCGACCGCTTCCATCGCCATCGCACCAAATAAGTAAGGAATCAAACCACCGATAAACAAGCCCACGATCACTTGCGGATCAGACAGATCAAACTTCACGTTCAAACCGACTGAACTCAATGCGTGAGTGTAATCAGCGAACAGAACCAAAGCAGCCAAGCCAGCAGAACCAATTGCATAGCCTTTAGTCACTGCTTTCGTCGTATTGCCAACAGCATCTAATGGATCGGTGATCGCACGTACAGATTCATCCATACCAGACATTTCAGCGATACCACCCGCATTATCAGTAATCGGACCGTAAGCATCGAGTGCCACGATAATGCCAGCCATCGACAACATTGAAGTCGCCGCCACGGCAATACCGTATAACTCACCACCGTATTTATAGGAAACCAGAATCGCAGCACACACCGCCAACACTGGGTAAGCAGTCGATTTCATCGATACACCTAGACCCGCGATAATATTGGTGCCGTGTCCAGTTGTAGATGCTTCAGCGATATGACGAACTGGTTTGAAGTCTGTGCCAGTATAGTATTCAGTGATGTAGACCATCAAACCTGTCAATACGATACCTACCACAGAAGAGATAATCATCTGATTGCGCATCGCTTCATCTTTGAACAGCAGATGGGTAACGATGACAAAACCAATCAAGGACAAACCAGCCGCCCACCACAGACCTTTATACAAGGCGGACATAATTTTCTGACCTGGAGTGTGCTTCACAAACGCGCAGCCAATAATTGAAGCTGGAATAGATACGGCACCAAGCAACAATGGATAAATAATCGCTTCAGTCACTGCATTCGTCACCATCAGCGCGCCCAACAACATTGTCGCAATCAAAGTCACGACATAGGTTTCGAATAAGTCAGCTGCCATACCAGCACAATCACCAACGTTGTCACCGACGTTGTCAGCAATCACCGCTGGATTACGAGGATCATCCTCTGGAATGCCTGCTTCAACTTTACCAACCAAGTCTGCGCCAACGTCGGCACCTTTAGTAAAGATACCGCCGCCAAGACGGGCAAAAATCGAGATCAAGGAGGCACCAAACGCCAAGCCGATCAAAGGTTTGATCAAGTCATGGGTCGGCGTAGTCCCACCTTTGGTGAGGAAAATATAGAACAGAGCGACGCCTAGCAAGCCCAAACCGGCGACCAGCATCCCTGTAATCGCACCACCTTTGAAGGCCACATCCAACGCTTGATTCATGCCTTTAGTAGCAGCTTGGGCAGTACGGACATTGGCTCGTACCGAGACATTCATGCCGATAAAACCGCAGGCACCAGACAAAACTGCGCCCACTAAAAAACCTAAGGCGGTAACCAAGCCTAAGCCAGGTAAGACAGCGATGGCAATGAACAACACAGCACCTACCATCGCAATCGTTTTATATTGACGTGCCAAATAAGCGGCGGCACCTTCTTGAATCGCTGTCGCGATTTCCTGCATACGGGCGTTTCCCGCATCCTGTTTCAAAATCCAACTTCTCGTCAGCAAACCATAAAGTACTGCAAGTACTCCACACCCAACAACAATCCACAGACTATCTACCATGTCGACTCCTCCAATTTTTCTTGGTGTTCACCAAAATACTTGATCTGGATTTAGCTCTTTTCGAATAGACCAAGTACTCGTTTTAAAACCATTTACAGAGCAAAACTTTTCTCTGCACCTGGCCCCTCTTTAAAACTGTACGAAAAATACTGCGTCTAACAATTACTTCAAGTTCTATACATTTTGCTGCTAATTTTTTGCTTTTCGTTTTCCGCCTACATGCAAGCGGAACGACTTTGATTCATTCTGCGTGAAATCTTACCTCCCTTAATTTTGCTTCAACATGAACAATGTTCAATTATCTGATTAACATCAAGACCCACGAAAAAAAAGCGGACGTGATGTCCGCTTTCTCAATTTCTTATTCGCTTAGCGCTGCAAATGCGGCATCGCGAATCGCCTCAACGGCTCCTACGCCTGCAATCTTACGATACTTCGGCGCGCCTGGTTGTCCAGATTTTGCCCAGTCGCCGTAGTAGCTGAGTAATACTTCGGTTTGATCGTGATACACATTCAAACGTTTCTTGACAGTCTCTTCTTTGTCATCATCACGTTGAACCAGTTCCTCGCCCGTTTCATCATCTTTCCCTTCCACTTTCGGTGGATTAAATTTGATGTGATAAGTACGACCAGAACCTGTATGTACACGACGGCCACTCATACGTTCGATGATGGCGCTGTCCGGCACATCGATTTCCAACACATAATCGATCGTCACGCCCGCTTCTTTCATCGCATCTGCTTGCGGCGTTGTACGTGGAAAACCATCAAACAGATAGCCGTTTGCACAATCAGCTTGTTTTAAGCGTTCTTTCACCAAGCCAATAATGATGTCATCAGATACTAAGCCACCTGCATCCATCACCTTCTTTGCCTCAACACCCAAAGGTGTTCCGGCTTTAACTGCGGCACGCAACATATCTCCTGTTGAGATTTGTGGAATACCAAACTTTTCCTTAATGTAATTGGCTTGCGTGCCCTTGCCTGCTCCGGGTGCTCCCAACAAAATAAGACGCATTTTTATTTCCTAGACGAGTTTAATTATTCTGTTCGCAATTCAAAACCCTGAGTGTGTCAGGTTTGATTGACTTGCTCTTGCCATGCGACGCTCAATTATTTTTCTTCTGCTGCAGACTTGTCGTTGCAGAGCAGGTCGATGACAAATTATATCTTTACGAAATTTACCACAGATTTTTCGGCTTGAAGCGCTTTAGTACTTCAAGTTTTTTCATTTTTTCGGCTTATCTCAAAAAAACTGTCGCACACGCTCCAAATCCTCTAGCGTATCAACACCAACCGCGGGGGTATGAGCTGTTACATGGACTGCAATGGCGATGCCATTCCACAACACTCGCAATTGCTCTAATGCTTCAATTTGCTCCAGTGGCGATACTGGTAAATTGGGATAGGCTTGCAAAAATTGATTTTGATATGCATACAGCCCAATGTGCCGCAACGGTTGGTAGCCGTCAGGCATGACATTTTGATTTTGTGCGAATGCATCGCGAGCCCAAGGAATCACGGCTCGCGAAAAATATAGGGCACGTTGATTCTTATCGAGTACCACTTTCACTATATTCGGATTGAACACTTCAGCGATGTCATGCAATGGGTGCGCGGCGGTAGCCATGGGTGCCTGAGCATTAACTTGGGTCGCCGTCGCAGCGATCAATGCTGGATCAATCATTGGCTCATCGCCCTGAACATTCACAACGACTGCATCGTCCGTCAAATTCAATAGTGCAGCGACTTCCGCAATTCGGTCAGTGCCTGAGGGGTGGTCTACCCTTGTCATGAATGCTTCGATTTGATGAGCTCTGCATGCGGCGAGTATATCTTCATGATCCGTCGCCACCACAACTCGAGCAGCACCAGATTCTTGCGCACGCATCGCTGTTCTCACCACCATGGGTTTGCCACCGATGTCTGCCAAAGGCTTATTCGGCAGTCGGCTCGAAGCCATACGCGCTGGAACTATTACAGTAAAACTCATAGTAAGACTAATTTGAAGATTGGCTATCTGAATCTAATCGGCGGGCTTGGTCTTCCCACATGATTGGAATGCCATCACGAATTGGGAAGGCCAACTTATCGGCTTTACAGATCAATTCTTTCGCCGACTTATCGAATTCCAATGGCCCCTTACAAAGTGGGCATACCAGTACATCAAGCAGACGTGAGTCCATGTTTAATCTCCGAAATCTTTGCAAGTAGCTGCGGTCCAAAATGCTTGTCGAGTTCAGCAACGACCGGCACTACCCAGATGCGCGGGTCATCTCTTAGACCTGCCAATTGCCGACATTTTACTGCATCCTTCTCTGTAATCAGGATGATTTCAGCGTCTTTTTGTGCGAACAGATCAGATGTATAGGAAAAATGATCGGGCAAAGGCATCTGTTCGAATTGCAAACCGTGCTGAGAGAGCAATTGAAAAAAACGTTGTGGATGACCAATACCAGCGGCTGCCAGTATTTTTTTACCGCGCAAGGTACGCAACTCCGCCTTATGCTGTTCTGCACTAAGTTGCGTCAATACTGAAGCCTGCAAAGACATCTTGAACACCGCATCCCCTATTCCCTTCGGTACTGTATCCATGTTGGAATTGAGAATAGTAAAGTCACGTCGCCTCTGTGGCATTTCACGCAAGGGGCCAGCAGGTAATAGAAAACCATTGCCGATCCCGCGCTGGTCAAACATCAAGATTTCAAGGTCACGTGCCAAACCATAGTGTTGCAAGCCATCATCTGAAATGATGATATCTACCGAAGGGTGGATCGACAAAAGTTGGCTCGCAACAGCAGCTCGCCGACGCCCCACAGACATTGGGCAGCCGGTGCTCTGCGCAATCAGCAGTGGCTCATCACCGACTTCGCTCGCCACAGACTGCGGGCTAACATCAAGGACAGCCTCTGGGTCAGCGCCGTATCCACGCGAAATCACACCAGGGTTCCATCCGTGCATGCGCAAGTATTCAACCAGCCAGATTACCATCGGTGTTTTTCCTGTACCACCAATGAAGATGTTGCCGACAACAATAACGGGTACGGTCATTCTTTGCTGGGACTTGTATCCCATCACATAAAGACCGTACCTGAAATTTAATAATGCGCCGTACAATTTCGACAGTGGCCACAACAAAAGCGCAACAGGGCCTCGAGTTTGCCAAACTCGCATGAAAAACTTCTCAAGCATAACGACCAAGCACTTTCTCGTCCGTTTTCATTGATTTATATGGTTTCATTGTAGATACCTGTTTCCCGACCCAACAAGAAAAATGGGAAACGATCAAGGCGTTTCCCATTCAATGGCGACCTAGCGGCGCTTATAGGACTTACTTACCGCCAGAAGAAGCTTGAGCAGCAAAGGTAACTTTGGCTAAACCAGCGATCCGAGCCGCCTCCAAGACGTCGATCACGGATTGGTGACTAGTCGCTCGATCAGCATTAATAATGATCACTGGATCAGGGTTTCCCTTGCCAGATCCAAGCGCGTCTGCTGCTTTTTTTAGATCATTGGCCAGAGTCGCCGTATCAAGAAAACTCACCGCTTCACTATTGATCTTATAACGTCCTTGCGCATCGATACCAATTTCAATTTGGCTCGGCTTTTCTTGCGCTTTTTCTGCATCTGCGGTCGGCAAGGTGATTTGTAACTCTGTAAAACGGCTATACGTCGTAGTGACCATTAAAAAAATCAGGATCACTAATAGCACGTCAATAAATGGAATAAGGTTGATCTCAGGATCTTCCTTACCCAAACCTTTGCGAAATTTCATGGAGGCGACTTCTTCCTAAAATCTAAATCGAAAATCCAGCAATCACTTACGTGTGCTATGCACAATGTCGACAAATTTGACCGCTTGCTGCTCCATTTCAACCACGAAGCTATCAACCAATGCACGGAAATGGCGATAAAAGATCATCGCTGGCATCGCAATCAAAAGACCAAAACCGGTGTTATATAAAGCGACGGAAATACCATGCGCAAGCTGCGCTGGATTGGCACCTGCGGCATTTTGCGAGCCAAAAATTTCGATCATACCGACCACAGTTCCAAACAAGCCCATCAAAGGAGCCAAGGAAGCAATTGTTCCTAAAGTGGTCAAGAATTTTTCCAACTCATGCGCAACCGCACTTCCAGCTTCTTCAATCGACTCTTTCATGACTTCACGAGGGGCATGGACATTACGCAGACCTGCCGCTAAGACGCGGCCTAAAGGTGAATTAATCGCCAATTGATCAATCACTTCCTGCTTAATTTTTCCGCTTTGATACACACGAATAACCTCTTCAAGTAAGGTCTTCGGCAGAATACGTTGACGACGAAGGGATAGGGAGCGCTCAATAATTAACGCCAGCGCCACGATAGAAGCTATCAAAAGTAAATAAATAGGCCAGCCAGCAGCCTGAATAATCGCGAACAAATGAAACTCCTTACATTGACTTAAAGATGGACCGCAAGCCTCAGCATTTCAACAAAGAATCTGCCTGAGCACAGGTCCCATGCTTCCGAACCTGAAGTTCGAAGATTGAATTGCTAAGTTAAGCTCGCAATGTATCGTGTTGTTGCGCAGCGGGCAAGTCTATCGAGCGGAATATTTTTGTTCGAGCTAAAACACGACAATCAGCCATTATATTTTCAACAATAAAGACATGCGCCGACAAAGTTCTGCACAGTTTCTGTGTGCAATATTGTGGATATCTTTGGGATGAAATGATAAGTGATTGATTTAACGACACATTAGTACTGCGCCACAAATTTAAGCATTCCTTTGAATTGACTAAAAAACGAACAAAAGGCATTTCCATCAGGAAATTAACAGAAAATATTCCGAAGACGTGGATAAGTAGCAAAGTTTTGCACACAAACTGTGGATGACTTTGTGAACAACACTTTCACATATCCTCAAGTGATTGATTTATTTGAATAAAAGTATGCTGCTCGAATTTTGATCAAACACCGCATTTATTCATAAAACAAGAGAAAACATAAAAAATACATAATTTATTTAGGAAATTGAGTGGAAATTCGACGAATCCTTGACTAGTTTTGCACAAGAATTGTGGATAAGATTGTGAACATGCTGGGCAATAAAGTTTAAGTCGATGATTTCATTGATTTTTGTTTCACTGCCTTAAAAAAAGGCAAATCTTGTTTTAATGCCACATGGAAATATTTCAAGTTTTCTTTACGCACTCCTGTGGATAACTTTGTGAATAAACTTCATGCCGAAGTAATTATAAAAAGTCTACAGCAAACAAAGAAACTTTTTTTACATGAAATAAAATTAATAAAAACATTAAAATTCATTAAAAATCAATAACTTAAGAATTTCATCTAAAGCAGTTTTTCAGATACAGGGCCACATTGCGCCTCCCCTACCCTATAATCGCTGCTTGTGGACATATATCCCTTACAGACACCATGGCATCCTATTCTTTGTTCGAAAATCCCACTAAAAATGAGCCCGTTATCACGGTATCGGCTCTAAACCAAGCTGTAGCGCGACTTCTCGAACAAAATTTCCCGCTGACTTGGATTTCCGGTGAAATTTCCAATTTCACCCGCGCCGCATCGGGTCATTGGTACTTCACACTCAAGGATGCAGACGCGCAGGTTCGTGCTGTGATGTTTCGTGGTCGGGCACAATATGCCTCTTTCACACCTCGGGAAGGCGATAAAGTCGAAGTACGAGCAATGGTCGGACTCTACACGCCCCGTGGTGACTACCAAATCAATGTGGAGACCATACGCCGCGCGGGTCTTGGTTCTTTATATGAGACTTTTTTACGACTGAAGGCGCAACTGGAGAGCGAGGGCCTGTTTGACCCAACTAGGAAAAAAGATATCCCTTTGTTTGCCAGACGCATTGCCATTGTCACCAGCCCTAACGCCGCTGCACTCAGAGATGTCTTAAGCGCCTTCAAACGCAGAGCGCCACATATTGAACTCTGCATCTATCCCTGCCCGGTGCAGGGCGAAGGTGCTGCGGCCAAAATCGCACAAGCCATAGCGACCGCCTCGGCGGATCCCAAGAATGAGTTAATCATCGTCTGCCGCGGTGGCGGAAGTATTGAAGATCTATGGGCATTTAATGAAGAAATCGTGGCAAGAACCATTGTGAACTGTGAAATTCCAGTGATCAGTGGCGTTGGTCACGAGACAGATTTCACGATTGCCGATTTCGTCGCTGACTTGCGAGCGCCAACGCCAACAGCCGCAGCCGAATTAGCCGCCACCGCACAACAAGACTGGCTTGCGAGCCTTGACCATCAGCGCCAACGACTGCATCGTCTAATGCACCGACAACTACAAAACCAGTCACAACAGCTAGATTGGACGGCGCGGCGCTTGGTCAGCCCTATCGCCAGTATTTCGAGCAAACGCCAAAACTTGCAGATCGCCGCCCAACATTTACGGCAAGCCTTACAAGTTCCAGCGCAACGCGGCCGCACTCGACTACAACAACTTCAACAAAATCTGCTCCAAAAAAGGCCACAGGTTGCTGTTCATCAAAGCCGACTAAGAAGCGAATCCAACGCTATCACGATGGCGATGACCAACAATTTACGTCAACACCAATTACGATTGACACACTTGAGCGAACAGCTTGAGCTACTTAATCCACAACGGACACTAGATCGTGGGTATGTGATTTTAAGCCAAGCCGATGGCAGCCTTGTGCGTAGCGCCCAACAGCTTGAAGCCAATCAAAACTTCATCTTACGCACCGCAACCGACCTCAGCGATGTCCAAGTCAAGTTAATCGGAAAACCCAGAAAATCGTAAGACTATTTAGCCTTTTTCTCGAATTCAAGCGATCCTTGAGGATTCCCACAAAAAATCAAGGGCAAAGCTGCACGTAATCCGACAAACGCTTACAATGATGGTTTTCGCTGAAACTATTTTAGCCATAACGGTAACGCTCACACCAATCCTTTGGTGAGCACTTCTTGATAGGAACGATCATGGAACATACTTTGCCAGCATTGCCATACGCAATTGACGCCTTAGCACCACATATCTCACAAGAAACCTTGGAATACCATTATGGTAAGCATCACCAAACTTATGTGACTAACCTCAATAACCTGATCAAAGGTACTGAGTTCGAGAATTCAACGCTCGAAGAAATCGTCAAAAAATCCTCCGCTGGCATTTTCAATAATGCGGCACAAATCTGGAATCACACTTTCTATTGGAATGGTTTGAAACCAAATGGTGGTGGTGTACCAAGCGGAAAATTAGCCGATGCAATCAATGCAAAATGGGGTTCATTCGATGCATTCAAAGATGCATTCACTAAATCCTGTGTGGGTAACTTTGGTTCAAGCTGGACATGGCTAGTGAAAAAAGCCGATGGCAGCTTGGACATCGTCAATACATCGAATGCAGCAACACCACTGACAACAACAGATACCCCATTGTTGACATGTGATTTGTGGGAACACGCTTACTACATCGACTATCGCAATGCACGTCCAAAGTATTTAGAGGCGTTCTGGGCATTGGTTAACTGGGATTTCGCAACTGCAAACCTCGGTTAATTTCAGAATTCATCTGAACTAAATCGGAAAGCCTGTGGTCAGACACCACAGGCTTTTCTATTTTTGATTGTCGTTTAGCGCAATATTCAGAAACTTCCTCTTCTCTTGATCTTTATTATGTTGCCTTCTTTTCCAAAGCAAATTCTCAGCGCAATTCTCGGTTTAAGCATGTCTACAGCTCTTCAGGCCGCGACGCTCAACTCCCCATCCATTCAAACATCGCAAGCGATGCTCGATCTACAAACGCTTGCTAGTGCAGAAATGCAGGGGCGTGGAATCGGCAGTGAAGGCAGCGCAAAAGCGAGGGCTTATATTCTCAAGCGGCTCGACGAGCTTGGTCTCAAACCGTGTGCTACCGATCTCGTGACTGAGTTCAGTTTCAAAGATCGTAGCGGCAATGAAAAGAAAGGGCAAAACATCATCGCCTGCCAAGCGGGGCAATTGAGCAAGGCAGATTACTTAGTTGTATCGGCACACTACGATCACCTCGGCATACAAAATCAAAAAATTTATTTTGGTGCTGATGACAACGCGTCCGGCGTTGCTGGTGTGCTGGCGGTAGCGGAATACTTTAAAAAGAATTCACCGAACAACAATATTGCATATGCTTTTTTTGATGGTGAAGAAATCGGTTTACGCGGTGCACACGCTTTCGTCAAGCAACAAACAATCTCAACCGCGAGTATTATCGCCAATATAAACTTCGATATGATTGCCCGTGGCGACAAGAACGAACTTTTTGCGAGCGGTTCATATCAAACACCAAGTTTCAAATCGGCACTCACTTCACTCGATGGTACGGGTGGCATTAAACTAAAGTTCGATCACGATAGGCCAGAGCAAGGTCAAAATGACTGGACCAACCAATCTGACCATTTCGCGTTCTATAACGTTGGCGTACCACACATCTATTTCGGTGTTGAAGATCATGCGGATTACCATAAACCAAGTGATACAGTCGAGAAAGTAAATCCTCGCTTCTTTAATGCTGCAATTGAATTAGTGCAGCGCGCGGTGAGCACTATCGACAAAGCTTCTTCTTACAATGACTTCCGAGCTGAACGTAAGAAATACGGGAAAGCGGACTAAAAGCTAGCAACAATAAACAATGCCCAGATTTCTCTGGACATTTTTTATTCGGCATTTAGTTTTTCTGCGACTTCACAGGAAACAAAAAAGCTTCCAACATTTGCGTCCATGTTGGCTCTTTACCGTACATCCGAATACCGAGCGTAAACACACGGGTTGCCGCCGACTTGAACCACCATAGGCAAGCGATCAACAAACTTAGAGCCAAGGCCCATTGCCATAACGGCACAACAGTATGGGCCATTCTGAGTGGCATGGCAGCGAACGAGGTCAAAGGAAAAATACTCATTACTTGCATCATCATCCCTTCGGCATTGTCGATACCGCTATAGGCTAATGCAACTGGAACCGCTGGCAGAAACATCATGATGCTACGACTCGAATGATTCGGATCATCAATAGTCGCCGCAAAAGCCGCCATGAAAGTGTTGACCAATAACAAACCAAGTCCAATGAATACAATGTCACTAACAACATCCCAAACAGACAAAGGCAAGTCGAGTCCACTCTTTCCATTAAATGCCGCAATCCCGTTTATAACAACAAAGAATATCAATCCATAAGTTAGCATGGTCTTGAGACAGAATAATGAGATTCCTAAAATCTTTCCTTGTATCCACTGCGCTGGTGAAATCAAGGTTAATAACTGCTCAGTCACACGATTCTGTTTTTCACTCGTAATACCAGTAAACAAATAACCAAATCCAGAGAAAATTCCCATTATCAACAAAAATAATAAGGCCCCGCTCAAGAGATCTCGACCACGCTCATTGTCGTCCTGATTCTCTTGCTTGAGAGTCCGTACCAACACTTCGGGTAACTCTGTAATACTTTTTCGTTGAGCGTCATCCAATGGCAACGCGGCAATTAAACGTTGTTGCTGCCAACTCTTCAAACCAGTTTTCAGCTTCCCTTGCCAACTCGCTTTCTCTTTCACAGTGAGTTGTACTTGTCCCTTATCAATCGTGATCACAGCATGCCAAGTACTGCCGAGATTTTTCATCACATTTTCCTGACCTTGATTTCCTAATTGGCTGAACTGAAAACCTTCCAATTTCGGCATCACTCCTTCGGCGAACACCGCAACTTGATAGTCTTTGTCGAGTACGCTTTTCAGCATAGGCCAAGCGAAAGAGAAACCAAAACCAACTAGCATCAACACGAGAGAGATGATCTCTTGCTTCCATTTAAAGTAGCGCTTAAATTCAAATACAGCAATCGTCCACAAATTCATTTTAAACCTCCTTCGCCTGTGTAATGCTCGACGCCGCCACTTGATCTTGCGCGGCATTGTGCGTTTGAACTGCAGTCAAATACAAATCGTGCAAACTTGGTCGTTGACGCCCAAAATCGATTAGTTCTCCAAGCGACATCAGTTCTGACAACAACTGATTCACTGTATGTCCCTCGCGCATTTCTACCAACACCTGTTGCTCTTCCTTCATTTCTGCGTGTTGAACCGCAGCACAAGCTTGAATCTGTACAAGGTCAGGCGCCGACATAAAACTGAGGGCATAGAATTTACGTGGACTCAACTGTTCAATCACCTGGTTTAGATCTCCGCGGGCAACCTCTTGGCCCTTATTTAACAATAGCATTTCGTCTGCCAAGCGCTCAATCAAGGCCATTTGATGCGCGCTGAGGACGATAGTCGTACCACTTTGACGAAGTTCATTCAAAATTGTCAGAACATGTTCTTGATTGACGGGATCAAGCCCTGAAAACGGTTCATCCAACACCAACAATTTCGGATGATGGATCAGGCAACTAATCAATTGCACCTTTTGTTGATTACCCTTGGAGAGCTTACTGAGGTTATCTTTTGCTTTATCTTGCAAATCAAATCGTGGCAGCCAATGTGCAAGTTCGTCGCTAATCTGTTGCCGGTTCAGGCCACGTAATTTACCGATGTAAGTAAGATTCTCGACCACAGACTTATCTGGATACAAGCCACGATCTTCAGGCAAATAGGCAAAACTCGTTTCAGGAAGCGCAGCGACCGACACACCATCTATACGTACCTCGATCTTGCCCGTATCTGGCTGAGTCAAGCCAACCAGCATACGAATCAAAGACGACTTACCAGCGCCATTTGGGCCCAACAAGGCAAAGATTTTCCCAGCACGAACGGTAAAGCTTAAGCCACGTACTGCTTGCACGGTACTGTATGACTTTTCAACAGCATCAACCACAATTTCTATCATAAGAGCTCCAATGGACACAGGCATGCAAAGCTTCCTAACCTCTAATTCAGATCAGGAAGCGACATACAAAAGCATATGGGGAAAACTAAATTCTCGTTAGATGAAAGCGACAAAACACGAAACATGCAATCCGAAGCACGAAGAATCTAGCGGTGTGAATTTATTCTGGCTTCTTAAACTTGAAGATAGGCGCCAAGAAGCGGTCATACAGCTGGTACGCACACAACACCAAAGCACCCGCAACTATTCCCACTAGAATATCTACTAAGGCTGGAATCAAGAAACCCAATACCACGCCCAAATAAGGAATGCTCGCGGTGGCGGTCGCCAAATGGTGCGAAAAGTCACCAATCGCATGCACACCGTGAGTCAGTATTCCACCGCCCACCATAAACATTGCGACTGTACCAATCACGGTTAAGGCTTTCATTAACCAAGGGGCGAAAGCCACCAAGCCATCGCCAAGCTTATGTTTCAGGCGATGCAAAAATGAATCATTCGCATTTTTTCGTAAGTAAAACCCCATATCGTCGAGTTTCACAATCAAAGCGACGAAACCGTACACACCGACCGTCATGATCAGACTCACGCCAACCAAGACGGCTACGCGGGTAGAGAAAACAGATTCCGCGACAGTACCTAAAGTGATAATGATAATTTCTGCACTCAGAACGAAATCTGTTCGAATCGCCCCCTTAATTTTGTCCGCCTCATAGGCAACTAAATCCACATTGGTATCGGCAACGTGCGAGAGCAACTCAGCTTCCTCGGCTTTCTCTTCGGCGTCAGTGTGCAAGAACTTGTGTGCCAGTTTCTCAAAACCCTCAAAGCACAAATAAGCACCGCCCAACATCAACAAAGGCATAATCGCCCAAGACGCCAATGCGCTTAACAATAAGGCCAAGGGCACGATAATCATTTTGTTTTTCAACGAACCTTTAGCGACTGCCCAAACCACTGGCAACTCGCGATCAGCTCGCACGCCGTTAACTTGCTCGGCATTTAGCGCGAGATCATCGCCAAGTACACCTGCCGTTTTCTTAGCAGCAACTTTAGTCATTAGAGCGACATCATCTAAAACGGTCGCAATATCATCGAGAAGGGTTAAAAGGCTTGCACCTGACATAGATCTAATCTTTAAAAATAGAGGGGGATTCGCGTCATAAATGACGTGATTTCATACAAATAAACTAAAATTTTACTGTACTTGAGCGTTCTAGTCGGGATTTTTTGACGGTCAAATTTTTTTATCTTCACCATTGCAAAAAAATAGAGGAAGGCAATGAACTTCCGCCAGACTTAATTAGTCTACTTTTACCATTTTTTTATTGCGCCGGGACACCGGCTATTCACCATTCACCGCCTAATCTTAAACAAGGAATAAAATGAGAAACCGTGTTATCGCTATCAGTATCGCCCTCATTTTTGCTAACACGAGTCAACTCAGTGTTGGCGCAGTCGCCGCCGAGACTGCATCGATTTCGAACCCAGCTGTCCCCAAAATAAGAGCTAGTGAACTCAGCCTCGAACAACTATTTCGAGCAAAAAGCTATATGGGTAAGGCCGCAAAACAATTGCGTTTCAGTGAGGATGGTCGATTCCTCGCCTATTTATGGAATCCCTTTAATGAGGAAGGCAGCGATCTTTATATTTACGACACGCAGTCTGGCAAGAGCCAACGCATCACCTCGCCCACCCTCATGAGGGGTGTGGATGCACCCGAAGATTGGGATCGTTTTGACAAAAAATTACTACAGAAAGAGCGCGAACTGAGCGAACGCCAAGCAAAAGCCGAGGCACAAGCGGCTTATCTGCGAGGAGAAAAAGTTAACCTCAACCAATGGGAAGAAGCAGCGATTGAAGCCCTAAAGAAAGAACTCGCCGAGAAAAAAGCAAAAGATGCAGCACTCAAAGCTGAAAAAGATGCTGAGGTCGCAAAAGAAAAAGCAGCGACTGATGCCGTTAGACAAGACAAAAACAAAGTAGCAGAGACGACGAAGAGCGAATCAACGGATTCACAAAAAAATCTTGATACAAAAAAAGACAATACTGCAAACAAAGATAAGAAAGAGACCGAAAAGGAATTGTGGGAACTACGCGATGAATTAAAGAAAAAACTCAACAAAGAAAAGTTAAAACCTAACGATCTCTACCCAGGTGTCGAAAACTTGGTTTGGGCGAAGAAAACAAATGAACTGATCTTTCAATACCGTGGAGATCTTTTCCGCTTAAAAATGGATGGCAGTCCATTTCAACGATTGACCAAAACCGATAAGACGGAACGCATTATTTCGTATAGCGCCGACGATAGTGGTTACCTGTACATGGATGATAGAAGAATCTATCAAGCCGATTTTCATCAAGGTCAACTACGTCAACTTAATCCCGAATTGATTCACGCTGAGGATGTTGAGAAAAAGTACGCCATCAGTAGCACAACGCTGAGCGACGATAAACAATGGATGGCAATTGCGGCGACCGCAGGGCCATCTGACCCGTCCAAAGCACCCACTGGTCGCCAGGTAGAAATTATGAGTTACTCCGAACGTTTCGCTACCGCGAAAAAAGTTGGTCGTGAAGTCTCCGATGACAAGCGAAATGTACCCGCGACAGCAATTTACATTCGTCGCGTATCCGAAGAATCTATGCGCCAACCTAGCCCCGTTTTCACCAATGAGGGTGGAGACGTCTGGTTCGAAATGAGCCGTGTCAGTTTTAGTAAAGATAGCAAACAATACACCTTCTCAACTTGGGAACGCGAAAAAGAGCTACTGCGCATCTATGTTGGTCAAACTGCTGAAGGAACGAAGCCTAAGTTAGTTTTTGAACGTCGAGGCAACGTCGGTCATGAAGTAGTTGATGTGGTTGCGCCCCAATTTACACCCGATGGCAAACAACTTATCGCAGTGCTCGATGAACATGGCTTCCGTCAGCCATATCGAATCAATATCAACAATGGTGAAGCAACTAGCATTTTGAAAGGTGACTTCGAAGCGCATCAGATCCTTAGTTTTACTCCAGATAATCGTTTTATGTTTGTATTGGCCAACCGAGATGACTTTGCATCGATGAACGTGTTTAGAGTTGATTTAAGCTCTGGTGAAATGACAGGATTTGGCAAAAGTGCTGACTTCCATCGCACCACCGTCGTCACTGAAAATGGCGACAAAGTTGCAAGCGTTGCTGGACAATGGTCCGCGCCACCAGAATTAAAATTGATCGACACGCTAGCGCAAAAAAACGGACAATATCAGCAGCAGACACTCACACAAAGTCATGACCCAGCCTGGAACGCCGTTCATCTAATCCAACCCGAACGTTTCTATTTCACAAATCGTCATGGCGACCAAATCCAAGCCTATGTGTTTAAGCCTATGCAATGGAGTTCATCCGACAATCGTCCTGCTATTGTTTACACCTACGGCGGCCCTCTAGGCGATAGGCATATTATCGAGACCGATAGTTTCCAAGCGACGGCATACCAATTCGGCATGTACATGGCAGCGAAACACGGTTATGTCACCGTTGCAGTCGACCCAAGAGGACATTCCAACTATGGCAGAAAATTTAGTGATGCCAACTGGGAACAAGTAGGTCAACCACAAACTGAGGACCTTGAAGACTTAGTGAAATATATGGATGCAAAACTTGGAGTAGACCGCAAACACATAGGCCTCACAGGCTGGAGCTTCGGAGGTTTTCAAACGCAACACACGATGTACACACGTCCTGATTTATTTGCCGCAGGGATTGCCGGTGCTGGCCCCACTGAATGGGAAAACTACAATAGTTGGTATAGCGGGCGCACTATAGGCAAAGTCGACCGCAGCAAACCAAACCTGCGTCGTTACTCCTTGCTGCCGCTGACAGTTGGCCTCAAAAAACCACTACTATTAGTTCATGGCATGCAGGACCCAAATGTCTTATTTCAAGACACCGTGAATGTATATCGTGCTTTACTTGAAAATGGCAAAGAGAGTTTAGTAGATCTTTTCCTAGATCCGGATGGCGAACATGGTATGGGAGGAGCAGTGAAACCGAAAGCGTGGCACAAGAAATACGAAAGCTTTTTCTTGCAACATCTAGGTCGAAATCGATAAGTCCTGTAAAAAATGCCTCGTGCTCATTAGAAGCGAGTACGAGGCATTGTGTGAGATCAAATCAGAAACAATCTAACTTCATAGTGAACGCATGATTTGCTCAAGTTGGTCAGTGTGACGGTGGCGCCACATTTCTAGATCATCAATTTTGTGATTCAAATCGCGGATGTAACGTATGAGTTCTGCCCTGTCCTTTTCGCGTTTCTTGTCAATTTTTGCATTCTCTTCATTTCGAGGACGATCTTTATTATCTTGATCGCGCTTGATTTCTTTCTCTAGTCGACGCAACCTATCATTCGTGTCGTTCCGGCGTTCAATAGTGCTACTGAGATCACGTTCGACACGAATGCGCTCACGCATTACATTTTCGTAACGCTCCCCGCTTGCATAGCCATGTCTTGCCCGCGCTTGTACGCTTGGATTACAGACTTCTAAGGCAAAATAGGCGGAACGGCGTCCAAACTCAAATGCATTTTGTGGGCTGCAGTAACGCGCGTTCTCCGCATACCACGCTTGCATGTAATCGTCTTTCGACCGCGCTAAGACAAACAACTTGTCGTTACGTGCATTTGCATTGCGCTGTTCAAATCGATTAGGTTGTCCGAAACCGTCATCACGACCAGCATCAGACCAATATTGTTGCAAGCGATTCTCCCACATACTTTGGTACTCAGCTTCACTAAACTTCAGATCACGTTTCTTGGCATCGATACGACGCATGTACATATCCCAGCCATTGGTGGCATCCTGCCATGCTAACCGCTTCCAATACTCAATGATTTCTCGATCCCACGCTTCTCGGTAGGCTTTTTCTCTCACCAATAACTTGTTCTGCGCAGCGCGTTTTTGATGCTCCAAAAACTGCTTATCACTTATGCCGTTATGGGCATCCTCAAAGCCTAATCGCGTCCAGTAGGCTTCGTTTCCGCGACTCCAACCTTGACGATAGGCATCGACGTTAAAACTAATATCACCACTGCTCTCCAATCGCGCTTTTTCTGCATCTGCATTCTTACCAGCGCTACCATCTTGATCGCCCAAGCCATGCCAGTAATCGGCGTTACCTGACTTCCAACCCGCATCATATGCGCTCGGATTCAAAGGCGTCTTATTCTTGATGATTTTTTCAGAACTGATCTGTTGTGTATAAAAAGACTGGGCACGTGGTGCGCGGCCATCAGCGGCACCCATTCGGTTCCAGAATTGATAGTTACCTGAATTCCATCCCATCTGATACTGCGCAGCAGACTCTTTCTTTATTTTTTCTTCATCATAATGGGCACAGAAATCACGCCGATCTTCAAACTTCGCGACAAAACCGGCTTCGCCATCTTTCTGACCGATGACCACCCAATCGCCTTTTTTGCAGTCGCGTATGTCACGCATCGTCCCAGCGCAACCGGCCAGCACTAAAGCACAAGCCCCAACAAAGAATAAAGCGAGTAATTTTGAAATCCGAATATGCATTTTGTAAAAGGTTTTAAATTGTATTAAAGGGAATAACGCCCAAGCTATGAATCTGTTGACTTGAAAATAGCTCATTGAGGGCGCACATGCTCAAGCAATGTCATGCAAAAGCTGACACAATACACGAGCGCCAAACAGAGCGCAAAATTCATCTAGGCAACTCCGCAAATCATGGCAACTAACAGCAGCAGCGAGGCAAAGCCCACGCAAAAAAGCACTCTGGCGACTCTGAAAGAGTTACTTCCTTTCTTAAGCCCATATCGGAAACAGTTTGCCCTAGCCGGCATTGCGTTGCTGGTCGCGGCAATGGCAACCTTGACCATCCCCTATGCGTTCAGGCAGATGATCGATCTGGGATTTAGCAAAATCGGCAACGGTAATAATGGGATAGAACATGTCAACCTCACCTTTCTCGCTTTATTTGGGGTTGCAGTAGTACTTGGAATTGCGACTGCCGCAAGGTTTTATATGGTGTCTTGGCTGGGCGAGCGCGTGACTGCCGACATTCGTAATGCCGTGTATTCGCATGTGGTTAATCAAAGCCCTGAATTTTATGAAACAACCCAAACCGGTGAGGTGCTCTCGCGTCTCACTACTGATACCACGCTGATTCAGACGGTGGTTGGCACAAGTATCAGCTTGGCCCTACGTAATTTCTTATTATTCTTTGGTGGCTTAATCATGTTGTTTGTCACCAGCCCTATGCTTTCGTCCATCATTATTGTCATGTTAGCCTTAGTTGTGTTGCCGATTGTGTTCTTTGGACGGCGCGTACGTAAACTATCGAGAGACTCACAGGATCGAATTGCCGATGCCTCTGCGGTGGCCGGCGAGATACTCAACGCGATGCCTACAGTACAAGCATTTACACACGAAAAGATTGAGGCCCAACGATTCTCCAACTCTGTTGAAAAAGCATTTTCCACAGCAATGCGTAGAATTCGAGCTCGATCACTATTAACAATGGTCGCTATTTTATTGATTTTCGGTGCCATTGTTTTTGTACTCTGGCTGGGAGCCCATGCCGTGGTTAACGGCGAAATGAGCGGCGGCAAACTAGGTCAGTTTATTTTATATGCATCGATCGTTGCTGGTGCCATCGGCGCACTGTCTGAGGTGCTCGGCGACGCCCAACGAGCGGCAGGTGCGACTGAGCGGCTATTAGAACTGATGTCTGTGAAATCACCGATTACCGATCCATCTTCTCCAATAGCACTACCACCAACGAGCGGCTATGGCGCCAAGGTCGATATCAAAGACCTACAATTCTTCTATCCATCAAGACCACAATCCGCGGCCTTGAGCCAGATCAATCTCGAAATCAAAGAAGGTGAAACCATTGCACTTGTGGGTTCGTCGGGCGCGGGAAAAACAAGCTTGTTTCAGCTACTCCTGAGGTTCTACGATCCGCAATCCGGGAGTATCACGCTTGATGGTATTAATATTCGAGATCTCAGTTTGTATGAACTTCGCTCCACCATCGGTATTGTGCCGCAAGACACCATCATCTTTTCCGCCAACGCAATGGAAAACATTCGTTACGGCAAACACGATGCCAGTGATGACGACGTCATTAAAGCGGCGAAGATGGCAGCAGCACATGACTTTATTCAACAACTTCCGGACGGTTATCAATCATTTTTAGGTGAGCGTGGAGTACGTTTATCAGGTGGGCAAAAACAAAGGATCGCAATTGCCCGCGCACTTTTGAAGAATCCTCGCTTAATGCTGCTCGATGAAGCCACAAGCGCGCTAGATGCAGAATCTGAACGTTTAGTACAACAAGCATTGGAGACGGCGATGCGAGGCCGCACCACTTTCATTATTGCGCATCGACTAGCCACCGTAAAGCGTGCGGATCGCATTATCGTGCTTGATCATGGTCAGATTGTTGAAACCGGCAATCACCAAAGTCTGGTGGCATTAGATGGCGTCTATGCCAAACTAGCGAAACTACAATTTCACTTTCAGGAAGAATAAATCGATCCACCAATGATAGGAGGCAGTATGATCGGCTACGTCACTCTCGGAACTAATAACTACGATGCAGCGGCTCAGTTCTATGATGAATTACTCGCGCTAATTGGTGCATCCCGCTTCATGGAATCTGATCGATTCATCGCTTGGGCGGTCAGCCCAACACAACCGTCCCTTGGCATTATCAAACCATTCGATGGCCAAGCAGCTACGGTCGGCAATGGCACGATGGTTTCACTGGTCATGGATAGTCGCGACAAGGTCGACGCCTTGCACGCGAAAGCATTGGCACTCGGTGGAAAAGATGAGGGGCCTGCTGGCCCACGCGGGGACTCTGGGTTTTACGCTGGATATTTCCGCGACCTCGATGGGAATAAGCTCAACGTCTTTTGCATGGGCTAAGCTAAGCTAAGCTCGCAAAAGAATAAACCTGAGATCAAAAAAAGCGAGCTCAAAGTGAACTGAGCCCAAATAGTTGGAAACCAACTTTTGGGATTCAGTTCAAAGCTCGCTTTTTTTATACGGCCATCATTTTACATAAACCTGCTTACCGGCTTGCCAGGTTTGCAGAACTTGTGTTTGATAGATCTGTTTTACTGGCACTTCGAAAATATCTTGGTCAATCACAATGAAGTCAGCCCATTTGCCTTTTTCCAAACTTCCGAGAATTTTCTCTTGCCTAGCCGCATAAGCAGCATCGATCGTGAAACAACGAAAAGCTTCTAAACGGGTCATTGCTTGCTCTGGATGCCACCCGCCTTCTGGTTTCTGCTCAAAATCTTGGCGGCTCACCGCAGAATAGATGCCCCAGAATGGATTCGGGCTTTCTATTGGAAAATCTGAACCACAAGCAACGCGTGATCCTTGTTTCAAGAAGCTACGCCACGCATACGCACCTTCAAGGCGCTTCTTGCCAATTCTGTCTTCTGCCATGTTCATATCAGAAGTGGCATGTGTTGGCTGCATCGAAGGGAGAATACTGCTGGCTTTCAAGCGTGGTATATCACTAAGCTGCAGCACTTGTGCATGCTCAATTCTGTGCCGCAATTGTGACGCACTACTCTTAGCTTTGAGTGCAGCGAGACTATCAATGACTTGCAGATTACCCGCATCTCCAATCGCATGCACATTCACTTGATACCCTAAGGAAGCGGCCTTCGAAACCATCGACTGCATTTCCTGATTTGAGACAAATAGTAAACCTTTCGTATGAGGAGCATCACTATAAGGGGCTAGTAAAGCAGCACCGCGACTACCGAGCGCTCCGTCCGAATACAGTTTGACGGCACGTAAAGCATATTTATCGTCCGCATACGTGTGAAGAGGGCCACTCTTCGCCGCTTCGTCGAAGAAACCTTGTACTCCACCGATCATGCCATACACACGTGTCGTCAACTTCCCTTGATTCGCGTAATCGCGAAACAAGCGATCGTCTTCTTTCGAAACACCAGCATCATGAACTGATGTTAGGCCAACGCTGCGCAGTTGCGCCATTGCTGCATCAAGTGCTGTGCGCATCTCGCTTTCATTTTTCGCGGGTAAGACCTTTTCAATCAAGTCCATCGCGCTATCGACAAAAATACCGGTCGCCTCACCACTTGAATCGCGTTCGATTTTGCCACCTTGTGGATCTGCAGTGTCGCGATTAATGCCGGCGAGCTTCATTGCAGTTGAATTCGCCCACCCCGCATGACCATCAACACGGCGCAACCATACCGGGCGATCTTTCAACACCACGTCAATCTCAGCGGCAGTTGGGAAACGCCCTAATTTCCAAATAGCTTGGTTCCATTCCCCACCCAAAATCCATTGATTCTGAGGATATTTTTGTGCGTATTCGGCAATTGCTTTCTGCGCTTGTGCTAGATTCAAAGTTGCACGCAAACTCAGCTGACTTGCCGCAACACCTAATCCGAGTACATGGCCGTGTGCATCAATCAAACCTGGCAACAAGGTCTTACCTCGTATGTCAACTTCCACCGCTTTAGGTTTAAGCGCTCGCATGGCTTTTTTGTCGCCGGTTGCCACAACTCTCCCTTGATCATCAATGAGCAAAGCTTGAAATCTCTTAAGCTGATTTGTCCTATCCAAGGTGTATCCATTGGCATTGACAAATAAAGTATCTGCATGTGCAGTTGAGCTAATCAATGTCGCGATTATTGGAGTGAATATGGCCGCAGCCAACGCAACTTTCTTATGCCAAGTTTGGTTCATCTAGTCTCCCTCTTTTTGTTCTCAGTTTTTCAAATAAAGTGCAGCATTCAACACACTCTTGATCATAGCAGCCTAAATCATTCTTCTATTTACTTACCTGTCGATTGAGCTCGAACACAACTCATCAGCGTCAATCATTGCGCTAGAGAAATAAACATTTCCATGCGGATATTATTGCTCCTTGCAGGCTCGTTAAGCTGCCATTTACACTAATTCACTTGACCTCGAATCGCCGCTTTGCGTACACTTCGATGTCCCACAATCTATGCTGACCTCTCTAGGCATTTCTTCACATAAATAATATATGCGTCTAAGACTCTGTGTCATCGCTATTAGTTCAGTATTGACGGTTTTTTCAAACCCAATAGCACACGCACGAGTTGATGATGGCGATATTCTGAAGCTCAGCAAAGTCCTGACCAGCCCTGAAGCCAACAAGCTGAATGTCGACGCAAAGTTAGACGGTACTGATCAATTGACCGAAACTCCACTCGATATTATTGAAGTCGATTTATGGAGTCGCTTACGCAACGGATATGCGATTCCTAATCTTGAGAACAAACTGGTTAACCATCAGACTGAGTGGTACAGCTCGCGTGTAGATTACCTCTTACGAACCATTCAACGCGGTTCAAAATATTTATATCATGTTGTCGATGCCCTTGAAAAAAGAGGCATGCCAACAGACTTAGCCTTGCTTCCATTTATTGAATCTGCATTCAACCCAAATGCAGTATCAAGCGCAAAGGCATCTGGTATGTGGCAATTCATGCCTGCCACAGGACGCGACTTCAATTTGAAGCAAAGTATGTTCAAAGATGATCGCCGGGGTGTCCTAGGCTCAACTGAGGCAGCGCTCGATTATCTGCAACGCTTATACAATATGTTTGGCGATTGGCAGCTCGCCCTCGCCGCCTACAATTGGGGCGAAGGATCAGTACAGAGAGCCATCAAGAAACAACAAGCACTCGGCCTGCCTATCGATTTCGATAGCCTCTCTGCGCGTATGCCAGCGGAAACCAAGAATTACGTTCCGAAGCTGCAGGCGGTAAAGAACATTATTGGTCACCCAGAACAATTCGGATTAAATCTACCTCCACTCGACAATTCTCCTTACTTCACAAGTGTAAAGAAAGAAAAGGACATCGATGTTGAGTTGGCAGCCCGTCTCGCAGATATTCCGATCAGTGAATTTAAGGCCTTAAACCCTCAATTTAATCGCCCGATCATCACCGGTGGCAACAACACTTCTATCTTGTTGCCAGTCGAAAAAGCGAGCGTATTTGAAGATAATTTCGCCAATTGGAAAGGGCCGTACTCATCTTGGACTACTCTGAACGTGAATAAGTCAGAGAAAGTTGAAAGCCTGGCGACGAGATTCGGCTATCGACCTGACTTAGTACGTGAAGTGAACTCAATTCCAGCAAAAACGGTGGTGCGCGCTGGCTCGACGATTCTGGTACCCAAGTCCAGCATTTCGACGGAAGAAGATATTCCTGCGCATATTGCTGAACAAGCGCAACTGAACATCGATAAAGCGGGGAATGGAACGCGAAAAATCTTAGTCAAAGCGGGCCGCAAAGACAGCTTAGCTTCGCTTGCAAAAAGATACAAAGTAAGCGTCGCTGATATCAAGTCTTGGAATCAATTACGTAGAGATCAGCTTAATGTAGGGCAAAGATTAGAATTACATATCGCCGTCAATAACAAAAGGACAGAGACTAAGTCGAAACTTGCCGCATCATCCTCCAAACAAAAGCATGCGCAGCGCACTGGCTCAAAAGCAGTTCACAAAACTTCTATCGTACGCAATCATAAAAAATCAAAGCAAGCTTAATTGCGGAACTATGGAAGTAGCTCCGCGGTTTTCAAGCGCTAGACGGCATAAAAAAAGGCAGCTTTCGCTGCCTTTTTCATTTTAAGCCAATTGATTATTTAGCTTGATTAGCGTAGATCGTCCAATAACGAGCGAGATCAGCTGTGCCATCTTTACCCTGCACTGTTTTCAGAATCTTCAAAGCATTTGCTTTTTTGCCGGCCATTAAATATGCCATGCCCAAATGTAACTTCGCATCTTCTTCATACTTCAAACTATCTTTCTTAATGCCTTTTTCCATCATGGCAATACCTTTATCGTACTCACCACTCGTGACATAAGAAAAACCGATAGAAACTAAAGCTGTACCATCAGGAGCTGCTTCAGCAGCGGCTTCGTTAGCAGCTGCTGCTGCCTTTGCTTCTGTTTGTTTCTTAGTC